>JAIEOO010000003.1 GCA_019750475.1 Acetobacteraceae bacterium | reverse complement strand
GCGCAGGTTGGCGGCCTCCGCGCGGGGCGCGGGCTCCGGTCTCGGCGCGGCGGCCTCGGCCAGCACCCGGGCCGGCGCGCGGAGGGGCGGGGCCTCGGCCATCAGGCGACGCCGCCCCGCAGCAGGTCGTGGATGTGGAGGATGCCGACCGGGCGGCCGGCCTCGACCACGAACAGGGCGGTGATGCTGCGCTCGTTCATGACGCGCAGCGCCTCGACGGCCAGCGCGTCCGGGGTGATGTGGCGCGGATCGGCGGTCATCACCTCGCCCGCGCGGCGGGCCATCAGGGCCTGGCCGCTGCCCGCGCGGAGCGCGCGGCGGAGGTCGCCGTCGGTGATGATGCCCGCGAGGTGCCCGGCCGCGTCGAGGACGCCGAGGCAGCCGAAGCGGCCCGCCGTCATGGCGACGATCGCCTCCTCCATCGGCATGTCGGGGCGGCCGAGCGGCATCTCGGTGTGCATGAGGTCGGCGACGCGGGAGAGCTGGGCGCCGAGCTTGCCGCCCGGGTGGAAGACGCGGAAATCGGCCGCGGTGAAGCCCCGCCGCTCGAGCAGCGCCACCGCCAGGGCGTCGCCCAGCGCCATCTGCATGGTCGTGGAGGTGGTGGGGGCGAGGCCCATGGGGCAGGCCTCCTCCGCCGGCGGCAGCACGAGCGCCACGTCCGAGTCGCGCGTGAGGCTCGACCCCGCGCGCCCGGTGATGGCGACGAGCGGGATGCCGAAGCGGCGGGTGTGGGCGACGAGGTCCGACAGCTCCTGCGTCTCGCCGGAGTTCGACAGCGCGAGGACCGAGTCGCCGCGGACGATCATGCCGAGATCGCCGTGGCTGGCTTCTCCCGGATGGACGAATTGCGACGGCGTGCCGGTGGACGCGAGGGTGGCGGCGATCTTCCGCGCGACATGGCCGGACTTGCCCATGCCGGAGACGACGACGCGCCCGGTCGTGCCGGCGAGCAGCGCCACCGCATCGTCGAAGCGCGCGTCGAGCGCATCGCGCAGGGCCGACAGCGCGGCCGCTTCGAGGGCGAGCACGCGGCGGGCGCTGGCGAGGCCGGAGGTGGGGGTATGGGTGTCCACGCCACGTCTATGAGGGGTGGCGGGCGCCAAGGTCAATGCGGCGCGGCCGGCCGCCTAACAAGAAACGTGCCACTTCTGCCCAAGACAGCGGCAGTCGCCCGGCGCTCAGACCTTCTCCGCCACCTTGATCGCGATCTTGCAGCCAAGCTTGATGGCCCCCGAGAGCAGCCGGTAGCCCGGCGTCAGCTCCGCCTCGTTGGCCAGGCCGATGTCCCGGTGCTCCAGCTCCTCGTCGCGGAACCTCTGGATGTCGGCCTTCAGGGCCGACTCGTCCTCGCCCAGGCGGCGGTGCTGCTCCTGGTAGTGCTCGTCGATGGCTTCCTCGACCGCGACGGTGCAGGCCATCGCCGCGCGGGCACCCATGGCGGCCGTCGCGGCGCCGAGGGCGAAGCCCGCCACATGCCAGAAGGGCAGCAGCGCCGTCGGGCGCACCCGGCGCTCCCGGATCAGGCGGGAGAAGGTGTCGAGGTGCTCCTGCTCCTGCTCCTGCATGTGGCGGATCGTGGGCTCGTGCTTCGTGCCGCGCAGCACGGCGAGCTGCCCCTGGTAGATGCGCTTCGCGCCATACTCCCCGGCATGGTCCACGCGGATCACTTGTTCGAGGTAGCGGCGGGGCGTGGTGGTCATGCGGGCTTCTCCGGACGGCGGGCGATCAGGGCCGCGAGCAGCGCGACCCCCGACCCGTAGATGAGGTTCATGGCGGCCATGGAAAGCGGCAGGCCGGGAATGAGGTAGGCGGGCTCGTCGCAGGGCTTGGCCGGCGCCGCGCCGAGGCTCGACATCAGGTCGTCCACGCTGCGCGCGGCGCCGGAGGCGGCGACGCGGCAGCCCGGCAGGGGCGAGGGCCACCAGCCGAACTCCACCCCCACATGGAACGCCCCGATGGCGGCCGAGACGCCGGCCGCCGCCGCCGCCAGCCACAGCAGCCGCCGCCCGCCCCGCCGCCACAGCAGCAGGGCGCCGAGCGCCGCCACCGCCGCCGCCCAGTAGGGCCAGCGCTGCCACAGGCAGAGCTCGCAGGGGACGAGGTTGAACCACCCTTCCGTCCCGCGCGCGAAGAGCGGCGCGCCGGCGGTGAGCAGCAGGATCAGCAGGGCACCCGACATGGGCCGGAGTTTCCGCCCCGGCCCGCCCTTCCGCAACCGGGGCGGCGGGGCTTAGCCTGTCGCGCGACGCATGGGAGGGACGGCGCGAATGCTGAAGATCTGGGGACGGGCGAGCTCGTCCAACGTGATGAAGGTGCTGTGGCTCTGCGAGGAGCTCGGATTGCCGTTCGAGCGCGTGGACGCCGGCGGCAGCTTCGGCCGCGTGAACGAGGCCGCCTATCTCGCGATGAACCCCATGGCCCGCGTGCCCACCATCGAGGAGCCGGACGGGTTCTCCCTGTGGGAGAGCAACACCATCCTGCGCTACCTGGTCGGGCGCCACGCCCCCGGCAGCCCGCTGCACCCGGCCGACCCGCGCGCGCGGGCCCGCATCGAGCGGTGGATGGACTGGCAGCTCGGCCACCTCAACGGGCCGATGACGACGATCCTCTTCACCCTCTACCGCACGCCCGAGCCGGAGCGGGACATGGCCGCCCTCGCCCGCGCCGTGGCCGAGGCGCAGGGCTACTGGAACATCGTGGAGGCCGCGCTCGAGGGCCAGACCTGGCTCGGCGGCGAGTCCCTCTCGCTCGCCGACATCGCCATCGCGCCCTACCTCCATCGCTGGCTGCATTTCCCGATCGCCCGGACGGAGAGCCCCAGGCTGAAGGCGCTGCACGCGGCCATGTCGGCGCGCGCCGGCTTCGCGCGGCACATCGGCGTGCCCATCGCCTGACACGGCCCGAGGCGCGGCGGGACCGCCCCCCGGCCGTCCCCGCCATTGCCCGCGACGCACCCACCGACCAACAGAGGAGGACAACGGCCATGGATGGCAGCCCGACCCCGCCGGCCCGCACCACCGTCAGCCACGCCCGGGACCGCGCCTTCGACACCGGGCTGCGGGCCTTCTTCGCCTATGGCGACCTCGGCATCCGCGAGGCGACGGGGGGGCGCTTCGGCGCCCATGTCATCCGCGCCGTCCCCGGCACCCATGCGGAGCCGAAATGGCACTGGCACGAGCTCGACTTCCAGATGGTCTGGGTGGTGAAGGGCTGGGTCCGCTTCGAATACGAGGACATCGGCGAAGTGCTGCTGCAAGCGGGCAGCAGCGTCCTCCAGCCCGCCCGCATCCGCCACCGGGAGATCGCTCACAGCGACGACCTGGAGCTGGTCGAGATCACGAGCCCCGCGGAGTTCGCCACCCACACGCCCTGAGCCGCGACGACCGGCCGCCACGGGGCGCCCTCCTGCCCGCGGGGGGACGCCCCGCCAGTCCCCGGGACCGGACACGCGCACGGCCGGCCCCGGCGCCCCCCTTGGCGCCGGCCGCTTCCGCGCCGTCCGCGTCAGGCCGCCAGGATCTCCCGCGCGGCGTCGTGAAGGATGCGGAGCGACAGCTCCAGATCCGCCGCCGCGGTGTCCTCGGTCCAGTGGTGGCTGATCCCGCCGATGGAGGGCGTGAACAGCATCGCGGCCGGCATCACCCGCGCCATCCATTGCGCGTCGTGGATGGCGCCGGACGGCATCGCGGCCCAGGCGCCCGGCGCGTGCCGCTCGGCCGCGCGGCAGATGGCGGCGTGGAAGGCGGGGGCCGAGGGCGCGGCGGCGGCGCGGCTGACGGGTTCGAGCGTGACGGCGCAGCGGTCCCGCCGGTCCACCTCCTGCACGATGCGGCGCAGGCGCTCCTCCAGCCGGTCCAGCACCTCCTCCGAGAGGTCGCGGAACTGGAAGATCATCTCCGCCTCGCCGGCGATGACGTGCGGCGCGTTGGGCGTCAGCGCGATGCGCCCGCAGGTCCAGGTGGTGCGGGGCCCGGCCAGCATCGGGAACTGGTCGTCGATGGCCGCGAGCACCCGCATGGCCGCGACCGCCGCGTCCTTCCGCTCGGCCATGGTGGTCCCACCGGTGTGGTCCTGCTGGCCGAGGGCGCGGATGCGCCAGACGCGCACGCCGACGATCCCCGTGACCGGGCCCGAGCGCATCCCCGCCGCCTCCAGCTGGGAGCCCTGCTCGATATGGAGTTCCAGGAACCCCTCGTAGCGCGCGGGATCGAGGCGCAGCCGCGGCCGCCCTTCGAGCCCGGCCTCCCGCAGCGCCTCGCGCAGGGGCTTGCCATGCGTCGCGTGGCGGGCGGCGTCCATCTCGGCCTCGGTGACGAGGCCGATGGCGCTGCGGCTGCCGAGGAAATCGCCGTAATGCCCCTCCTCGTCGGCGAAGGCGATCACGTCCACCGGCAGGCCTTCCCGCGCCAGCGCCAGCGCCGCGACGACGCCGAGCGCGCCGTCGAGCCAGCCGGCCTCATCCTGCGTCTCGATGTGCGAGCCGGCGAGGAGCGTCCGCCCCGGCCCCTTGTGGCGCCCGATGACGTTGCCGATGCCGTCCATCTCGGGCTCCAGCCCCACCTCCCGCATCTTCGCCATCAGCCATTCGCGGGAGCGCATGTCGTCCGGCGTGTAGGTCGGGCGATGGACGCCGGTGCGGAACGCGCCGATCCGACGCAGCTCGTGCAGGTCGGCGAGGAAGCGGGCGGTGTCGGGGGCGGCGTCGCGCACCCCTCAGGGCGCCTTGTTGGAGCGGCGGAGATAGTCCTCGGCCGCCTCGGCCAGGATCTTCACGTTCAGCGCCAGGTCCTCGGGCTTCGTGTCCTCGGACCAGTGGTGGCTGATGCCGCCGATCGAGGGGGTGAAGAGCATCGCCGCGGGCATGACGCGCGCCATGTATTGCGCGTCGTGCCCGGCGCCCGAGGGCATGCGCTGCCACTTGCCCGGCGCTTCCTTCTCGGCCGCGCGGGCCAGCGCCTCCTGCATGCCGTCGTCGCAGGGCGCGGGCTTGGAGCGGCTCATCGCCTCGAGCGTCGAGACGGTGCGTTCGGTGCGGTTCATCTCCTGCACGATGCGCGTCAGGCGCTCCTCCAGGCGTTCCAGCACGGCGGGGTCGATGTCGCGGAACTGGAACAGCACCTCGGCCCGGCCCGGGATGATGGAGGGCGCGCCGGGGTCGAGGGCGATGCGCCCGCAGGTCCAGGTGGTGCGGGGGCCGCAGACCATGGGGAACTCGCGGTCCACCCGCGCGAGCAGGCGCACGGCCGTCAGCCCGGCATCCCTGCGCTCGGCCATGGTGGTGCCGCCGGCATGGTCCTGCATGCCCTCGATCGTGATGCGGAACTGCCAGATGGCGACGATGCCGGTGACCACGCCGGCCCGCAGGCCCTGGGATTCGAGCTGCGTCCCCTGCTCGATGTGCAGCTCGAAGAAGCCCTGGTAGCGCGCGGGGTCGAGGCGCAGCCGCGGCCGCCCCTCCAGCCCCGCCTCGCGCAGCGCCGTGCGCAGCGGCTTGCCGTGGTACTTGTTGGCGAGGCGGTCGATCTCCTCCTCCTCCAGCAGGCCGATCAGGCTGCGGGAGCCGATGAAGGAGCCGTAGTGGCCTTCCTCGTCGGCGAAGGCGACCACATCCACCGGCAGGCCGGACCGCGCCAGCGCCACGCCCGCCATCACGCCCAGCGCGCCGTCGAGCCAGCCGGCCTGGTTCTGGGATTCGAGGTGGCTTCCCACGAGCAGATGCGGCCCCGGGCCCTTGTGCCGGCCGAACACGTTGCCGATGCCGTCCATCTCGGCGTGGAGCCCCGCCTCCTCCATCCGCGCCATCAGCCAGCGGCGGCTCTCCATGTCCTCCTGGCTGTAGGTCGGGCGGTGGACGCCGGTCCTGTAGCGGCCGAACTCGCGGAGGTCGTTGAGGTCCTTGAGGAAACGGTCGGTGTCCACGGCAGGCATGCGGTCTCTCCTGGTGCTTGCCGGCCAGGATAGGCGGCGCTTGCCGCGCGTCCAGCCGAGTGCTGCGCTGCCGCGCATGAACGACGACATCGCCCGCGTGCCGGCGCCGCCCGGCTTCCCGCCCTTCTCCCTCGCCGTGGCGCATGGCGGCGTGCTGCACGTGTCCGGGGCCGGCCCCGTGGAGGCCGATGGCCGCATCCCCCACGACTTCGCCGCGCAGTTCCACGCGGTGATCCGCAACCTGCGGGCCGCGCTGGAAGCCGGCGGCAGCGCGATGGACCGCGTCCTCAAGACGACGGTGTGGCTGACGCGCGCCGGCGACGTGGCGGAGATGAACCGCCTCTACGCCGGGAGCTTCCCACCCGACGCGCGGCCGGCGCGGACCACGGCGGTGGTGGCGGCCCTGCCGGTGCCGGAGTTCCTGATCGAGATCGAGTGCGTCGCGGCGCTGCGCGCGCCGACGCCACCCGACTGACGCGACCCGGCCGAGGACGGCCGCCGCGCCCGCCATCGGCCTCGCCGATGGCGGGCATTGAAAGAGGCCGCTTGCAGCCAGGGGTTGCATTGCGCGAGCCTGCGAAGCGCCAACACAGGAAACCGCGTCATGCATCGTCTGATCGCCGCCCTGGCCCTGATGGGCGCGGCCGCCTCCCCCGCCCTCGCCCAGCAGCCCACGCAGCGGCTCGCCTTCTGCGTCCAGAACGCCGGCGAATTCACGGTGAACGTGACGATTGACTGGCGCACCCGGAACGACAACGGGCGGACCGGGCCCCTGACCTACGAGCCGAACTCGAACGGCTGCAGCTGGCTTCCCGTCGGCGTGCGGAGCGCGGAGTTCCGCATCCGAGGGGCGGGCCTGCCGAACAACGGCCGCAACCTCTGCCGCTTCGACGGGCCGATGGAGCGCTCGATGTCGGCCCGCCTGACGGGAACCGCGGCCAACCCGGCCTGCGTCTGGACTGCGGGCTGAGACTCAGAGGGTCAGGCCGCCATCCACCACGACGGTCTGGCCCGTCACCATCCGCGCCCCGGCGAGCAGGAACACCATCACCTCGGCCAGGTCCTCCGGCTCGCAGCGGCGCTTCAGCACCGCCTTGTCGATGGAGGAGGCGCGCTGCTCGTTGGTCCACTCCACCTGCCAGGTGGAGTTCACGGCACCGGGCGCGATGGCGTTCACCCGCACCTCCGGCCCCAGGCCGCGGGCGAGGTTCTTCGTGAGGGAGATCACCCCGGCCTTGGTCGCGCCATAGGCCATGGAGGAGCCGGGCGAGTTGATCCCGGCGATGGAGGCGACGGAGACGATGGCGCCGCCGGTCTGCCGGAGATGCGGCGCCGCCGCCTTGGCGCAGCGGAAGACGCCGAGCAGGTTCACCTCGATCACCTGCTCCCACAGCTCCTCCGTCAGCCGGTCGAGCTCATGGGGCGCGATGGTGGTGCGCGTGCCCGGCGTGCCGGCGTTGTTCACCAGGAAGTCGAGGCGCCCGAGATCGGCGGCGGCCTTGTCCACCATGCGCGCGCAATCGGCGGCGTCGCCGACATTGCCGGGGGCGGAGATGACGTCGAAGCCGCGGGCGGTGAGCGCCTCCACCTGCTCGGGCCCGCGGGCGTCGTCGGCCAGGTGGTTGATGGCGACCTTGCAGCCATTCTCGGCCAGCATGATCGCGGTGGCGAGGCCGATGCCGGAGGCGCCGCCGGTCACCAGCGCCGTCCTGCCCTCGAGGTCGTAGCGAATCACGTGCGGTCCTCCACCATGTTGCCGATCGCCCGCAGCGCCTTCTTGAGCGCGATGAGCTTGCGGTCCCGCTCCTCGAAGAGCGCGGCCGGGTCGCGCCCGCCCCAGTCGTAGTAGCCGCGGCCGGACATGACGCCGGTGGCCCCTTCCGCGATCAGCTTGTCCATGCTGGTGGAGTGGTCGCGCGGCGGCGGCGCCTGATAGACCCCGTTCCTGAACGTGTCCTGCAGCAGCCTGAGGCCGGTGAAGTCGGCCTTCGCCATGACGCCCACGATCGGCATGCGCAGGGCGATGCCGTGAATGACGGCGAGGTCCACCTGCTCCGCCGTCGCGTAGCCCTCGTCGATCAGGCGCTGCACCTCGTTCTGGACGGTCGCCTGGATGCGGTTGGCGATGTAGCCCGGGATGAACTTCTCCATGGTGATGGGGACCTGGCCCATCGTCTTCAGCGCCGCTTCCACCGCCTGCACGCGGCCGCGTTCGCATTCCGGCGAGGGGACGAGGTCCACCAGGTCCACGAGATAGGGCGGCGTGTACCAGTGCGCGATCATCGCCCGCCGCAGCAGCGCCTTCGGCATCAGCGGGAAGACGTCGAGGTAGCTGGTGTTGCTCGCCACCGTGGCCTCCGGCGGCGCGCAGTCGAGGAGCTGGGCATAGAGCGCCTGCTTCGCCTCGGGCTTCTCGATGATCGCCTCGACGATCAGCTCCGCGCCCTCGACGCAGTCCGCGAGGCGCTCATGCCGCGTCACGGCCTGGGCGAGCTGCGCGGCGGTGAAGCCCCTGGAGAGCCCGGCCTCCTCCAGGGTGGAGAGGGCCGTCTCCATCAGGCCCTTGGAGCGCGCGAGGGTCTCGGCGCTGCTGTCGGTGATGCGGACGCTGTGCCCGCCCATGGCCCAGACCAGCGCGATGGCGTGGCCCATCAACCCAGCGCCCACGACGGCGACGCGCATGTCGCTCCTCCCCAGCTTGCTCGCTGGCCGGCAGGCTGCTGCCGGCCGCGCGCGGGGTCAACCGGGGCGCTTGCGCAGCAGGTAGCGCTGGGTTCCCTCGAGGACGAGCTCGCCCTTCTGGTTGTGGATGGTCGTGGCCATGCCGAGGATGCCCGTGCTCCGCTGCGGCGTGAGCTCCGCCACGGTGAGCACGGGGTAGAGCGTGTCGCCGACGAAGACGGGGTGCAGGAAGCGGCTCGACTGATCGAGGAACCCCTTCAGGCTGTCCTCGACCATGAAGGGGAACAGGCCGGCGCCCGCCGCGCTCTGGATCAGCACCTGGAAGCCATGGGCGAGCATGTGCGGCATGCCCCGGGTCCGGCAGAACTCCACGTCGTAATGGACCGGGTGGTTGTCCCCGCTCGCCGCCTGGAAGGCCAGGAAGATCGCCTCCGTCATGGTGCGCGAGGGCAGCGGGAAGCGCTCGCCGAGGGCGAAATCCTCGAACCAGCGCTGCGGGGCGAGGCGGTGCGCCCGGGGATCGAAGCTCATGCGTAGCCGAGGCGCCGGTCGCGGGCCGTCGCCTCCGGGGCCCGGGCGCCGGGCTCCCCGAAGCCGCCGCCGCCGCTGGTCGCGAGCCGGACGATGTCCCCCGCCCGCAGATCGAGGTTGTCGGTCTTGGGCGGGATGGGGAAGCGGTCCTCGCCGCGGATCAGCCACATCTCGCCCAGCGCGGCCGGCTGCCCGCCGGCGAGGCCGTAGGGCGCGTGGACGAAGCGGTCCATGTTGGCGGTGAAGAGGCAGCGCGCGCTGTCCACCCGCCATTCCCGGATCAGGCCGAGGCCGCCGCGGAAGCGGCCGGCGCCGCCGCTGCCATCGCGCAGCGCGTAGCGGGTGACGGTCAGCGGCATCTGGCTCTCGATCATCTCGATCGGGATGTTGCTGTTGTTGTGCATCCCGGCGGCATAGGCGTTCACGCCGTCCTTCGCGGGGTGCGCGCCGCTGCCGCCGATCTCGATCTCGACCAGCACCTCGCGGTTGCCATTGCCCTCGATGGTCTGGAAGGTCGTGACGTAGGAATTGCCGTAATAGGCGGCCGGGATGCGGTCCGGGATCGCCTGGTGCAGCGCGCCCATCATGGCGTTGAGCAGACGGTGGCCGATGGCGATGCGGTGCACCACGGGCGCCGGCGCCTGGGCGTTCACGCAGAGCCCGGCGGGCGCGTGGACGGTGATGGGGCGGTAGCAGCCCGCGCTCATGTGCAGGCCGGGCTCGGCGCAGCACATCAGCGCGAACATCACCGCGGCCTGGCTGCTCGCGAGGGTCGCGTTGGTCGGCCCCAGCACCTGCGGCGAGCAGCCCGAGAGGTCCACATGCGCCCGGTCGCCGGCGATGGTCAGCTTCACATGGAGGGTGATGCGCCGGTCGAGCGTGATGCCGTCATCGTCGAGGTGGTCGGTGAACTCGTAGGTGCCGTCGGGCATGGCGGCGATGGCGGCGCGCATCCCCTGCTCGCTCATCGCGAGGATGCGGCGCCCGGCTTCCAGCATCCTGTCGGCGCCGAAGCGCTTGGCCGCGCGCAGGATCGCGGCCGTGCCCACCTCCAGGCTCGCGATCTGGGAGGAGAGGTCGCCCAGCAGCAGGTCGGGCTTGCGGATGTTCTGGCGGATCATCGCCCAGACGGCGTCGTTGCGGCGGCCGCGCTCGATCAGCTTGATCGGCGGGATGCGCAGCCCCTCCTGGAAGATCTCGGTGGCCTTGGCGGCGTAAGAGCCGGCGGCGAGGCCGCCGACATCGATGTGGTGGCAGAGCGTTCCCGCGAAGCCGATCCGCACGCCCTCGTGGAAGACGGCGCGGAAGGCCAGGATGTCCGGCAGGTGCTGGCCGCCGCAATAGGGGTCGTTGAAGATGACCACGTCGCCCTCGTCCCAGTCCCCGGCCGGGATGTGGTCCGCCAGCACGGTCCGCAACCCGTGGCTCATGGAGTTGAGGTGGGACGGGATGCGCGCCGACTGCGCCAGGTTCCACCCCTCCGCGTCGAACACGGCGGTGGAGTAGTCCAGCAGCTCGCGCACGATGGTGGAGCGGCTGGTGCGCCAGACCGTCACGTCCATCTCCGCCGCCGCGGCGACGAGGGCGTTGCGGATGACCTCGATCTCGATGGCGTTCATCACGCGGCCCTCCGCAGGATCAGCGCGCCCTCGGCGCCCAGGGTGCAGGCCCAGCCGGGTGGCAGCAGGTGGGTGGAGAAGGCTTCCTCGATGATCGCGGGGCCTTCCGCCGCGGTCAGCGCGTCGCGGTCCAGCACCGGCCACTCGGCCCCCGCGACCGCGCGGCGCCCCTTCACCGGCTCACCGGCCGGCGCCGCGTCCGTCGCCACCGCCGGCTTGGGCAGGCGGCCGATGGCGGAGAGCCGCAGCGTCACGATCTCCACCGGCGCGTGCGCCTCGGCGTAGGAGAAGCGGGCGCGGTGCATCTCGTGGAAGCGAGCGAGCAAGGGTGCCAGTGGGCCGCGATCGCCGCCGGCCGCATGGCCGGCGGCGTGAATCGCCGCCCCAGCGACTCTCGCTTCGGGCCAGGGCACCAGCAGCTCGAAGGCCTGGCCCTTGTAGCGCAGGTCGGCCGCCGCCTCGAAGGCGCGGTCGGCTTCGGCCACGCCATCGGCGGCGAGCGAGGCCTCGCCCTCGGCCCGGAGCGCGTCCAGCACCCCCATCGCCTCGGCCACCGACGCCTCCACGGCCGGCAGCAGCCGCGAGCGCGAGAGATCCTGCACCAGGTCGGCGAAGAGGATCCCGTAGGCCGAGAGCGTGCCCGGGTTGCGCGGGATCACCACCTCCCCGATGCCCAGCTCCTCCGCGACGGCGCAGGCCTGCAACCCGCCCGCGCCGCCGAAGGAGAGGAGGGCGAAGTCGCGCGGGTCCAGCCCCTTCTCGAAGAGGGACAGGCGCACGGCGGCCGCCAGCGCCGCGTTGGTCACGGCCAGGATGCCGCGCGCCGCGCCCTCGGCATCGAGGCCGAGCGCGCCGCCGACGCGCGCGACCATCGCGGCCTTCGCCCCGTTGACGTCGAGCGGCATGGCGCCCCCGAGGAAGAAGCCGGGATCGAGATAGCCGAGCACGGCGTTGGCGTCGGTCACCGTCGGCTCGACGCCGCCGCGGCGGTAGCTGACCGGGCCGGGGCGCGCGCCGGTGCTGCGCGGCCCCACCGTCAGCCGGCCGGAGGCATCCACCGCGGCGATGGAGCCGCCGCCCGCGCCGATGGTGCGCATCTCCACCATGGGCAGCCGCACCGGCAGCCCGCCGACCTCCCCCTGGGTGACGAGCCCGATCCGCCCGCCCTGCACCACGCTGACATCGAAGGAGGTGCCGCCCATGTCCACGGCGACGAGGTTGGGCTTCTCCAGCAGCCGCGACAACCGCTCCGCCGCCATCGCCCCGCCCGAGGGGCCGGAGAGCAGCAGCCGCGCCGGCTGCTCCGCCGCCATCCGCAGCGAGCAGGTGCCGCCATTCGACTGCACCAGCACGATGCGCGGCGCGAAGCCGCCATCGCCGAGCCGCGCCTCCAGCCGCGCGAGATAGCGCCCGACGACCGGCATCAGCAGGGCGTTCAGCACCGTGGTCGAGAGGCGCTCGTATTCCCGGATCTCCGGGCTGATCGCGGAGGAGAGGCAGACCGGCACGCCGGGCAGCGCCGCGCGCACCGCATCGGCGAGCCGCCGTTCATGCGCGGGATTGGCGTAGGCGTGCAGCAGGCCGATCGCCACGGCCTCGGGTTCCAGCGCGCGCAGCCTGTCCAGCACGGGGCCGAGCGCCGCGACGTCCAGCGCGCGCTCGGCGGTGCCGTCGGCGCGCATGCGCTCGGGCACGCCGAGGCGCCGGTCGCGCTCGATCAGGCAGGGAAAGGGATCGGGCGCGAGGCCGTAGATGTCGCGCCGGACGTGGCGCGTGATCTCCAGCACGTCCTCGAAGCCCGCCGTCGTCAGCAGCGCGCCGCTCGCGAGCTTGCGCTCCAGCACCGCGTTGGTGGCGATGGTCGTGCCGTGCAGCAGCAGGCCAATGTCGGAGAGGGCGAAGCCGAAGCGCGCCGCGGCCTCGGTCAGGCCGGTCAGCAGCCCGATGGAGGGATCCTCGGGCGTCGTCGGCGTCTTCCAGGCATGGACGGCGCCGTCGCGCGCGTCGAGGCAGTGGATGTCCGTGAAGGTGCCGCCGATATCCACGGCGGCCCGGATGGGCCCGTTCATGAGCCCCAGTGAAGCGCGGGCGCGACGCCGTGGCTAGCGGAGGGCCGCCCCGGCGAGGGCGTGGATCCGCCGCGCACCGAGGCGCCGCGCCCGGCCGGATCAGAGCCCGGCCTGGGAGACGAACTTCGTGTTCAGATAGGCCTCGATCGCCTCGGAGCCGCCCTCGGTGCCGTAGCCGCTGTCGCGCACCCCGCCGAAGGGCACTTCCGGCAGGGCGAGGCCGAGATGGTTGATCGTCATCATGCCGACCTCCACCCCGGCGGCCAGCGCCTGCGCCGTCTTGCCCGAGGTGGTGAAGGCGTAGCTGGCGAGGCCGTAGGGCAGACGGTTCGCCTCGCTCACCACGTCGTCGAGGTCCTTGAAGGGGCGCATGAGGGCGACGGGGCCGAAGGGCTCCTCGTTCATGGCGCGCATGTCGGTGGTGGCGCCCGCGACCACCGTCGGCTCGAAGAAATAGCCCTTGTTGCCGATGCGGTTGCCGCCGGTGACGACCTCCGCGCCCTTGGCGCGCGCGTCGGCGATCAGCGTCTCCATCACCGGCACGCGGCGCTCGTTCGCCATGGGGCCCATGGTGGTGTCGGCGGCCATGCCGTCGCCCACCTTCACCGCCTTGGCGTGGCCGACGAAGGCCGAGACGAAGCGATCATAGACCTTCTCCTGCACCAGGAAGCGCGTCGGGCTGACGCAGACCTGGCCGGCGTTGCGGAACTTCGCGAACGCCAGGGTCTTGGCCGCGTGCTCCACATCGGCGTCGTCGAACACCATCGCCGGGGCATGGCCGCCCAGCTCCATCGTGACGCGCTTCATGTGCTGCCCGGCCATGGCGGCGAGCATCTTCCCGACCGGGGTGCTGCCCGTGAAGGTCACCTTGCGGATCGTCGGATGGGCGATGAGGTAGGAGGAGATCTCCGACGGCACGCCGTAGACGAGGCCGATCACGTCGCCCGGCACGCCGGCATCGAGGAAGCAGCGGATCAGCTCGGCCGGCGAGGCCGGCGTCTCCTCCGGCGCCTTGACGATGATGGAGCAGCCGGCCGCGAGCGCCGCCGAGAGCTTGCGGACCACCTGGTTGATCGGGAAGTTCCAGGGCGTGAAGGCGGCGACGGGGCCCACCGGCTCCTTGATGGCGAGCTGGTAGATGCCGGCGCCGCGCGCCGGGATGACCTGGCCGTAGGTGCGGCGCGATTCCTCGGCGAACCACTCGATGATGTCGCCGGCCGCGATCACCTCGACCTTGGCCTCGGGCAGGGGCTTGCCCTGTTCCAGCGTCATGAGCTGCGCGATGGCGTCGGCGCGGGCGCGCAGCAGGTCGGCCGCCTTGCGCATGGTCTTGCTGCGCTCATAGGGGCTGACCTTCTTCCAGGCCGCGAAGCCGCGCTCCGCGGCCGCCAGCGCCGCGTCGAGATCGGCGCGGGAGGCGTGGGCGACGGTGCCGATGACCTCCTCATTGGCGGGGTTCAGCACGTCGATGACGCGCCCGCCCTCGCCGCCGCGCCATTCGCCGGCGATGTGCAGCAGGGTGTTCTGGTAGTTGGCCATGGGGGTTCCTCCGAAGCGGTTGGCCCGGAAGGTGGCGCGGGCGGGCGCGCGTGTCGAGGCGGGGTCAGCGGCCGTCCAGGATCGCGGCGACCACCTCCGCCACGCGGCGCTGGCGCGTCGGCTCGGTCCTGGCGCCGCGCACGAGATGGGCGAGGCCGCGCCGGCGGCCCGGCGTCAGGGCGTCCCAGCGGGCGCGGAGGTCCGGCCGGCGCTCCAGCTCCCGCACCAGGGCCTCGGGCACTTCGACGGCGTCCTGGTCCGCGACGCGGAAGCGCATCTCCAGCACCGCGCCGAGACCGGCGCCAGCGGCCTTCCGGACCTCGGGCGAGACGATGAAGTAGCGGCGCCCGTCGCCCACCGGCATCCAGGCGCCGGACACGGGCTGGTCCGCGATCTCCCCCTCGACGCGAAGGCGGGGGAAGCGGTCGAAGGGCAGCTCGGCCGCGAGCGCCGGCGGCAGGAACAGCACGGCGTACCAGACCTTCCGGTCGCGCCCGACGCCGTGGCGCTGCAGCGCGCCCTCGAAGGCGTGCGGGTAGAGGCTCAAGCCGATACGATCTTCCCGTCCTTGAGCGTCACCACGCGGTCCATCCGCCGGGCGAGGTCCGGGTTGTGGGTCGCGATCAGCGCGGCGAGGCCGCGGTTCCGCGCCTCGGCCAGCAGCTCGTTGAAGACCGTGTCGCTGGTGCCGGCGTCGAGGTTGCCGGTGGGCTCGTCGGCCAGCAGCACGCGCGGGCTGTTGGCCAGCGCCCGGGCGATGGCGACGCGCTGCTGCTCCCCGCCCGAGAGCCGCCCGGGGCGGTGATGCGTGCGACCCGCGAGGCCGAACAGCCCCAGCAACTCGTCGGCGCGCGCCTTGGCCTGGGCGCGCGGGACGCCCGCCGCCATCTGCGGCAGCACCACGTTCTCCTCGGCCGTGAACTCCGGCAGCAGGTGGTGGAACTGGTACACGAAGCCGATGGTGCCGCGGCGGATCGCGGTCCGCGCGTCGTCGGACAGCGTCCCGGCGGGGCGTCCTTCCACCACCACCTCCCCGCCATCGGGGCGCTCCAGCAGGCCGGCGAGGTGCAGCAGCGTGGACTTCCCCGTGCCCGAGGGCGCGACGAGGGCGACGATCTCACCCGCCGCCAGCGTCAACTCCGCGCCGCGCAGGATCGGCAGCTCCCCCGCCTCGGTGCGGAAGCGCCGCTCGACGGCGTGCAGGACGAGCGGGTCACTCATGGCGCAGCATCTCCACCGGGTCGGTCGCGGCCGCCCGCGTCATGCCAGAGGCATGCGGGGCAGCAGCGTGGCGGGCGGCGGCGTCTGGCCTACTCATTGCGCAGCATCTCCACCGGGTCGGTCGCCGCAGCTCTCCACGCCGGATAGATGGTCGCCAGCAAGGAAAGCCCGAGCGCCAGCCCCACCACCTGCCCGACCTCATTCCAGTTCAGCACGGCGGGCAGCTGCGTGAGGAAGTAGATCTCGGCCGAGAACAGCTCCGTCCCCAGCACCCATTGCACGAACTGCCGGATGCTCTCGATGTTCAGGCAGAAGACGACGCCGAGCCCGAAGCCGATCACCGTCCCCATCACGCCCACGCTCGCGCCGCAGAGCAGGAAGATGCGCAGGATGGCGCCGCGCGTCGCCCCCATGGTGCGCAGCACCGCGATGTCCCGCCCCTTGTCCTTCACCAGCATGATCAGCGAGCTGACGATGTTGAAGGCGGCCACGATGATGATCAGCGTCAGGATCAGGAACATCACGTTCCGCTCGACCTGAACCGCCGCGAAGAAGGAGGAATTGGCGTCCTGCCAGTCCACCACGCGGACCGGCTGGTTCAGCGCGCCGCGGATCTCGCGCGTCACGGCGCGCACCCGCGTCGGGTCGGCGACGAAGACCTCCACCTGGGACACCGCCTCGGGCGTCGTCTGGAAATAGAGCTGCGCCGCCGGCAGCGGCATGAACACGTAGGACGAATCGTACTCGTTCATGCCGACTTCGAAGAGGGCGACGACCTGATAGGAGCGCAGGCGCGGGATGGTGCCGATGACCGTGGCGCGGCCCTGCGGCGAGACCACGGTGATCCGGTCCCCGATGTTCAGCCCGAGCCGGAAGGCGAGGCGCGTGCCGATGGCGACCACGTCATCGCCCTCGAACCGGTCGAGGGAGCCGGCGCGGATGTTGCCGGCGATGATCGGCCGCGCCTTCAGATCCTCCGGCCGGATGCCGCGGGCGAGGCCGCCCGTCGCGCCGCCCGCCTCGGAGGTCAGCAGCACCTGGCCCTCGACGATCGGCGTCGCGGAGACGACGCCGGGCACGGAGCGGATGCGCGAAGCGATGGCGTCGAAGTCGCGGATGTTGCCGCGGTCGGCCGCGTAGATCCCGAGATGGCCGTTGAGGCCGAGGATGCGCCCCAGCAGCTCCTGCCGGAAGCCGCCCATCACCGACATGACGATGATGAGCGTCGCGACCCCGAGGGCGATGCCGACGAGGGAGAAGATTGCGATGATGGAGACGAAGCGCTCGCCCTTGCGGGCGCGCAGGTAGCGGCCAGCGACGGCGCGCTCGAAGGCGTTGAACATCACGGCTCCCCCAACGCGGCAAGCCCCGGCTTGGCTGCTGACATCAGCCGCGGATGCGCGCGATGGCGTCCTCGAGGCTGACCTCCTGGCGCTCGCCGGTCATGCGGCGCTTCAGCTCCACCCGGCCGGCGGCGGCGCCGCGCGGGCCGACGATCGCCTGCCAGGGGAAGCCCATGAGGTCGGCATCGGCGAATTTCGCGCCCGCGCGCTCGTTGCGGTCGTCATGGACGGCCTCGTCCGGCAGGGCGGCGTGAAGCTGCTCGCACAGTGCGTCGCAGGCGGCATCGCCGACGCGGAGGTTGAGGATGGCGGCCTTCCAGGGCGCCACGCTGTCCGGCCACTTGATGCCGGCCTCGTCGTGGCTCGCCTCGATGATGGCGGCGACGAGGCGGGAGACGCCGATGCCGTAGCTGCCCATCTCGGGGATCACCTGGCTGCCGTCGGGGCCGGCGACGCGCAGCTCCAGCGGCTTCGAGTATTTCTGGCCGAAGTAGAAGATGTGCCCGACCTCGATCCCCTTCCCTTCGCGGCGCCGCGCCTCGGGCACCGCGGCCCAGGCGGCCTCGTCATGCATCTCGTCCGTGGCGGCGTAGCGGGAGGTGGCGAGGTCGAAGCATGCCTGCATGTCCTCGCGGCTGTCGAAGTCGAAGGCGGAGCCCGCCCAGTCGATCTGCTCGAGCTCGGAATCGTAGAAGACGGTGCTCTCGCCCGTCTCGGCGAGGATGATGAACTCGTGCGAGAGGTTGCCGCCGATGGGCCCGGTGTCGGCGCGCATGGGCAGGGCCTTCAGCCCCATCCGCTCGAAGGTGCGGAGATAGGCGTACATCATCTGGCGGTAGGAATGCCGCGCCCCTTCGGCGTCGAGGTCGAAGGAATAGGCGTCCTTCATCAGGAATTCGCGGCCGCGCATCACGCCGAAGCGGGGACGCACCTCGTCCCGGAACTTCCACTGGATGTGGTAGAGGTTGCGCGGCAGGTCGCGGTAGCTGGAGACGTAGGACCGGAAGATGTCGGTCACCATCTCCTCGTTGGTGGGGCCGAAGAGCATGTCGCGCTCGTGCCGGTCCTTGAGGCGCAGCATCTCGGGCCCGTAGGCGCCGTAGCGGCCCGATCGCTCCCACAGCTCGGCGCTCTGGATGGTCGGCATCAGGATTTCCTGGGCGCCGGCGCGGTCCTGCTCCTCGCGGACGATCTGGGACACGCGCTGGAGGACGCGCCATCCGGCCGGCAGCCAGGCATAGATGCCGGCCGAGGTCTGACGGATGAGGCCGGCCCGCAGCATCAGCCGGTGCGAGACGATCTGCGCCTCGGCGGGGGTTTCCTTGAGGGTGGGCAGGAAGGCACGGGACAGGCGCAACGTCGAAATCCCCGGGGCTGAGAGAAAGGCGGCGCACCCTAACGAAGCGCGGCGATGGCGGCGAGGGGCGGCGGGCCGTGCCTGACATCGGCGCAATCATATTGCGTCGCACAATGAGTTTGTTGCTGGAAAATGTCTTGCGGACCGGCAGAGCAATGGTTTAAAAAAAGAAAAGGCCGATCCATGAGGATCGGCCCCAAGTTTAGGGAGGAAACGCCAGTCACACGGCAGAAAGAGGAAACCCTCTCTCTGATCGTGAGAATGCCGGCCCCCGGGTTTCCGCTCAACGCGAAAGCACGGTCACAACGGCGAAAAAACAGGCGTTGGGGCAAAGACTGCCCCGATCAGAGGCGAGAGGGGCGAAAACAATCCCTTCTCGCCTTTTTTTTGTGCAAAAATCCGGGTTCCGTCGGGGCGGGCGCCGCGGGACAGGCGCCGCGGCCGCGCCCGGCGACGATCAGCGATCCGGAATCGCCAGCCACTCGCTCCGGAAGCTGAGCCACTCGCTCTCGACCAGGAGATAGATGCCGAACCAGATGACGCCGGAGAGCAGCGTCGTCCCCAGGACCTTCCAGCCGAGCTGATGCCGCACCGGCGCGCCGCGCCAGCCGCCCTCCTCCAGCCGTCCTTGCGCGTCGGGCCGGACGCCGATGGGAAGCACGCAGAACAGCGCCGTCCACCAGACGAGGAAGTAGACCACCACACCTGTGAACCAAGTCATCGCCGTCTCCTATCGGCCCAGGCTTTCGGGGAAGTTGGCGCGCGAGCCAAGCCCCGCGAGGCGCGCCAGCATCGCGACGCCCCGCCGGTCGAGCCCGGTCCGGGCGTCCGGATCGCGGAGACGGGCGCGCGGCATGGGGCAGGAGCCGGCGCCGCCAGGCCCCGAGGTCGGCGGGGCGCGGCATCAGACGCGCAGCAGATGGACTTCCACGTTCGGCCGCTTGCGCAGGCGGCGGCCCACCGCCTTGCGCAGCAGGGCGCGGGCGGCCTCCGTCACGGCGCCGTCCTCGCGCCGCAGGCCCTTCGGCAGCTCGTGCATGCCCCGGGCGAGCTCGTCCGCGAGCTGCTCGTGCTCGGGCCCCTCGGCCTCGAACAGGCCCGGGGCGGAAACCCGCGGCCGGCCGACGACGCGGCCCTGCTCGTCCACCGCGAGGCTCGCCACGACGACGCCGTTGAACAGCATCCGCTTGCGCGCGCTCATCAGCCCGCCCTCGAGCGGCAGCAGGCGCTTCTCGTCCACGGCGAGCCGCCCGACCGGCACGCTGTCCGCGACATCGGGCTTGTTGCCGGAGAGGCGCAGCACGTCCCCGTCCTCGACGATGATGGCCTCGGCCCCGCATTCGCGCGCCAGCGCCGCGTGCTCGGAGAGGTGGCGCCATTCGCCGTGGACGGGAACCGCGATGCGCGGCTTCACCAGTTGGTACAGCCGCTTCAGCTCGTCGCGGCAGGGATGGCCCGAGACATGGACGGCGTGGTCGTCGGCCGTCATCACGCGGCAGCCGCGGCGGGTGAGGTCGTCCTGGAGCCGGCGGATCGCACGCTCGTTGCCGGGGATCATGCGCGAGGAGAAGATGACGGTGTCCCCCTCCCCCAGCGCCATGTGCGGATGCGTGTCCGCCGCGATCTTGCTGAGCGCCGAGCGCGGCTCGCCCTGGGAGCCGGTGCAGATGATCAGCAGGTTGTCGTCGGGGATGAAGCCCGCCTCCTCCTCGGAGACGAAGTCCGGCACCTGCGAGAGGTAGCCGCACTCCCGCGCCGCGTTCACGGCGTTGCGCAGGCTGCGGCCGAACAGCGCCACGTCGCGTCCCGCCGCCTTGGCGGCCAGCGCGATGCTCTCGACGCGGGCGAGGTTCGTGGCGAAGCAGGTCACGGCGACGCGCCCGCGAAGCTGGCGGATCAGCGCGTGGAAGTTGCGCCGCACCTCCGCCTCGCTGCCCGAATGGCCCTCGACCAGGGCGTTGGTGCTGTCGCACACCATGGCGAGCACGCCCTCCTCCGCGAGGCGGGCGAAGGCCGCCTCGTCGGTCGGGGGGCCGATGAGCGGCTCGGGGTCCAGCTTCCAGTCGCCCGTGTGGAGCACCGTCCCGTGCCGCGTCCGGATCACCAGCGCCGCGGCCTCGGGCACGGAATGCGTCACGCGCAGGAATTCGAGGTCGAACGGCCCGAGCTTCCACCGCCCGGGGATCGGCTTCGTGTGCAGCTCCACATCCTGCGACAGCCCCGCCTCCGCGAGCTTCCGCCGCAGCACGGCCGACACGAAGGGACCCGCGTAGACCGGGCATTCGAGGCTCGGCCAGAGATGCGCCACGGCGCCGACATGGTCCTCATGCGCGTGGGTGATCACCAGGCCGACCAGCTGGTCCGCGCGCTCGGCGAGCCAGGCCGCGTCGGGGACCACGATCTCGGCGGCGGGGAAGTCGGGCCCCGCGAAGCCGATGCCGCAATCCACCGCCAGCAGCTTGCCGTCGCAGCGATAGACGTTGAGGTTCATGCCGATCTCGCCGGTGCCGCCCAGCGGGATGAAGGCCAAGTCCCCCGAAGCAGGCCCGGGGGTGATCGTCTTGTTCATTCGGAGGGAATCGTCGCTGAAATCTCGCCCCGGTATGTGGGGGCGGGGTTGCGCATCGCCAACAGCCGGAGGCCCTCCAGCGTGATGTCCTGGTCCACGCGCTCGATCACCGTCGTGCCCTCCGCCAGCAGCGGCGCGAGGCCGCCCGTCGCGATCACCTTGAGCGTGGCCGCTTCCCGCTCGGCGCGGATGCGGGACACGATCCCCTCGATCAACCCGACATAGCCCCAGAAGATGCCCGACTGCATGGCCGAGACGGTGTCCCGCCCGATGGCGGCCTGCGGCCGGCCGATCCCGATGCGCGGGAGCCTGGCCGCCGCCTTGTGCAGCGCCTCGATCGAGAGGTTGATCCCCGGCGCGATGACGCCGCCGAGATAGGCGCCGTCCTGGTCCACGACGTCGAAGGTCGTGGCCGTGCCGAAATCGATCACGATGAGCGGCCCGCGATAGTGGTGATGGGCCGAGAGCGCGTTGAGCAGGCGGTCGGCCCCCACCTCCTGCGGGCGATCCACGCTGATGGCGAAGCCCCAGTCAAGCGTCGAGCGCGCCACCAGCGGCTCGCAGGCGAACCAGTCGCGGCAGAGCCGGCGGAGGTTGTAGAGCGCGGCCGGGACGACGGTCCCGATCACGGCGCGGGTGACGTCGGCCGGGCGCAGCCCCGCCTGCTGCATGAGGAAGAGCAGCCAGACGGCATATTCGTCGCTGGTGCGGTCGGCGCGGGTGGCGATGCGCCAGCGGCCGCGCCACTCCCGCCCGTCATGAACGGCGAAGACGACGTTGGTGTTGCCGGCATCCACGGCCAGAAGCATGGGTGGCTAACGTCCCTCGATCTCGCCGGCGTGGAAGGCGTGCACCCGGCCGCCGGTCGAGAGCAGCAGCGCCCCGTCCTCGGCGAGGCCTTCATAGCGTCCCGTCACGCCCGCGCCATCCCGCTTGAGCGTGAGCAGCGCCCCGCGCTCCGGGCCGGCGGCGATCCAGGCGGCGCGCACGGGCGCGAAGCCCTCGGTCAGGCGGATCCGCGTCCAGGCGGCGATGCGGTCGAGCAGGACGCGGGCGAAGCCTTCGACATCGGCATCGCCGAGGGCCGCCGTCTCGCGCCCTTCCAGCGCCGGGGCATGGGCCAGGTTCACGCCGAAGCCGGCGACGATCTGGGCGATGGACCCGTCCTCGGCCAGCTCCGCCTCGGTCAGCACGCCGGCGCACTTGGCGCCGTCGAGCAGGAGGTCGTTCGGCCATTTGAGGCGCAGCCGGGCCGCCGGCACGAGCTCGGAGGCGGCCTCGCGGAGGGCGACCGCGAAGAGCAGCGCCCAGCCGGGCAGGTCCCGCGCGGCGCCGCGCGGCCGGAGCAGCACCGACAGGTGGAGATTGCCGGCGGGCGAGGCCCAGACCCGCACCCCCTGCCCCCGCCCGGCGGTCTGGCGCCTCGCCAGCACCGCGAGCCCGGCGGGCTCTCCCGCCTCGGCCAGCTTCTGGACGAGGTTCTGCGTCGAGGGCAGCGCCTCGAAGACCTGCAGCCGCCAGTTGGCGGCGCCCGTCATCCGACGAGGGCCGCCACCGCCTGCCGCGCGGCCGCGAGCATCGCGCCGGGGAAGAGGAAGAAGAAGGTGGTGAAGAGCGCCGTCGCCGCGAGCACGACGGAGACACCCGCGGGGCGCGCGTCGAAGGCCGGGGCGGCGTCGTCGAAATACATCACCTTGATGATGCGGAGGTAGTAGTAGGCCGCCACCACCGAGGCGAGGACGCCCACGGTCGCGAGCAGCCAGAAGCCCTGCTCCACCGCCGGGAGCAGGACGTAGAGCTTCGCGAAGAAGCCGGCGAGCGGCGGGATGCCGGCGAGCGAGAACATGAAGATCGCCATGGCGAGCGCCATGCCGGGATCGGTCCGGCCGAGGCCGGCGAGGTCGTCCACGCGCTCGACCGCGCGGCCGCCGCGCCGCATCGCGACGAGGACGGCGAAGGAGCCGAGCGTCATGGCGACGTAGATGGCGGTGTAGAGCAGCACGCCGCGCAGGCCGCTCTCGCCGCCGACCGCCAGCCCCATCAGGATGAAGCCGACATTGTTGATGGAGGAATAGGCCATCAGCCGCTTGATGTTCGCCTGGCCGATGGCGGCGAAGGCGCCGAGCAGCATGGAGCCGAGCGAGGCGAGCACGATCACCTGCTGCCATTGCTGCGCCAGGTCGCCGAAGGGCCCGGACAGGGCGCGCACCAGCAGCGCGATGCCCGCGACCTTGGGCGCGGCCGCGAAGAAGGCCGTGACCGGCGTGGGCGCGCCTTCGTAGACGTCGGGCGTCCACATGTGGAAGGGCACGGCCGCGATCTTGAAGGCCAGCGCCGCGATGATGAACACGACGCCGACGACCACGCCGGCCGAGACGCCCGACTGCGCCGAGAGCGCATCCGCCAGGCGGTCGAAGTTCGTGGTGCCGGCAAAGCCGTACACGAGCGACGCCCCGTAGAGCAGCATGCCGGAGGAGAGCGCGCCGAGGACGAAGTACTTGAGCCCCGCCTCGGCGCTGCGGGGGTTGTCGCGGTCGAAGCCCGCCAGCACGTAGAGCGGCAGGGAGAGCAGCTCGAGCCCGAGATAGAGGCTCATCAGGTCGTTCGCCGAGATCATGACCATCATCCCGAGCGTCGCGAACAGGACGAGGACCGGA
The DNA here is from genome assembly GCA_019750475.1 of Acetobacteraceae bacterium. Classification (GTDB taxonomy): domain Bacteria; phylum Pseudomonadota; class Alphaproteobacteria; order Acetobacterales; family Acetobacteraceae; genus Roseococcus. The sequence continues at coordinate 31,142 of JAIEOO010000003.1, read as the reverse complement.
TACTCGAAGCGGGACAGGCCCTGGCTGGCGTTCCAGTCGAGCGCGAGGAGGAGGCCGAGGGCGGCGCCCGCCAGCGCGAGCAGCTTCATGAAGGCCGAGAAGTCGTCGGCGACGTACTGGCCGCCGAAGGCCGTCCCCTCCCCCTGGGCGATGACGAGCACGGCCGTGACCAGGAAGGCGCCGAGGACGCCCATGGCGCAGGGGAAGGTCGTGTCGCGATCCTTGGGGATCACGCCCGCGACGAGGATGACGAGGCCGGCGACCGCGAGCACGATCTCCGGCAGGGCGAGGGTCCAGTTCATCGTCATGCCCTCACAGGCCGGCGAGGCGCGCGGTGGTGGCGAGCGCCTGCTGGTGGTTCTGCACCAGCTCCGCCACCGTCGCCGAGAAGAAGTTGAGGAAGGACTGCGGATAGACGCCCATCCACAGCGTCAGCAGGATCAGCGGCGCGAAGGTCGCGTATTCGCGCGGGCTGAGGTCGAGCAGCGCGCGGAGGTCCTGCTTCGTGATCTTCCCGAAGGCCACCCGGCGGTACAGGTACAGCATGTAGGCCGCGCCCAGGATCATGCCGAGCGCCGCGCCGAAGGCGACCCACGGGTTCACCGCCCAGGCGCCGACGATGACCAGGAACTCGCCCGGGAAGCCCGCCGTGCCCGGCAGCGCGACCGAGCCCATGGTGAACAGCATGAAGACCAGGGCGTAGGCCGGCATGATCTTCGCGACACCGCCGTAGCGCGCGATCTCGCGGCTGTGGACGCGGTCGTAGAGGACGCCGACGCAGAGGAAGAGCGCGCCCGAGACGACGCCGTGCGAGAGCATGGTGAAGAGCGCGCCCTCGATCCCCTGCTGGTTGAAGGTGAAGATGCCGAGCGTGACGATGCCCATGTGGGCGACCGACGAGTAGGCGATCAGCTTCTTCATGTCCTCCTGCGCCAGGGCGACGAGCGAGGTGTAGACCACCGCCACGATGGAGAGGACGTAGATCGCCGGGGCGAACATCTGCGAGGCGTCGGGCGCGAGCGGCAGCGAGAAGCGGAGGAAGCCGTAGGCCCCCATCTTCAGCAGCACGCCCGCCAGGATGACCGAGCCGGCCGTCGGCGCCTCCACATGGGCGTCCGGCAGCCAGGTGTGAACCGGCCACATCGGCACCTTCACCGCGAAGGAGGCGAAGAAGGCGAGGAACAGCCACACCTGCAGGGTGAAGCCGATGTCGAACTCGGAGAGCTCGGGGATGGAGGTCGTGCCGGCCTGGTACCACAGCGCGATGATCGCGAGCAGCATGAGCACCGAGCCGAGCAGCGTGTAGAGGAAGAACTTGTAGGCGGCGTAGACGCGCCGCGCCCCGCCCCAGATTCCGATGATGAGGAACATCGGGATCAGCACGCCCTCGAAGAAGATGTAGAACAGCATGAGGTCGAGGGCACAGAACATGCCGACCATCATCGTCTCGAGGACGAGGAAGGCGATCATGTACTCCCGCACCCGGTTCTGCACCGCTTCCCAGGAGGCGAGGATGCAGAGCGGGGTGAGCGCGGTCGAGAGCAGCACGAACAGCACCGAGATGCCGTCCACGCCCATGATGTAGGCGATGCCGAATTCCGGCAGCCAGGAGACCTGCTCGACGAACTGGTAGTCGGCGCTCGTCTTGTCGAACTGCACCCAGAGGACGAGCGAGAGGACGAAGACGATCAGCGACGTCCAGAGCGCCGTCCAGCGCGCATTGGACGCGACGGTCGCATCCTCGCCCCGGACGAAGAGGATGATCGCCGCCCCCACCAGCGGCAGGAAGGTGAGGAGCGAGAGGATCGGGAAGCCCGCGGCGTTCATCTCAGCGGCCCAGCAGGAAGAGGGTGACGAAAAGGACGAGGCCGATGATCATCGCGAAGGCGTAGTTCGCCACGCGCCCGGTCTGGATGCGGACCACGCCGCGCGCCGTGCCGGCGGCGAGCGCGGCGACGCCGTTCGGCATGCCGTCGATGATGCGGGCGTCGCCGACCTTCCAGAACCCGACGGCGAGCCGCCGCGCGGGCTGGACGAAGATGCGGTCATACAGCTCGTCGAAGTACCACTTGTTCAACAGGAAGCGGTACAGCCCGGGCACCGCGGCCGCGATCCGGCCCGGCACCTGCGGCAGGAAGCCGTAGAGCAGAATGGCGAGCGCGATGCCCGACACCGCCGTGACCTTCGCCACCGTCGGGACCCAGTGCGGGGCGTGGTGCAGCGCCTCCAGCATGTGCTTCGCCGGATCGTTGAAGATCGCGCCGTTCCAGAACTGCGCCTGCAGGTCGCCGATGAAGTAGGGCGCGAAGGTGAAGCCCGTGGCGACGGCGCCGACCGAGAGCAGCAGCAGCGGGATCAGCATCACCGCCGGGCTCTCATGCACGTGGTCCATCGTCTCCGCGTCGGCGCGGGGCGCGCCGTGGAAGGTCAGGATCAGCAGCCGCCAGGAGTAGAAGGCCGTGAGGAAGGCCGCGACGATGCCGCAGACGAAGGCGTAGGTGCCGGTCGCGCTGGCCGCGGCCACGGCGCCCTCGAGGATGGCGTCCTTCGAGTAGTAGCCGGCGAAGACCGGAATGCCGGCGAGCGCGAGGGAGCCGATCCACATCACCGCGTAGGTGACCGGGATCTTCTTCCAGATGCCGCCCATGCGGCGGATGTCCTGCTCGTCGCTCATGGCGTGGATCACCGACCCGGCCCCGAGGAAGAGCAGCGCCTTGAAGAAGGCGTGGGTGAAGAGGTGGAACATCGCCGCCTGGTAGAGCCCGACGCCCGCCGCGAAGAACATGTAGCCGAGCTGCGAGCAGGTCGAGTAGGCGATGATGCGCTTGATGTCGTTCTGCACGCAGCCGATCGTCGCGGCGAAGAGCGCGGTCGAGGCGCCGACGACCGTCACCACCGCGAGCGCGAAAGGCGCGTATTCCATGATGGGCGACATGCGGCACATCAGGAAGACGCCCGCGGTCACCATGGTGGCCGCGTGGATGAGGGCCGAGACGGGCGTCGGCCCCTCCATGGCGTCCGGCAGCCAGGTGTGCAGGCCGAGCTGCGCGGACTTGCCCATGGCGCCCAGGAACAGCAGCAGGCCGATCAGCTCGAGCGAGGGGAGGCCGAGGAAGGTGGCGTTCCGCTGGGCCTCGGCGCCGGCGAAGATCGCGTCGAATTCGAGGCTGCCGAAGGTGAGGAAGGTCAGCGCCATGCCGAGCATGAAGAACAGGTCGCCGACGCGGTTCACGATGAAAGCCTTCATCGCCGCGTCGTTGGCGCTTTCCTTCTCGTACCAGTAGTTGATGAGCAGGTAGCTCGCGAGGCCGACCCCCTCCCAGCCGAAGAACAGCTGCACGAGGTTGTCCGCCGTCACCAGCATCAGCATCATGAAGGTGAACAGGCTGAGATAGGCGAAGAAGCGCGGCGGCGTCTCGTCATGGGCCATGTAGCCCACCGAGTAGAGATGGATCAGCGTGGAGATGAGGGTGATCATCCCCACCATCACCGCGGCCAGCGTGTCGAAGCGCAGCGCCCAGCTGAACTCCAGCTCGCCCACATCCATCCAGGTCACGATCTCGACCGTGGCCGGCGCGCCGCCGAGGGCGACCTGAAAGAAGGCGAGCGTCCCGCAGATGGCGGCAAGCGCCATGCAGATCACGGTGGACCACATCGCCGCCTTGTCGCCGATCCAGCGGCCGAGGAAGCCGCTGACGCAGGCACCGAGGAGGGGAAAGAAGACGGCTCCGACGAACATGGGCCTAACCCTTCAGCGTCGAGACATCCTCGACCTCGATGGTCCCGCGGTTGCGGAAGTAAATGACGACGATGGCGAGGCCGATCGCGGCCTCGGCCGCGGCGACGGTCAGGATGAACATGGCGAAGACCTGCCCGGCCAGGTCGCCGAGCTGGGCCGAGAAGGCCACGAGGTTCAGGTTCACCGAGAGCAGGATAAGCTCGATGCTCATCAGGATGACGATGACGTTCTTCCGGTTCATGAAGATCCCGAAGACGCCGAGGACGGAGAGGATCGCACCGACCGTGAGGTAGTGCGCGAGACCGACGGCCAGCATCAGTGGTGCCCCCCGCCCTGGTGCTCGACGCGCTTCGGCTCCTCCTTCGGTGCGGTCGGCAGCCGGCGCAGGAAGCTCTCGCGCGGGACGCCGGCGCCGATCTCGGGCCGGGCCATCGTCACCTGGGTGGAGCGCGCGATCTGGGCCGCGATGTCCTGGCGCCGGGTGTCCGTCTTGCCGCGCAGCGTCAGGACGATGGCGCCGATCATGGCGACCAGCAGGATGAGCCCCGCCGCCTGGAACAGGTAGATGTAGTCCGTGTAGACGAGCCGCCCCAGCGCCTCCGTGTTGGAGACGCCCTCCGGCGTCGGCGAGAGGCGGAAGTCGCCGGCATCGGCCGCGAAGCGCCAGGCGCCCAGGACGAGCAGCAGCTCGAGGAAGAGGATCCCGCCGACGACCGCGCCGAGCGGCGCGTAGCGCTGGAACCCCTCGCGCAGCTGGGCGAAGTCCACGTCGAGCATCATCACGACGAAGAGGAACAGCACCGCGACCGCGCCGACATAGACGATGACCAGGATCATCGCCAGGAACTCGGCCCCCGCGATGAGGAACAGCGCCGCCGCGTTGAAGAAGGCGAGGATGAGCCACAGCACGGAATGCACGGGATTGCGCGACGTGACGACCATCACGGCGCTGGCGATCAGGATCGCCGCGAACAGGTAGAAGGCGAGCCCGGCGATCATCGCGCCACCCCCTTCTCATCCTCAACCCAACCCATGGCTCACATCCGTCCTTGGCCCCGCCGCGGCGGGGCGTCCTGTCTCAGCGATAAGGCGCGTCGGCCTGCAGCCGCGCGGCCAGCGCCGGTTCCCACCGGTCGCCGTTCTCGAGCAGCTTCTGCTTGTCGTAGAAGAGCTCCTCGCGCGTCTCGGTCGCGAATTCGAGGTTCGGCCCCATGACGATGGCGTCCACCGGGCAGGCCTCCTCGCAGAGGCCGCAATAGATGCACTTCGTCATGTCGATGTCGTAGCGCGTGGTGCGGCGGCTGCCGTCCTCGCGCGGTTCGGCCTCGATCGTGATGCAGACCGCGGGGCACACCGCCTCGCACAGCTTGCAGGCGATGCAGCGCTCCTCCCCGTTCGGGTAGCGGCGCAGCCCGTGCTCCCCCTTGAAGCGCGGGCTGATGGGCGCGCGCTCGTAGGGGTAGTTGATCGTGGCCTTCGGCCTGAAGAACGTCTTGAGCGTGAGCGCCATGCCCGAGACGAGCTCGGACAGCAGGAAGCTCCGCGCGGTGCGGTCGAGGCTCATTGCGGCAGCCACCCCGTGAGCTTGAGGACGAAAGCGGTCAGCACCAGCCAGGCGAGGGTGAAGGGCAGGAAGACCTTCCAGCCCAGCCGCATCAGCTGGTCGTAGCGGTAGCGCGGGAAGGTCGCGCGCACCCAGATGAAGGTGAAGAGCAGCGCCGAGACCTTCAGGGCGAACCAGATCGGCCCGGGGATCCAGTTCAGCGGCGCGATGTCGAGCGGCGGATACCAACCACCCAGGAACAGGATGGTGCAGAGCGCGCTCATCAGGATCATGTTCGCGTACTCGCCCAGGAAGAACAGGGCGAAGGACATGGAGGAGTATTCGACGAAGAAGCCCGCCACCAGCTCGCTCTCGCCCTCGGGCAGGTCGAACGGGGCGCGGTTCGTCTCCGCGAGGGCGGAGATGAAGAAGATGACGAACATCGGGAAGAGCGGGATCGCGAACCACAAATCCTGCTGCGCGCGGACGATCTCCGTCAGGTTCAGCGAACCGACGCAGAGCAGCACCGTGACGATCACGAAGCCGATGGAGACCTCGTAGGAGACCATCTGCGCCGCCGAGCGCAGCGCGCCGAGGAAGGCGTATTTCGAGTTGGACGCCCAGCCGGCGATGATGATGCCGTACACGCCGAGGGAGCTGATGGCGAAGAGGTAGAGGATGCCGACATTGATGTCGGCGATCGCCCAGCCGTCGTTCACCGGGATCACCGCCCAGGCGAGCATGGCGAGGCCGAAGGTCAGCATCGGCGCGGCGAGGAAGAGGATGCGATTCGACCCCGAGGGGATGATCGTCTCCTTCATCAGCATCTTGATCGCGTCGGCGAAGGGCTGCAGCAGGCCGAAGGGCCCGACCATGTTCGGCCCCTTGCGCAGCTGCATCGCGGCCAGGACCTTGCGCTCCGCCCAGGTGAGGTAGGCGACGGCGATCAGCACCGGCACGAGCAGCGCGAGGGCCTGAGCGACCGTCAGCGCGAGATGCCCGACAGGGGTGGCGAGGAAGGCTTCCACGTCAGGTCACTCCGCCGCCAGCAGCTTCTGGGTCGCGCCGTAGGTGCGGGCGCATTCGGCCATGGTGGCGCTCGCCCGGCTGATGGGTTCGGCCTGCCAGTAATTGGTGATGGGCAGCGCGAACGCCTCCGGCGAGAGCGGCCCGCCCGCCGCGGGACCCGCCGCGTCCGCGCAGCCCGCCGGCGGCGCGGACCCGATCCGGCCGAAGAGCGGCGCCTCGGCGAGCAGCGCGGCGCGCAGCTCCTCCAGGCTGTCGAAGCCGAGCGGGACGCCGAGGCCGGCCGCCGTCGCGCGAATGATCCGCCAGTCCTCCTTCGCCTCGCCCGGCGGCTGGATGGCGAGGTAGCCCCGCTGCACCCGGCCCTCGGTGTTCACGTAGGTGCCGTCCTTCTCGACATAGGCGGCGCCGGGCAGGATGACGTCGGCGCGCGCGGCCGCGGCGTCGCCGTGATGGCCCTGGTAGACCACGAACATGCCGGCCGGGATGCGCGCCACGTCGAAGTCGTCCGCGGCCATGAGCCAGAGCGCGTCCACGCCGCCGGCCAGCATCGCCTCCAGGTCGAGACCGGCGCGGAAGCCGGCATCGAGCGCGCCGACCTGGCCGCCGAACTGGTGCAGGACATTGAAGCCGTGCCAGTCGGGGCGCAGCCCGCCGGCGGCCCGCGTCAGCTCCCACGCCGCGGCGAGCACGGCAGCGCCGTCGGCCCGCGCCAGCGCGCCGCGGCCGAGGATCACCATCGGGCGCTCGGCGCCCTGGAGGAACTCCGCCGCGCCCGCGATGTCCTGCGGGGAGCGGCCGATCACCTCCGACGGGTAGGTCAGGTCGACTTTCGGGCCGATGACGCCGACGCGCGGCCCGCCCTGGTTCCAGCGCTTGCGGATGCGCGCGTTCAGCACCGGCGCCTCGACGCGCGGGTTGCTGCCGATCACGACGATGCGGTCCGCCTGGTCGATGCCGGCGATGGTCGAGTTGAACAGGTAGAAGTCGCGGCGCGACGCATCGAGCCGCGCGCCGTCGCCCCGGCAATCCAGGTTGGCGCTGCCCATGCCTTCGAGCAGCTTGCGAAGCGCGAAGAGACCCTCGACCTCGGCCGTCGGGCCGGCGAGGGCGCCGACGCGCTGTCCCCGCAGCGTCGCCGCGACGTGGCCCACGGCCTCGCGCCAGGTGGCGGGGACGAGCTTGCCGTCGCGGCGGATCCAGGGCCGGTCGAGCCGCTTGCGGCGCAGCCCGTCGCCCGAGAAGCGCGAGCGGTCGCCCAGCCACTCCTCGTTGATGTCGTCATGCTCCCGCGGCTCGATCCGCAGGATCTCGGTGCCGCGCGTCGAGATGGTGATGGGCGCGCCGAGCGCGTCGAGCACGTCCACGCTGTCGGTCCGCGCCAGCTCCCAGGGGCGGGCGACGAAGGCGTAGGGGCGGCTGGTCAGCGCGCCGACCGGGCAGATGTCGATCAGGTTGCCCGACAGCTCGGTCGTCAGCGCCTTCTCGATGTAGGTGCCGATCTCCATGCTCTCGCCGCGGCCGGTCGCGCCGAGTTCCGGCACGCCGGCGACCTCCTGCGCGAAGCGCACGCAGCGGGTGCAGTGGATGCACCGGTTCATGATCGTCTTGATCAGCGGGCCGACATACTTGTCCTTCACCGCCCGCTTGCCCTCGGTGTAGCGGCCCTTGTCCATGCCGTAGGCGACGGCCTGGTCCTGCAGGTCGCACTCGCCGCCCTGGTCGCAGATCGGGCAGTCCAGCGGGTGGTTGATGAGCAGGAACTCCATCACCCCGCGCCGGCCGTTGCGGACCATCGGCGTGTCGGTGAAGACCTTCATGCCGTCGGCCACCGGGTACGAGCAGGAGGCGACGGGCTTCGGCGCCTTCTCCACCTCGACGAGGCACATGCGGCAATTGCCGGCGACCGACAGGCGCTCGTGGTAGCAGAAGCGGGGGATCTCCTTCCCCGCCGCCTCGCAGGCCTGCAGGACGGAGGCGCCGCTCGGAACCTCGACCTCGATGCCGTCAACGGTGACCTTGGCCATCCCGCTCACTCCGCCGCGAGCGCGAGGGCCGATCCGCCCTTGCTCGCCTTATAGGCCGCGATCCGCTCTTCCATCATCGGCCGGAAGTGGCGGATCAGGCCCTGCACCGGCCAGACGCCGCCATCGGCCAGGGCGCAGATGGTGTGCCCCTCGATCTGGCGCGTCACCTGCTCCAGCACGTCGATCTCGGCGACCTCGGCCCGGCCTTCGACCATGCGGTCCATCACGCGCTTCACCCAGCCCATGCCCTCGCGGCAGGGCGTGCACTGGCCGCAGCTCTCATGCTTGTAGAAGTGCGACAGCCGCGCGATCGCCTTGATGAGGTCGGTGGACTTGTCCATCACGATCACGCCCGCCGTGCCGAGGCCCGTGCGGTGCTCGCGCAGCGCGTCGAAATCCATCAGCACGTCGTCGCACACGGATTTGGGGATCATCGGCGTGGAGCTGCCGCCGGGGATGACGGCGAGCAGGTTGTCCCAGCCGCCGCGCACGCCGCCCGCGTGGCGCTCGATCAGCTCGCGCAGCGGGATGCTCATCTCCTCCTCCACGTTGCACGGCTTGTTCACGTGCCCCTGGATGCAGAAGATCTTGGTGCCCGAGTTCTTGGGCCGGCCGAAGCCGGAGAACCAGGCGGCGCCGCGCCGCAGGATGGTGGGGACGACGGCGATGGTCTCGACGTTGTTCACCGTCGTCGGGCAGCCATAGAGTCCGACCGCCGCCGGGAAGGGCGGCTTCAGCCGCGGCATGCCCTTCTTGCCCTCGAGGCTCTCGATGAGGGCGGTTTCCTCGCCGCAGATGTAGGCCCCTGCCCCGCTGTGGACGTAGAGCTCGAAATCGTAGCCCGAGCCGCAGGCGTTCCTGCCGATCAGCCCGGCCGCATAGGCCTCGTCCACCGCGGCCTGCAGCACGCGGGCCTCGTTGTAGTACTCGCCGCGGACATAGATGTAGCCGGCGACCGCGCCCATCGCGACGCCGGCCAGCAGGCAGCCCTCGATCAGCGTGTGCGGATCGTGGCGCAGGATGTCGCGGTCCTTGCAGGTGCCGGGCTCGGACTCGTCCGAGTTGACGACGAGGTAGGAGGGCCGCCCGTCGCTCTGCTTCGGCATGAAGGACCACTTCATGCCGGTCGGGAAGCCGGCGCCGCCGCGGCCGCGCAGGCCGGACTGCTTGACCTCCTCGACGATCCAGTCGCGTCCGCGCTCGATCAGCGCGCGCGTGCCGTCCCAGTTGCCCCGGCGCCGCGCGGCGTCGAGGTTCCAGGGCTGCATGCCGTAGAGGTTGGTGAAGATGCGATCCTTGTCGGAGAGCGCCATCGCCTCAGACCTTCTCCGTCCCTTGAGATCCCGGCACGTCTAGGAGCGTCAGCGGCCCGCCTTCGGGCGCGCTGGTCTGCCGGCCGATCACGCTGCCGGGCTGCGGCTTCTCGCCGCGCTTCAGCGCCTCGATCAGCCGCACCGTGCTCTCGTAGTCCAGGTCCTCGTAGTAGTCGTCGTCCACCTGCAGGATCGGCGCGTTCACGCAGCCGCCGAGGCACTCGACCTCGGTCAGGGTGAACATCCCGTCCGCGCTGGTGTCGCCGTAGCCCTTCAGCTCGCCCGCGTCCTTGCAGGCGCGCAGCACCTCGTCGGAGCCGCGCAGCCAGCAGGGCGTCGTGCCGCAGACCTGCAGGTGATGCGTCCCGATCGGCCTGGTGTTGAACATCAGGTAGAAGGTCGCGACCTCGTAGACGCGGATCGGCGGCATGCCGAGCCGCGCCGCGACCGCGTCCATGCCGGCGCGCGGCACCCAGGCCGAGCCCGTCTGCCGTCGCATCTGCCGCTGCACGAGGTAGAGCAGCGGGATGACCGCGCTCGCCTGCTTCCCCTCGGGGTAGCGCGCGACGATCTTCGCGATCTGCGCCTCGCTCTCGGCGTCGAAGGCGAAGCTGTCCGGCTGGTGCGGATCGGCCTTGCCCGTCGCGTGCGTGGCGTGGAAGCCGCCGCCGATCGACGGAATGTCTTGGTCCTGGCTCATCGGTCGATCTCACCGAAGACGATGTCGAGGCTGCCGATGATGGCGACCGCGTCGGCCAGCATGTGGCCTTTCGACAGCGCCTCCATGGTCTGGAGATGGGCGTAGCCGGGCGCGCGGATCTTGCAGCGATACGGCTTGTTGGTGCCGTCCGCGACGAGATAGACGCCGTACTCGCCCTTGGGCGCCTCGGTCACGGCGTAGGTCGCGCCCTCCGGCACGTGGTAGCCCTCGGTGTAGAGCTTGAAGTGGTGGATGAGCGACTCCATCGAGCGCTTCATCGCGGCGCGCGAGGGTGGCGTGATCTTGTTGTCCGGCACCTTCACCGGGCCGGGCTTCATCCGGTCGAGGCACTGGCGGATGATCTTCAGGCTCTCGCGCATCTCCTGGATGCGGACGAGGTAGCGGTCGTAGCAGTCGCCGTGGCGGCCGACCGGCACCTCGAAATCCATCTCGGCGTACATGTCGTAGGGCTGCGACTTGCGCAGGTCCCAGGCGACGCCGGAGGCGCGCAGGCAGGGGCCGCTCCAGCCCCAGGCCATCGCCTGCTCGGCGGTCATGACGCCGATGTCCACCGTGCGCTGCTTGAAGATGCGGTTGTTGGTCAGCAGCCCCTCGAGCTCGTCCACGAACTTCGGGAACTGCGCCATCCACGCCTCGAGCTTCCCGGGCAGCTCGGCCGGGATGTCGCGCGCCACGCCGCCCGCGCGGAAGTAGTTCACGTGGTAGTGGGAGCCGCCCGTCATCTCGTACATCTCGAGCAGGTGCTCGCGCTGCTCGAAGCCCCAGAGGGCCGGGGTGATGGCGCCGCAGTCCAGCGCGTAGGTGGTGATGTTCAGCAGGTGGTTCAGGATGCGCGTCACCTCCGCGAACATGGTGCGGATGTACTTCGCGCGCTCGGGAACCATGTCCTCGATGGCGAGCAGGCGCTCCTGCGCGATCGCGTAGGAGTGCTCCATGCACATCGGGCTGACGTAGTCGAGGCGATCGAAATACGGGTTCGCCTGGAGGTAGGTCTTGTGCTCGACCAGCTTCTCGGTGCCGCGGTGCAGCAGGCCGATATGCGGGTCGGCGCGCTCCACCACCTCGCCCTTCATCTCGAGGATGAGGCGCAGCACGCCGTGCGCGGCCGGGTGCTGCGGGCCGAAATTGACCGTGTGGGTGCCGCTGTCGAACTCGACGACGCGGGTCTCGGTGTCGCCCCTGTCGGGCTGGGCCTGGGTGATGCTCACGGCTTGGGCGCCTCGATGCGGCCCGGCGCCTCGTCGGCCAGCCGGTTCAGGTGCACCTTCTCGTCGCCGGGAAGCGTCGTCATCGCCTCCCAGGGCGAGAGGAAGTCGAATTCGCGGAAATCCTGCTGGAGCTTCACCGGCTCCCGCACCACGCGCTTCTCCACCTCGTCGTAGCGGACCTCGACGAAGCCGGTCAGCGGGAAGTCCTTCCGCAGCGGATGGCCCTCGAAGCCGTAGTCGGTCAGCAGGCGGCGGAGGTCGGGCTGGCCGGCGAAGACGATGCCGTACATGTCCCAGGCCTCGCGCTCGTACCAGGTGGCCGACGGCCAGAGCGGCGCGACCGTCGGCACCGGCTGCTCGCCGTCGGTCGTGACGACGACGGTGACGCGCTGGTTCGCCGTGACCGAGAGGAGGTTGTACACCACCTCGAACCGCTCGGGGCGGTCGGGCCAGTCCACGCCGCAGATGTCCATCAGCAGCGCGAAGTCGAGCGCGGGCGTGTCGCGCAGCGTCAGCATCAGGGGCAGCAGCCCCTCGCGCGTGACGGCGAGGCGCAGCTCGTGCCCGCGGTGGTTGCGGCCGTACCGCACGGGCGCGTCGCCCGGCAGGACGGAGCGGATCAGGGCCTCGAGCGCGTCAGCCACGGAGGATGGTCCCGGTGCGGCGGATCTTCTTCTGCAGCTGCATGATCCCGTAGACGAGGCCCTCGGCCGTGGGCGGGCAGCCGGGCACGTAGACATCCACCGGCACGATGCGGTCGCAGCCGCGCACCACGCTGTAGCTGTAGTGGTAGTAGCCGCCGCCATTGGCGCAGCTGCCCATGGAGATGACCCAGCGCGGCTCGCTCATCTGGTCGTAGACCTTGCGGAGCGCGGGAGCCATCTTGTTGGTCAGCGTGCCGGCCACGATCATCACGTCCGACTGCCGCGGCGAGCCGCGCGGGATGATGCCGAATCGGTCGAGGTCGTAGCGCGCCATGTAGGCGTGGATCATCGGCACGGCGCAGCAGGCCAGGCCGAAGGTCATCGGCCAGAGCGAGCCGGTGCGCGCCCAGTTCACCACCTTGTCGAGATTGGCGACGACGAAGCCCTTGTCCTCGATCTCGCCGGTCACGGCCTTCACCACCGCGTCCTGATCGGCGCCGGTGGGAAGCCCGTCCTTGTTCCAGGCCAGCTCGCTCACGGCCCCTACTCCCAGTCCAGGGCGCCCTTGCGCCATTCGTAGATGAAGCCGACCGTCAGCACGCCGAGGAACCCCATCATCGAGAGGAAGCCGAGCCAGCCGATGTCCCCGAGCGCGACGGCCCAGGGGAACAGGAAGGCGACTTCGAGATCGAAGATGATGAACAGGATGGCGACGAGGTAGAACCGCACGTCGAAGCGGCGCCGCGTGTCGTCGAAAGGCTCGAATCCGCATTCATAGGCGGAGAGCTTCTCGGGGTCCGGCTTCTGGCGCGCGACGAGCATGCTGCCGCCCACCATCGCCAGGGCGATCACGCCTGCGATCCCCAGGAAGACGAGGATAGGGAAGTACTCCGCCAGCAAGGGCTGCGTCATCGTTCTGTCTCGCTCAACCTCGGCCGCGCTCTTTGTCGCTGCCCATCCGGCCGAAACGCGCCGGACGTGCCTTGGCGCCGGCGGAAACGGATCTCCGCGCGGCGCCGCCGGACCATACAGCGGTGCCGAAGCCGCCGCCAGGGGCCGCACCGAACAAATGGTGCGCCGAGGCGGGACATGCACGGATTGAAATGGTGGGGAAACGTCGCGTGGCGCGAGTGACGGGGCTCGAACCCGCGACCTCCGGCGTGACAGGCCGGCGCTCTAACCGACTGAGCTACACCCGCACGCGACGTGGGCGGCGGAATACGGCTCGCGGCTGGTCGTGTCAACAGCGTGTCGGTGGAATTCGTCGGATCGGGGCATGGGCGCTGAGGGATTCGAACCCCCGGCATCTTCGGTGTAAACGAAGCGCTCTACCGCTGAGCTAAGCGCCCAGACATCGCGGACGCGATCCTTGGTTGTCCGCCGCCCTCGCGCGCGTCACGCCGGAGGCCTGCCTTCGGCACGGCGCGGCGGCTTCGCTGCCTTGGCTTGCGCGCCGCGGACATGGCGCACGGGCTGAGCGGTGGGTCGCAGCAGCGCGACCGCGTCATCGAGGCGATGCGCCCCGTGGGAAAGAGACGGCCCCGCCGCTCGCGCGGCGGGGCCTCGGCACTCAGTTGACGGCGTCCTTGAGGCCCTTGCCGGCCTTGAAGCGGACGGTCGTCGTGGCGGGGATCTTGATCTCCTCGCCCGTGCGCGGGTTGCGGCCCTTGCCGGCCTTGCGCTTCGAGGTGGAGAAGGTGCCGAAGCCGACCAGGCGGACTTCCTGCTTCTTCTTCAGCGCCTTCTGGATCGCCTCGAACATCGCGTCCACGACGTCGCCGGCCTTCGCCTTCGACAGCTCGCCCGTCTCGGCCACGACGGCCACCAGATCCTGCTTGTTCATCGTCACCCCCCGGGTGTCACGCTCCGGGGACCGATTCCCCGGATGCATCGCGGGGGACACTAATTGGCGGTTTTCCGCCGCGTCAACCGCGTCGTCGCGCTGAACGCGGCAGATTTGCTCGGATTCTGGGGATGATTCGCCGCAAATCCTTGATTCACGGGGCAAGGCGGGCAAACGAAAAGCCCCGGCCGCGCTGCCGCGGCCAGGGCCATGAGAGGTCGCGCGCGGCCGCTCAGTGCGGCCTGGCGGGCATCCCCGATTCGGGCTGCGCCGGCGGAACCTCCGGCGGCTCGACCCAGTCGATCGCCTCCGGCTGCCGCACCAGCGCCTGCCCGATCACCTCGTCCACATGCGAGACGGGGAAGATCTTCAGCGCCTTCTTCACGCTGTCGGCGATATCGGCCAGGTCCTTCTCGTTCTCCTTCGGGATGAAGACCGTGGTCACGCCCGCGCGGAGCGCGGCCAGCAGCTTCTCCTTCAGGCCGCCGATCGGCAGCACGCGGCCGCGCAGCGTGATCTCGCCCGTCATGGCCACGTCCTTGCGGACGGGGATGCCGGTGAGGACCGACACCATGGACGTCGCCATGGCGATGCCGGCGGACGGCCCGTCCTTCGGCGTGGCGCCCTCGGGCACGTGGACGTGGATGTCCCGCTTCTCGAAGACGGTCGGCTTGATCCCGAAGGTCGTCGCCCGGCTGCGCACGTAGGACATGGCGGCCGAGACGCTCTCCTGCATCACGTCGCCGAGCTTGCCCGTGTGCTTCACGTTACCCTTGCCGGGCAGCATGACGCTCTCGATCGTCAGGATCTCGCCGCCGACCTCGGTCCAGGCGAGGCCGGTGACGACGCCCACCATGTCCTCGGCCTCGGCCTCGCCGTAGCGGAGCTTCTTCACGCCCGCGTACTTGTCGAGGTTCTTGCGGGTGATCGCGACCTTCTTCGCCTTCTTCGAGACGATCTCGCGCACGGCCTTGCGCGCCAGGCCCGACAGCTCGCGCTCGAGGTTGCGGACGCCCGCCTCCCGCGTGTGGTAGCGGATGACGTCGAGGATGGCGTCGTCCGAGATGCTCCACTCCCCGTCCTTGAGGCCGTTCGCCTCGGACACCTTGGGGATCAGGTGGCGCTTGGAGATCTGCACCTTCTCATCCTCGGTGTAGCCGGGAATGCGGATGATCTCCATGCGGTCGAGCAGCGGCTGCGGCATGCGGAGCGAGTTCGCCGTGGTGACGAACATCACGTCCGACAGGTCGTAGTCCACCTCCAGGTAGTGGTCCGCGAAGGTGGAGTTCTGCTCGGGATCGAGCACCTCGAGCAGGGCCGAGGACGGGTCGCCGCGCCAGTCGGCGCCGAGCTTGTCGATCTCGTCGAGCAGGAAGAGCGGGTTCGACGTCTTCGCCTTCTTCATGCCCTGGATGACCTTGCCGGGCATGGAGCCGATATAGGTCCGGCGGTGGCCGCGCACCTCGGCCTCGTCGCGCACGCCGCCCAGCGACATGCGCACGAAGTTGCGGTTCGTCGCCTTGGCGATGGACTTGCCGAGCGAGGTCTTGCCGACGCCGGGCGGGCCCACCAGGCAGAGGATCGGGCCCTTGATCTTCGGCGAGCGCGACTGCACCGCCAGGTACTCGATGATGCGCTCCTTGACCTTCTCGAGGCCGTAGTGGTCGGCGTCGAGGACCTTCTCGGCCTCGACGATGTCGTTGCGGATCTTGCTGCGCTTCTTCCACGGGATCGTGAGGATCCAGTCGAGGTAGTTGCGCACCACCGTCGCCTCGGCCGACATGGGCGACATGGAGCGGAGCTTCTTCAGCTCCGCCATCGCCTTCTCGCGCGCCTCCTTGGAGAGCTTGGTGGCCTTGATGCGCTCCTCGATCTCGGCCGCCTCGTCCTTGCCCTCCTCGCCCTCGCCGAGCTCCTTCTGGATCGCCTTCAGCTGCTCGTTGAGGTAGTACTCGCGCTGGGTCTTCTCCATCTGGCGCTTCACGCGGTTGCGGATGCGCTTCTCGACCTGCAGCACGCTCATCTCGCCCTCCATGTGGGCGAAGACGCGCTCGAGCCGCGCGGAGACGGCGGAGGTCTCCAGCAGCTCCTGCTTCTCGGGGATCTTGATCGAGAGGTGGGACGCGACCGTGTCCGCGAGCTTGCCGGCATCCTCGATCTGGTTGATCGAGACCAGCACCTCGGGCGCGATCTTCTTGTTGAGCTTGATGTAGCTCTCGAACTGGGAGACGACCGTGCGCATCAGCGCCTCGGCCTCGCGCCGGTCGTTGCCGGTCTCGGCCACGGGCTCGGCGAAGGCCTCGAAGTGGGTCTGCACCTCCTTGAAGCCGGCGATGCGCGCGCGGCGCACGCCCTCGACCAGCACCTTCACCGTGCCGTCCGGAAGCTTGAGGAGCTGCAGCACGGTCGAGACGGTGCCGACCTGGAACAGGTCGTCGGCGGAGGGATCGTCCTGCGCGGCGTTCTTCTGCGCGACGAGGAGGATCTGCTTGTCCTCCCGCATCACCGCCTCGAGCGCGCGGACCGACTTCTCGCGCCCGACGAAGAGCGGAACGATCATGTGCGGGAAGACGACGATGTCCCGCAGCGGAAGCACGGGGAGCAATTCGCCGCGGATGGTGTCGGTCATGCGAGGACCCTTCTTCGGTGTGTCATCGCCCGGGCCGCCCGATACCGGCCCAGCCCAAGCGACACGGGAACGTCACACAGATGGGCGGCGCCGGAAGCGGGAACAAGCGCCGCCGTCATTCACGCGCTGGATTGCTCGGGTGCGCGCTGCCCATGGATGTAGAGCGGCGCCGCCCGGCTCTCGGCCACCTCGCGGTTGACCACCACCTCCTCGACGTCGGAGAGGCCGGGGAGGTCGAACATCGTGGCCAGCAGGATGCTCTCCATGATGGAGCGCAGGCCGCGGGCGCCGGTCTTGCGCTGGATGGCGCGGTTGGCGACCGACTTGAGCGCATCCTCGGTGAAGGTGAGCTTGGCGCCCTCCATCTCGAAGAGGCGCTGGTACTGCTTCAGCAGCGCGTTCTTGGGCTTGGTCAGGATCTCGATGAGGGCCTTCTCGTCGAGGTCCTCGAGCGTGGCGACCACGGGCAGGCGGCCGATGAATTCGGGGATCAGGCCGAACTTCAGCAGGTCCTCGGGCTCGACCTCGCGCAGGATGGCCCCCGTGCGGCGGTCGTCGGGCGAGCGGACCTCGGCGCCAAAGCCGATGCCCGAGCCCTTGCCGCGGGCGCCGATGATGCGCTCGAGGCCGGCGAAGGCGCCGCCGCAGATGAAGAGGATGTTGGTCGTGTCCACCTGCAGGAACTCCTGCTGGGGATGCTTGCGGCCGCCCTGCGGCGGGACGCTCGCGACCGTGCCCTCCATGATCTTGAGCAGCGCCTGCTGCACGCCCTCGCCCGACACGTCGCGCGTGATCGAGGGGTTGTCCGACTTGCGGCTGATCTTGTCGACCTCGTCGATGTAGACGATGCCGCGCTGCGCCCGCTCGACGTTGTAGTCGGCCGCCTGCAGCAGCTTGAGGATGATGTTCTCGACGTCCTCGCCGACGTAGCCGGCCTCGGTCAGCGTCGTCGCGTCCGCCATGGTGAAGGGGACGTCGAGGATGCGCGCGAGCGTCTGCGCGAGCAGTGTCTTGCCCGAGCCGGTGGGCCCGATGAGCATGATGTTGCTCTTCGCGATCTCGATGTCGTTGTTCTTCTGCCCGGCGGCGAGGCGCTTGTAGTGGTTGTGCACCGCGACCGAGAGGACCTTCTTCGCGTGATCCTGGCCGATGACGTAGTCATCGAGGACGCGGCAGATCTCCTTCGGTGTCGGCACGCCGTCGCGGCTCTTCACGAGGTGCGTCTTGTGCTCCTCGCGGATGATGTCCATGCAGAGCTCGGCGCACTCGTCGCAGATGAAGACGGTCGGCCCCGCGATGAGCTTGCGCACCTCGTGCTGCGACTTCCCGCAGAAGGAGCAGTACAGGGTGTTCTTGCTGTCGGACGGCTTGCTCATGCCCACTCCTCGCAGCCCCGTCGGGCGGAACCGTCCACCCGGGGGGCGCGTAAGGCCAAAGGATACCCCCCGGGGTCGCCCGGGGGAAGCGCGGCCTTGCGAAAGCTGGCCACGCGCGTGTTAACCCCGCCTGAACGCGGCAGGACCAAGACGGTTAGGCCGCCTTCGCCGCGTCGGGCGAGGCCGGGCGCTTGTCCACCACCTCGTCGATCAGCCCGAAGGCCTTGGCGTCCTCGGCCGACATGTAGGTGTCGCGCTCGAGCTTCGCCTCGATCGCCTCGACCGGCTGGCCGGTGTGCCGGACGTAGATCTCGTTCAGCCGCTTGCGCAGCGTCAGGATCTCGCGCGCCTGGATCTCGATGTCCGTCGCTTGGCCCTGGGCGCCGCCCGAGGGCTGGTGGACCATGACGCGGGCGTTGGGCAGGGCGAAGCGCTTGCCATGGGCCCCGGCCGTCAGCAGGAGCGAACCCATCGAGGCCGCCATCCCGATGCACACCGTGCTCACCGGGGAGCGGATGTATTGCATGGTGTCGTAGATGGCGAGGCCAGCCGACACCACGCCGCCCGGAGAATTGATGTAGAACGAGATGTCCTTGTTCGGGTTCTCGCTCTCCAGGAACAGGAGCTGGGCGCAGATCAGCGACGATACCTGGTCGTACACCGCGCCGGTCAGGAAGATGATCCGCTCCTTCAGCAGGCGCGAATAGATGTCGTAGGCGCGCTCACCGCGGCTGGACTGCTCGACCACCATGGGCACGAGGCTGTTGTTGTAGATCTCAACCGGATCACGGTCGCGCATGTCTAGGTCCTGTCCCTGGCCACCGCCCCCCTGGGCGTCAGGAATGGGCACGGCGGCGGTTGGCGGCCGGACGGGAATCGCCCCGGCCTCTCTCCCGTCCAGCATGTGGGCATCGCGGGCGCCGGGGAAAGCCCCCCCGCCGGAGTTGGCGGGGCGTGCCGGTGACCGGGCCCCGAACGAAGACGCCCCGACCGGGTCCCGGCCGGGGCGCCGTTCATCGAGCCGCGCCGCGTCAGGCGGTGGTCGCGGCCTCGGCCAGGGCGTCCGGCGTCACGGTCTCGTCCGTGACCTTCGCCAGCTCGAGGATGAAGTCCACGACCTTCTCCTCGAAGATCGGGGCGCGGAGGCCCTCGATCGCCTGCGGGTTCTTCTGGAAATAGTCCATGACCAGCTTCTCCTGGCCCGGGTAGCGCGCCACTTCCTGCCGCATGGCGTTGGCCAGCTCGTCCCGGCTGACCTGGATGTTGTTCGTCCGGCCGACCTCGTTGAGCAGGAGGCCGAGGCGGATGCGGCGCTCCGCGATGCCGCGGTACTCCGCCTTGAGGGTCGCCTCGTCCTTGCCGGCGTCGTCGCCCTCGAGCTTGCCGGCCTTGAGGTCGGCCTCGACGCGCTGCCAGATCTGGCCGAACTCGCCCTCCACCATGCCTTCGGGCACGGTGAAGCTCGCCTTGTCGGCCAGCTGGTCGAGCAGCCGGCGCTTGATCGCCATGCGGGACTGGGCGTCGTACTCGGCCTGCAGCACCTCGACGACGCGCTCGCGCAGCTTCTCGGCGTTCTCGAGGCCGAGCTTCTGCGCCAGCTCGTCGTTGATCTCGGGCTTGGAATAGACCTTGAGCGCCTTGGCGGTCACGTCGAAGGTCGCGTCCTTGCCGGCGAGCTCGGCCGCCTGGTAGTCGGCCGGGAAGGCGACGCTGATGGAGCGGGTCTCGCCCGGGGCGAGGCCTTCGAGCTGCTCGGTGAAGCCGGGAATGAAGCCGGGGCCCGCGACCTCGATCGGCATGTCGTTCGCGCTGCCGCCCTTGAACTCCTCGCCGCCGATCTTGCCGACGAAGTCGCAGACCAGCACCTCGCCCTTCTGGGCGGCGCGGGCCTCCGTCTCCTCGAGGGAGGCGTTGCGGCGGGTGATGTTGTCGTAGGCCTGCTGGATCTCGGCCTCGCCCGGCGTCGCCTTGAGACGCGTCAGCTCGATGGCGGCGAAGTCGGGCATCGGGATCTCGGGCAGGACCTCGACATCCATGCGGAATTCGAGGTCGGACCCGTCGGCGAAGTTCACCAGCTCGATCTTGGGCTGCAGCGCCGGGCGCAGGCCGCGGTCGGAGACGACCTTGCCCGTCGCCTCCTGGACGGAGGCTTCGAGCACCTCACCCATGACGGCCTGGCCGTAGCGCGCCTGGACGATCTTCTGCGGCACCTTGCCGGGGCGGAAGCCCGGGATCTTCATGTCCTTCGCGAGCTCCGCGAGGCGCTTGTCCTTCTCGGCGGCGATGCTGGCGGCGGGCACCACCACGGTGTAGGCCCGCTTGAGCCCTTCGTTCGCGACCTCGGTCACCTGCATCGGCGCTATTCCAGTTCAGTCCAAGAGAGTTGAGGAATGCCGGCGGCTCGCGGTGGTGCGGGCGGAGGGACTTGAACCCCCACGGCTTGCGCCACTGGAACCTAAATCCAGCGTGTCTGCCAATTCCACCACGCCCGCGGACACTCGCGTTCCGGGCGGAAGCCGGGCGTGTAGCCGAAACGCCTGGGGGCGCCAATACTCGCCTCCCATGCAGGACCCTCACGACCCGGGCGGCAAGGTCCGGCTGACGCTCGCGCCCGACGTGGTCTCGGCCGCCGCCTTCTCCCCCTGCCGGCGCTGGCGCTGGTGGCTGGAACGGCGCTGGGACGGGCGGCCGATCGGCAGCGGCGGGCATGCCGCCGTGATCGGCATGAATCCCTCGACCGCCGATGTGGACGCCGACGACCCCACGGTCGCCGGCATCATGTGGCGGGCCCGGCATGTCTGGGGGGTGGGCGCCTGCGTCATGCTCAACGCCTTCAGCTACCGCGCCACGGACAAGAACCGGCTGCTGGAGGTGGCGGATCCGGTCGGGTCGGAGACGGACGAGACGATCCTGCGCTTCGCGCGGACCGGGGCGCCGGTGGTCGCCGCCTGGGGGAAGCCGCCCAGGGCGCTCGCGGGGCGCGGGCCGGCGCTCGCCCGTCTGCTGCGGGGGGCGGGGGTGGAGCCGCTCTGCTTCGCCGTGAACGGCGACGGCAGCCCGAAGCACCCGCTCTACGTCGCGCGGCAGGCGCCGCTGGTGCGGTTTCCCTCGACGCCGACGGGTTGACCAACTAGTTTGATGGCCATGGCCACCACCGTCGGCGCCTTCGAGGCGAAGACCCACCTCTCCGCCCTGCTCGACCGGGTCGAGCGGGGGGAGGAGATCACCATTACCCGGCGCGGCCGGGCGGTGGCGCGGCTGGTGGCGCCGGCGCCACCTCCCCGAGACGTCGCCGCGATCGAGGCCGCCGTCGAGAAGCTGCGCGCGTTGCGCGACAGCATTCCTCAGGAGAGCAGTTGGGAGGAGTGGAAGCGCCTTCGCGACGAGGGGCGGCGTTGACGGCCTTCGCCCTCGACGCGTCCGTGGCGCTGGCCTGGGTGATGCGGGAGGCGCGCTCCGCGGTGTGCGAGCCTTTGTTCCGGGAAGCCATGCGCGACGGGGCCGCCGCGCCAATCCTGTGGCGCGCGGAGGTCGGCAACGTCCTGCTCATCTCCGAACGTCGGGGACGAATCGATCCGCGGCAGCACGACGCCGCGCGCGCGACCCTCGAGGAGCTTGGTGTCGAACTCGACGACGGGGCGTTCCGAGGCGGCGATATGTTGGTCCCGCTCGCCCGCCGGCACCGGCTGACGCTCTACGACGCCGCCTATCTCGAACTCGCGCTGCGGCGTCACCTGCCGCTCGCCACCCTCGACGCGGAGCTGCGCGCGGCCGCGGCCGACGAGGGCGTGGCCACGCTTCCCTAGCCGAGCAGCACCCGGGCGCAGGCATCCAGGATCGCGGCCTCGTCCAGCCCGTATTCCGCGTAGAGGTCGGGGATGTCGCCGGCCTGGCCGAAGCGGTCCACGCCCAGCGCCTCCACCCGCATCCCCCGCACCGCGCCGAGCCAGTCGAGCGCGGCGGGATGGCCATCGAGCAGCGTCACGAGCCCCGCACCGGGCGCGAGCGGCGCCAGCAGGCGCTCGACGTGGGAGGGCGCGGCGCCCGGTCCCTGCCGCGCGGCGCGACGGGCCGCCATCCAGCCGGCGTGCAACCGGTCGGGGCTCGTCACGGCGAGGAGGCCTGCGCCCGGCTCCTCCTCCCGCAGGGCGTCGAAGGCGGCCATGGCCTCGGGCGCGATCGGCCCCTGATATGCGATGGCGATGCGCGCGCCCTCGGCCGGCAGGACGGCCCAGTAGCCGCCGGCGACGACCGCGTCCGGATCGAGCCTGCGCTCCGGTTGCGGCAGGCCCCGCGTGGACAGCCGCAGCCAGACGGAGGAGCCGTTGTCGGCCTGCATGTGCGCGAAGGCGTGGCGCATCAGGATGGCCAGCTCGTCGGCGAAGGCGGGCTCGTAGGAGGCGAGGCGGTCCTGCGCCATGCCGATCAGCGGCGTGTTGACCGACTGGTGCTGCCCGCCCTCCGGCGCCAGCGTCAGCCCGGACGGCGTCGAGACCAGCAGGAAGCGCGCATCCATGTAGCAGCCATAGATCAGCGCATCGAGGCCGCGATTGACGAACGGGTCGTACACCGTGCCGATCGGCAGCAGCCGCGCGCCGTAGAGACGGTCGGCCAGGCCGAGCGCCGTGAGCACGAGGAACAGGTTCTGCTCGGCGATGCCGAGCTCCACGTGCTGGCCTTCGGGCGACATGCCCCAGCGCTGGGCCGAGGCCAGCTTGGCGTCGCGGAAGACGTCGTTCTTGAGGTGCCGGTCGAAGATGCCGCGGCGGTTCACCCAGGGGCCGAGATTGGTGGACACCGTCACGTCCGGGCTGGTGGTGACGATCCGCGACGCGAGATCGGCGTACTCCCCCTGCCCCCGCCCGATCCCGGCCAGGATCTCGCCGAAGGCCGCCTGGGTGGAGAGCTTGCGGCCCGCGGGGACGGTCGGCACGGCGAAGGCGGCGGGGACGTGGATCGTCGGCGCGGCGAGGCTGCGGCCCGCCGGCGTCAGCCTCTCGGCGAAGGGGACGCTGCCGATGAAGGCGCGCATCTCCGCCTCGGGGAGGTCGAGGCCCTCGAAGGCGTCCCATTCGTGGCCGGGGCGGATGCCCATGGCGGCCCGGAAGCCCTCCATCTGCTCCTTCGTCATCAGCCCGGCGTGGTTGTCCTTGTGGCCGGCGAAGGGCAGGCCCATGCCCTTGATGGTGTAGGCGATGAAGCAGGTGGGCTGGTCGCCGAGCGCATCGGCCTCGCGGAAGGCCTCCATCAGCGTCTCGATGTCGTGGCCGCCGAGGTTGTTCATCAGCTCGGCCAGCTCGTCGTCCGACAGCGGGTCGATGATGGCGCGCACGCCCGGTTCGCGCCCGAGATCGGACAGCAGGGCGTTGCGCCAGGCGGCCCCGCCCTGGAAGGTCAGCGCCGAGTAGAGGCTGTTGGGGCAGTCGTCGATCCAGTGGCGCAGCGCCTCCCCCCCTTCGCGGGCGAAGGCCGCCTGAAGCCTGCGGCCGTATTTGAGGGTGACGACGTTCCAGCCCATGTCGCGGAACAGCCCCTCGATCCGACCGAACAGGCGGTCCTGCACGACGCTGTCGAGGCTCTGGCGGTTGTAGTCCACCACCCACCAGACGTTGCGGATGTCGTGCTTCCAGCCCTCCAGCAGGGCCTCGTAGATGTTGCCCTCGTCGAGCTCGGCGTCGCCCACGATGGCGACGTGGCGCCCCGCCGGAAGCTCGGCCGGGGCAAGCTTCTTCAGGCGGACATAATCCTGCACGAGCGAGCCGAAGGAGGTGAGCGCGACGCCGAGGCCCACCGAGCCGGTGGAGAAATCCACCTCGCCGCCATCCTTGATGCGGGAGGGATAGGGCTGGATGCCGCCGAACTGGCGCAGCGTCTCCAGCTTCTCGCGGCTCTGCCGGCCGAGGAGGTAGTTGATGGCGTGGAAGACGGGGCCCGCATGCGGCTTCACCGCGACGCGGTCGGCGGGGCGGAGGATGTCGAAATAGAGCGCCGTGAGGATCGACACGCAGGAGGCGCAGGAGGCCTGGTGCCCACCCACCTTCAGCCCGTCCCGGTTGGGACGGATGTGGTTGGCGTGGTGGATCATCCAGGCCGAAAGCCAGAGCAGCTTGCGCTCGATGGCGTGCAGCTTGGCGATGCGGGCCGCGTCCGCCGGGCTGTCGAGCCGGGCGCCGATATTCTGGACGTTCATCCGCTGCTTTCCTCCGGCTGAGGGCTGGAAGATACCGGGTGGCGGGCGGCTGACCAGGGCCCTGGATCAGGTGGCGGCGATCGCGGGCACCGCCAGCCTGGGCCGGAGCATGGCCGCGGCCGCCCGCAGCGCGAGGACCGCTTCGTCGGCGTCCGCCGGAGCTGCCGCAGGGTCTGCGCCGAGGCAGGCGGTGATGCCCGGCGTCAGCGCCGCCTCGCGGCCATCGGAGGCCCTGCCCGCCGCCGTCGCGCCGGGTCAGTCGCGCGGGATCGCCGAAGCGCCCGTCGCGCGCGACCGGCCGGCCCGGCGCTC
Source organism: Acetobacteraceae bacterium (assembly GCA_019750475.1). Lineage (GTDB taxonomy): Bacteria > Pseudomonadota > Alphaproteobacteria > Acetobacterales > Acetobacteraceae > Roseococcus. The sequence continues at coordinate 6,571 of JAIEOO010000003.1, read as the reverse complement.
GGCCGGGCGACGGCGTCGGCACGCGGAGGGCCGCGCCCCCGCCTACCCCTTCAGCAGCTTCCGCACGGCCGGGGAGGTGGCGCGCTTCCCCTCCCCCGCATAGGCCTCGTGGTTCTCCTCGATGGCCTTGGGGTCGTAGAGGTAGTTGACCATCAGCCCGCAGCTCTCGCGCAGCCCCTTCCCCGACACGTCGCCGCGCCAGTTGATCCGCTCGACGCGGGCGCCGTTGGACAGGTGGAAATGCGCCACCGGGTCGAGCGCCCGCTTCGGGTTCCGGCCGGCTTCCGTCACGAGATAGCGGGCGACGAGCCGCGTCAGCACCGGCTCCATCGCCTTGGCGGTGGCCGGGTTCGACATCCAGTCCTTGCGCGCCAGGAGCAGCGCCAGCGCCGCCAGGCCCGAGGTCTCGCCGGAGGCGCCGGCCGCCTCGCGCAGGGCCTTGGCTTCCTCCGGCGAGACGAGCGTCGCGTCCGCGGCTTCCTCCCGCGCCGAGAGCCAGCGGCAGAAGCCCGGGATGGGCGAGAGCGTGGCGAAGCTCTTGATCTCGCGGAACTCGGCGCCCAGCACCTCGACCACGCGCTTGATGAGGAAGTTGCCGAAGGCGATGCCGTCGAGGCCGCGCTGGCAGTTGTTGATCGAGTAGAAGATCGCCGTGTCGGCGCTCGCCGGGTCGAGCGGGGCGGCGTCGGGGTCGAGCAGCGCCTGGACCGAGGCGGCGAGGCCCTGGACGAGGGCGATCTCGACGAAGATCAGCGGCTCGTCCGGCATGCGGGGGTGGAAGAAGGCGTAGCAGCGCCGGTCGGAATCGAGGCGGTTCTTGAGGTCGTCCCAGCTCTCGATCCGGTGCACCGCCTCGTAGCGGATCAGCTTCTCGAGCAGCGAGGCCGGGCTGTTCCAGTCGATGCGGCGAAGCTCGAGGAAGCCGACGTCGAACCACGAGGCCAGCAGGCCGCGCAGGTCGGCCTCCAGCGCGGAGAGCATGGGATCGCCCTCGGCCAGGCGCAGCAGGTCGTCGCGCAGGTCGACGAGCAGCTTCACCCCGTCCGGGATGGCGGTGAACTGCGTCAGCAGCTTGAGGCGCGGCGGCTCCAGCGCGCGGCGCAGCGCGACCTTGGCGGCCGCGCGGTCCGCCGGCTCCGCCGCGTTCTGCCAGGCCGTCACCGCCTTCTCGACGGCGGCGGGGTCGGCATCGAAATGGGCGAGGATCTTGAGGAAGGCGCGCCGCTCCTCCGGCTTCAGACCGCGGTAATCGGCCGCGAGCTGCGCCGCGCGGGCGCGCGCCGACACCTCGCCGCCCTTGCCGGTCAGGCAGGCCCGCATCTGCGCGGCGATGTCCTCGGGCTCCGTGCGGCCGGCGACGCGCTCGGCCATGTCGCGCCAGAGGCCCGTCACGCGGCGCAGCGCGCGGTCCACCAGCCCTTCCGCCGCCTCGGGGCCAGCGGCGGATGGTGCGACGATCAGATCGGGCATCGGGCGCTCCTGACTCTTCCGGGGAACCTACACGGAAACAATCCGAAACGCAGCGTGACGGTTGGGCCAAGCCCAAGAAAAAGGGCGGGCCCGAACGGACCCGCCCCCTGCCCGGCCCCGCCCGGGACAGCTCAGTCGAACATCGAGCGGTTCCGCTCCGCCGCCGGGCGCGGGCGCGGCGGTGGCGGGGGCGGCGGCGGGGCGAGGCGCAGCACCACGTCGTTGCCCGGCCCGGGGAGCGATCCGCCGACGAGGCGCGCGTAGGAGAGCCGGTCATCCACGCGGTAGACCTGGACCAGCCCGACCTCCCGCTCGGTCCGGCCGAGGCTTTCCCGCGTGTAGGGATCGAAGATCTCCTCCCCCAGCACCATGGCGCGGAAGCGCTGGCCGTCGGTCACCGTCACGCCGCCCTGGTTGAGGATCAGCTCCTCCGGGTTGTCCATGCGGACGAGGCGGATGGGGTAGACGGTCTGGGTGATCTCGCGCCCGAGCCGCGTCGCCATGGTGTCGAGGATCTGGGTCAGGTTCCCCGCCGTGCCGGCGTTGATGGTGCTGGCCCAGAGGACCTGCCGCGTCGCCACCTCGATCACCTGGAAGTCGAGGTTGCCGCGTGCGAACTGCCGGACCACCGTCTCGCCCGTGATCGAGATGTAGGTCTCCTGCCGGACCTGGCCGACATTCCGCATGCGGCCGACGACGAGGTAGTCCGTTCCCAGCACCTGGCCGATCCGCACGCGCTCCTGCACGGGCGCGTCGGCGGCGAGCAGCGCCATCTCCCGGTCATAGGCGGCGTTCTGCGTGCGATCGAGCACGGCGAAGCGGCGCGACTGCGTCAGATACGCGATGAGGCGTTCCCGCAGCTGCGTGCCGAACTCGGTCTGGCGGCCGTTCTGGTCCCGGAACTCGGAGACGGCGATGCGCCGGCGCGTCACCGCCTGGTCCTGGGTCGGGCGGAAGACCGCGATCTCGGCCTCGATCCGGACGACGGTGTTGGGCGGCTCCTGCCGGACATCGACCACCCGGTAGGAGCGGAACAGCCCGCCCGAGACGCGGGCGATCTCCTGCCGGACGTTCTCGGTCACGACGAAGGTGTCGGAGCGGTCGGTCAGGATGGCGGCGAAGGCGCGGCTGACGACGTCGCGCGTGCCGACGGCGCCGCCCGTCACCTGCTCCACGGCGGAGAGCAGGGCCGAGGTGAGCGCCGCGTCGCGGGTCGGGCCGCTGCCCTCGGCCGTGGTGGTGACGAAGCGGGCGCCGCCCGGGATCTCCTGCGCCAGGGCGGCGGGAGCCGCGGCCAGGAGGGCGAGCACGCCCCACAGCGCCCGGAACAGGCTCGGGACGGTGCGGCGCATCACCACATCACCGTCCGGCCGGAACCGACGCGCGTGATCACCTCCTGCCCCTGCCACAGGGCGATGCCGGTGCGGATGTTCGTCAGGTTGAGCTGGAAGACGTAGTCGATGCGCTGGGCGCCGCCATCCACGCGGTTGGTGCGCTGGATGATGTTGCCCGACAGGCTGAGGTCGGGCGCGATCATCTGGCCGCGCGCGGCGACGGTGCGCTGGTTGAACTCGCCCGACTGGCGCAGCTGGCGGGACGCCATGGCGAGCGGATCCGACGGGCCTTCGAGGCCGACCGCCGTGGTGGTGACCACGCGGCCCGAATTGTTCAGCTCGACGCTGACGAGCTGCACCAGCTCGTTCGTGTTGATGCGCAGCGTCGTGTCGTTGGTGATGCGGCTGATCGCCATGACGCGCGGCTGGCCGTCCGGCCGGGGCTGGAGCCGCCCGCTGTCGAGCATGGAGCGCACGAGCTCGCGCGCCGCCTGCTCGAAGTCGCGGTTGTCGAGGCCCATGCCGATGGGGGAGCGGTCGTTGCGCGGATCCACGCGCGTGGTCGGCATGTCCTGCGGCTGGCAGGCGGCGAGGAGCAGGGCGGCGGAGCCGAGGAGGAGGTTGCGGCGGGCGGTCATGGGGTTCTCCGGGGTCATGGGCGGCTCAACCGTCCACATCGAGCGTCATGCGGAAGTCGCGGGCGCGGGTGCTGGGCGCGTCCGCCTCGATCGTCGTGATCGTTCCACGCGCGAGGCTGCGGAAGATCGGGCGGGACTGGATGGTGGAGAGCGGCCGGCCCGTCTCGTCGAGCCAGTCCACCTGGTAGCGCAGCGGGAAGTCGGCGCCGGCCGGGTTGGCGATGTCGAGGTTGAGGCGCAGCCGGCCATCGGGGCCGGGTGCGACGCGCGGCAGCCCGACGCCCAGCCCCATCACCGGCGGCGTGAGGATCAGCCGCGGGTCGGCCGGGCGCGGCGGCGGCGGCGTCTCGCAGGCGGCGAGCAGCGCGAGGACCGGCGTCGCGGCCAGCAGGGCGCGGCGGGCGGGGTTCGTCATCGGGCGCCTCCCAGCGGGTAGACCTGGATGGTGAGCGGGCTGCCCGGCGCCTGCGCCTTCACGACGACGACCGAGGACTGGCCGGTCGGCACCGTCACGTTCTGGGTCGGGCCGCCCATGGCGCTGACGGTCAGGCTGCCATTGGCGGGCACGGGGACGCGGGCCGCCTGGAACTCGCGCGGGAGGGCGTGCCAGGAGCGCGTGTCGGACTGGGTGATGTTGGTCGCGGCCAGCGCCGCGAGCTGGATGGCGAGGCCGCCGAAGCCGCCGACCTGCCCGGCGGCGACGTTGGCGGCGGACTGGGCCACGGCCTTGGCGACCGCCTCGAAGACGGCGGCGGCGAGCAGCGAGCTGTAGCGGGTGCGGAACTCGCTCGCCATCACGCCCTCGATGCTGCCGACCAGCGTCGTGGTGACTCCCGGCCCGCTGCCCGCGCGCACTTCGAGCGCGCCGTAGGCGCTCGGCTGGAAGACGAGGCGCGGCATCGAGACGGTGACGACGCTGACGCCCACGCCGCCGCGCGGGGCCGCGACGGGCACGGGAATGGTGAAGTTCAACTGCTCGAAGAGCGGGCTCTGGCCGTTCTCGAAGATGACCCAGACCTGCGGCGGGCTGCGACGGCCCTGCGCCGCTTGGCGGGCCAGTTCCATGTCCTCGGCGACGACGCGCGGGTTGCCCATGACGCCGATGACGCGCTGGAAGCCGTTGCGGGCGGACTCCGCATCCCCGGGGATGCCGGTGTTGAGCAGGAACAGGCTCCGCAGATAGGTCCCGGCGGGGTTCACGAAGGGCTGGTACCCCCGATAGGTGTCCAGAGCCTGGAGTTGATCGCGCACCGCCGGATTGTCCTGCGCTGCCGCGAGGGCCGTGCCGCGCGTGCGGTCCTGCCGCCCCTCCGCGTCGAGCCGCGCCCGTTCGGTCTCGATCAGCTGACGGAAGCGCTCGGCCGTGCGGGCCTGCCGCTCCTCGAGGCGGTTCATCTCGACGCGGGCGCCGTCGCGGTCGCCGCGGCCGAGCATGGCGAAGGCCTTGTAGGCGTTCACCATGACCGCGTCATAGGTGCCGAAGCGGTAGGTCTGGCCCCAGTCGAAATTGGCCTCCTCCCGCGCGCGCATCAGGTCCTCGGCGCCGTCGAGCATGGCGATGGCCCGGTTGTGCTCCCCGCCATGCAGGGCGGCCGCGCCCGCGTTGAGCGACCACATCAGCTCGGTGCCGCGCCCCTCGGCGTTGGGGGCCGCCTGCTGGGTGGCGATGGTGGCCGCGGTCTGGAACTGGCCGGTCGCGAGGTTCTGCCGGAACCCGGCGAGCGCCTCGGGATTCGCTTGCGGCGCGCAGGCGGCGAGGCCGAGGCCCGCCGCCAGGATGATGCCCCGGAACGCTGGCGTCCGCGTCCAGCGCGGCGCGTGGCTTGCCCTCATCTCAACCCGATCCTCCCGTTTGGTCAGGCCGCCGGGCATCGAGCCGGATGCGTCACGGAAGCCTGACAATGGAGGAAAGGTGTTCTCGCGCTTCGGTCGAAGTCAAGACGAAGTCATGATTTCGGGCCGAAGAAACCCCGAAAGCTGCGCCGGCAGATCCTCGGCGATCAGGCCGGGCCCGGCCGCGCGCGCGGCCTCGCCCTGGAGCCAGGCCGCGGCGCAGGCCGCGTCCCAGGCGGGCAGGCCCTGCGCCAGCAGGGCGGCGGCGATGCCGGCCAGCACGTCGCCGCTGCCGCCGGTGGCGAGCCATGGGGGCGCGTTGTGGTTGATGGCGGCGCGGCCGTCGGGCGCGGCGACGATGGTGTCGCTGCCCTTGAGCAGGACGACGGCGCCCGTCACGGCGGCGGCGGCGCGCACCGCCGCCATCCGGTCCTCGCCCGGCGGTCCGAACAGCGCCGCGAACTCGCCGGCATGGGGCGTGAGGATCGCGGCGCCGGTCAGCCCCTTGGCCTCCCCCTGGAACGCGCTCAGCGCGCCGGCATCGGCGACGAGGCTGCGCCCCGCCGCCAGCACGCGCTCGACCGAGAGGCGCGTCGGCTGATCGGGCGGCAGCCCGGGGCCGAGCAGCCAGACGCGCCGCCGCCCATCGGCGAGGAGGGCGGGCAGCAGCGCGTCCTCGGCGGCTTCGGCGACCAGGGCGCCGGGCTGGGCGACGCGGTAGATCGTCGCCGCCGCGGGATCGGAGCAGCCGATGGTGACGAGGCCGGCGCCGGCGCGCCGCGCGGCATCCGCGGCGAGGATGGCCGCCCCGGTCATCGCCGCGCCGCCGAGGATCGTGACATGGCCGCGGCTGTGCTTGTGCGTCGCGGCATCCGGCGCCGGCAGGCGCCAGAGCGCGGGGCCGTTGGCGAAACATCGCGCCGGCAACTCCGTGAGGACGGCGCCGGGCAGGCCGATATCGGCCAGCACCACCTCGCCGCAGAGGTCGCGGCCCGGCAGCAGCAGATGGCCGGGCTTGCGACGGAAGAAGGTCACGGTCAGCTCGGCCTGCGGCGCCCATGGGCGCGGCTGGCCGGTCGCGCCGTCGAGGCCGGAGGGGACGTCCACGGCGACGAGGCGCCGCGCGGCGGCCAGCACGGCGCGCACGCCGTCGTCGAGATCCCGCGCGAGGCCCGCGCCGAAGACGGCATCGAGCACGAGGTCGGCCCGCGCGGCCTCCGAGGGGGTGAAGGGCAGCACCGGGCCGCGCCAGCGCCCGGCCACCGCCGCGGCGTCGGAGCCGGGGCGCGGCGGGGC
>JAIEOO010000214.1 GCA_019750475.1 Acetobacteraceae bacterium | reverse complement strand
GCCGGCGAAGGTCGCCACCGCGCCGGCCGGAGACCGGGAGCGACCGCCCTTCCCGGCAGGCGGGCGGTGGGCATCAGCGCCGCGGCCTCCGCCGCCCCGCCGGGGGCAGCGAAGGCCGCGGCGGGAGGCTCAGTAGCGGTAGGCTTCCGCCTTGAACGGGCCCTGCGTCGGCACGCCGATATAGGCGGCCTGGTCGGGGCGCAGCGCGGTCAGCTTGGCGCCCACCTTCTCGAGGTGGAGCTTCGCGACCTTCTCGTCGAGATGCTTGGGCAGCACGTAGACCTTCTTCTCGTAGTTGCCCGGGTTCGTCCACAGCTCGATCTGCGCGAGCGTCTGGTTCGTGAAGGACGCGGACATCACGAAGGAGGGGTGCCCCGTCGCGTTGCCGAGGTTCACGAGGCGCCCCTCGGACAGCAGGATGATGCGCTTGCCGTCGGGGAACTCGATCTCGTCCACCTGCGGCTTCACGTTGTCCCACTTGTAGTTGCGCAGCGCCGCGACCTGGATCTCGCTGTCGAAGTGGCCGATGTTGCACACGATCGCGCGGTGCTTCATGGCGCGCATGTGGTCGGCCGTGATGACGTCCACATTGCCCGTCGCCGTCACGAAGATGTCGGCGTGCGGCGCAGCGTCTTCCATGGTGACGACCTGGTAGCCCTCCATCGCCGCCTGCAGCGCGCAGATCGGGTCGATCTCGGTCACCATCACGCGGCAGCCGGCGTTGCGGAGCGAGGCGGCGGAGCCCTTGCCCACGTCGCCGAAGCCGCACACCACCGCGACCTTGCCGGCCATCATCACGTCCGTGCCGCGGCGGATGGCGTCCACCAGCGATTCACGGCAGCCGTAGAGGTTGTCGAACTTGGACTTGGTGACGCTGTCGTTCACGTTGATGGCGGGGAAGAGCAGCTTGCCCTCCTTCGCCATGTTGTAGAGGCGGTGGACGCCCGTCGTCGTCTCCTCCGAGACGCCCTTGATCGCGGCGGCGAGCTTGGCGAACCAGCCCGGCTTCTCGGCGAGGCACTTCTTGATCAGGGCGAAGAAGACGGTCTCTTCCTCGTTGGTCGCCTTGTCGAGGAAGGCGGTGTCGCCCTGCTCGGCGCGGAGGCCGTAATGGACGAGGAGCGTCATGTCGCCGCCGTCGTCGAGCAGCATGTTGGGCGTGCCGCCGTCACCCCATTCGAGGGTCTTGCGGACGTAGTCCCAGTATTCCTCGAGCGACTCGCCCTTGTAGGCGAAGACCGGCACGCCGGCGGCCGCGATGGCGGCGGCGGCGTGGTCCTGCGTCGAGAAGATGTTGCAGGAGGACCAGCGGACATCGGCGCCGAGATGCACGAGCGTCTCGATCAGCACGGCGGTCTGGATCGTCATGTGGAGGCAGCCGGCGACGCGGGCGCCCTTGAGCGGCTTCGCCGCGCCGAACTCGGCGCGCGTGGCCATCAGGCCGGGCATCTCGTCCTCGGCCATGTTGATCTCCTTCCGGCCCCATTCGGCCAGCGAGATGTCCTTGACGATGTAGTCGGTCATGTCCGCGGAAAGCTCCGGAAGGGTGAGTGACGGGCGCGCGGTTAGCACGCGCCCCGCCGCATGGCCAGAGCTACCGCTGAGATATAAGCATATCTTTATGCCGCTGGGCTGGTGGGCCGCGAGCGATGGGCGCCCGACGCGAACGCGGCGCCGCCCGTTTCCGGGCGGCGCCGCGCGTCACTTCCCTCAGGGAGAGAGGAATGCCGCCTGGCGCGTCAGCGCCAGACCGGCCGCCCGAGATTGACCGAGTTGCCGCTGGTGAGCGCGCCGCCGGCCGCGCCGACGGCGCCGCCGATCAGGGCGCCGGTGCCGGCATTGCCGCCGGTGATGGCGCCGACGGCCGCGCCGGTGCCCGCGCCGAGCAGGCCGCCGGAGATCGCCCGGTCGCCGGTGGAATAGCCGCAGGCCGACAGGCCGAGCGCCGCGGTACCGAGAATGAGAAGCTTGCGCATGACGAAAACTCCTTGTTGCGCAAGGCGAACACCCGGCCGCGTCCCGGGTTGCGGTCCCGCCGCTGCTCGGGGGGTTGAGCCGGACCCCCCGGGGGGGTAAGCCCCGCCGGTCCGGCAATCCCCCACGAAGGCTCAGCCTATGTTCTCACGCCTGTTCGGCTTCCTGTCCGCCGACATGGCCATCGATCTCGGCACCGCGAACACCCTGGTCTACGTGAAGGGCCGCGGCATCGTCCTGAACGAGCCGAGCGTCGTCGCCATCGCGGATCAGCGGGGCCGCAAGCAGGTGCTGGCCGTGGGCGACGAGGCCAAGCAGATGCTCGGCCGCACCCCGGGCAACATCTCCGCCATCCGCCCGCTCCGCGACGGCGTCATCGCCGACTTCGAGGTGGCGGAGGAGATGATCAAGCACTTCATCCGCAAGGTCCACAACCGGCGCAGCTTCGCCTCCCCCATGATCATCGTCTGCGTGCCCTCGGGCAGCACGGCGGTGGAGCGGCGCGCGATCCAGGAAAGCGCCGAGAGCGCCGGCGCCCGCAAGGTGCTGCTGATCGAGGAGCCGATGGCGGCGGCGATCGGCGCCGGCCTGCCGGTGACGGAGCCCTCGGGCTCCATGGTGGTGGACATCGGCGGCGGCACGACGGAAGTGGCCGTGATCTCGCTCGGCGGCATCGTCTACGCCCGCAGCGTCCGCGTCGGCGGGGACAAGATGGACGAGGCGGTGATCAGCTACATCCGCCGCACCCACAACCTGCTGATCGGCGAGAGCTCGGCCGAGCGCATCAAGATGGAGATCGGCGCCGCCGCCCAGCCCGACGCCGAGGAGGACGGCCCGCTGACCGAGGTGAAGGGCCGGGACCTGATGAACGGCGTCCCGCGCGAGGTCGTCGTCTCCCAGCGCGAGATCGCCTATTCGCTGGCGGAGCCGGTGACCGCCATCGTCGAGGCGGTGAAGGTCGCCCTCGAGAACACGCCGCCCGAGCTCGCCGCCGACATCGTGGACAAGGGCATCGTGCTGACCGGCGGCGGGGCGCAGCTCTACCGCCTCGACCAGGTGCTCAGGGACGCGACAGGCCTGCCCGTCGTGGTGGCAGAGGAGCCGCTGAACTGCGTCGCGCTCGGCACGGGCCGCGCCCTCGAGGAGATCAAGCGGCTTCGCCAAGTCCTGACTTCGATGTATTGAAGGGCCCTTCAGGGCCCCCCGGGAGAGGCTGATTGATCCGACTCAGCATCCCACTGCGTCAGGCGCTCGCGCGGCTGTCCCTGCCCGTGCTGATCGCGGCCGCCTTCGGCACCATGCTGCTGGGCAAGGCGGACGCCTTGCTGGTGGATCGGGCGCGGATGGCGTTGGCCGATGCCCTGGCCCCCATCTGGGGTGCCCTGCAGGAGCCCGTGGGCGCCGTGCGCGGCGCCGTCCGGGAGGGCCAGCACCTGCTGGCGCTGCGGGAAGAGAACGCGCTGCTGCGGGAGGAGAATGAGCGCCTGCGCCGCTGGCAGGCGACGGCCCTCGCGCTCGAGGCGGAGAACGCGCTGCTGCGCCGCCAGCTCGCCTGGGTGCCGGACCCGGCGCCCGCCTTCCGCACCGCGCGCGTGGTGGCCGATGCCGGCGGCACCTATGCCCGCGCCGTGCTGCTCGCCGCCGGGCCGAACCATTCCGTCCGCAAGGGCCAGATCGCCCTCGACGAGCGCGGCTTCGTCGGCCGGGTGACCGAGGTGGGCAGCCGCTCCGCCCGCGTGCTGCTGGCGACCGACATCAACAGCCGGATCCCCATCGTCCTCGAGGGCAGCCGGGCCCGGGCGATCATGGTGGGCAACAACGCCGCCCGGCCGCGCTTGCAGCACTGGCCCGAGGGCGTCGTGCCGCGGGAGGGGGACCGGGTGGTCACCTCGGCCGAGGCCAACGCCTTCCCGGCGGGGCTGCCGGTCGGCGTCGTCCGCTGGAGCGAGAGCGGCGCGGCCGAGGTCGAGCTCTTCGCCCAGCTCGACCGCCTCGACGTGCTGCGCCTCTTCGATTTCGGCCTGTCCGGCATCCTTCCGCCCGAGGCGGTGGCCAGGCCCGAGCCGCGGCCTCGCCGGTGACATGGCGAAAGGTCGCCCCGAGCCGCCATCCGGCTTCACGCGCCGGTTGGACGCGGCGGTGCGCGGCGGCTTCCCGGCCGTCAGCACGGCGGCCCTGCTCGTCATGGCGGCGGTGCCTGTCGGCATGCCCGGGCTGATCGCGGCGGCGGCGCTGCCCGGCGTTTTCTTCTGGACGATCTTCCGCCCCGGCTCCATGCCACCGCCCGTGGTCTTCGCCCTCGGCCTCCTGCAGGATCTCCTGAGCTTCGCGCCCCTCGGCGTGGGGGTGCTCACGCTGCTGCTCGTGCACGGCCTCGCCCTGCGCTGGCGGGACGTGCTGGTGAAGCGCTCCTTCCTGGCCGTGTGGCTGGTGTTCTGCGGCTTCGCCGCGGGTGCGGCCGGCCTCGCCTGGGGCCTCACGGCGGTTCTGAACTGGCAATCGCCGCCGGTGATGCCCGGCCTCCTGCAACTCGGCCTCGCGGTCGGGCTCTACCCGGCCCTGGCCTGGGCGATGTCCCGCATCCACCGGATCATGCGGCGCGTGGAGGGCGCGGCATGAACCGGCCGAGCCGCCGCCGCCCGGCGCCGGGCATCGGGACCCTCGCCATGCGCCACGCCGGAGGGCGCGGCAGGAACCCGCCGCGCTGGCCCCGTCCGAAGGAGGGCATCGGGACCCTCGCCATGCGTCACGCCGGAGGCGTGCGCGCATGAACCGGCCGCGCTGGCGACGCCCCAAGAAGGGCATCGGGACCCTCGCCATGCGTCACGCCGGAGGCGTGCGCGCATGAAGTGGCCGCGCTGGCGACGCCCCAAGAAGGGCATCGGGACCCTCGCCATGCGTCACGCCGGAGGCGTGCGGGCATGAAATGGCCGCGCTGGCGACGCCCCAAGAAGGGCATCGAGAACTTCACCATGCGTCACGCCGGAGGCGTGCGGGCATGAAATGGCCGCGCTGGCGACGCCCCAAGAAGGGCATCGAGAACTTCACCATGCGCGGCGTGAAGCGGGAGGAGGAGCGGCGGCGCTCGGTCTTCACCCGCCGCGCCCTGCTGCTCGCCGGCGGCCAGCTCGGCCTGTTCGGCTTCCTCGGCTACCGCCTCTGGCATCTCCAGATGGAGCAGGGGGAGCGCTACGCGACGCTGGCGGAGGAGAACCGCCTCTCCGCGCGCCTGCTCTCCCCGCCCCGCGGCCGCGTGCTCGACCGCACCGGCCGCGTCGTCGCCGGCAACCGCCTCAACTGGCGCGCCCTCCTCGTCGCGGAGCAGACGCAGGATGTCGGCGCGACGCTCGAGACCTTCCACCGCATCGTGCCGCTCACCGACATCGAGCGCGCGCGCGTCGAGCGCGACGTGCGCCGCCGCCGGCGCTTCGTGCCCGTCATCGTGCGCGAGTTCCTGACCTGGGAGGAGATGGCGCGGATCGAGGTCAACGCGCCGGACCTGCCCGGCATCCTGATCGACGTCGGCACCACGCGCCTCTACCCGGAGGGGGAGCATCTGGCCCACATCGTGGGCTATGTCGCGCCGCCGGCGGAGCGCGACATGGATGGCGACCCGCTGCTGCAGCTGCCCGGCATCCGCGTCGGCCGCGCCGGGATCGAGCGCCACCACGACCAGGTGCTGCGCGGCCGCGCCGGGGCGGTGCAGCTCGAGGTCAACGCGGTCGGCCGCGTGATCCGGGAGCTGGATCGCCGGGAGGGCGTGCCGGGCCAGGACGTCGAGATCTCGGTGGACACCGAGCTGCAGAAGCAGATCCGCGGCCGCATCGAGGAAGGCACCTCGGTCGTCGTGCTCAACGCGCGCAACGGGGAGGTGCTGGCGATGGCGAGCCAGCCGTCCTTCGACCCCAACATCTTCAACTCGGGCGTCTCGGCCGCGCAGTGGCGGCAATGGACCTCGCAGCGCGCGACGCCGCTGATCAACAAGACGACGAACGGCCTCTACGCCCCGGGCTCCACCTTCAAGATGGTTGTGGCGCTCGCCGCGCTGGAGGCGCGGGTGACGACGCCCTTCGAGCGCATCAACTGTCCCGGCCATTTCGACCTGGGCGACACGCGGTTCCACTGCTGGAACCGCAACGGCCATGGCGGGGTGGACTGCCGGACGGCGTTGAAGGTCAGCTGCGACGTCTACTTCTACGAGATGGCGAAGCGCCTCGGCATCAACCGGATCGCCGCCATGTCGCGCCGCTTCGGCCTGGGCGTGGATCTGGACATCGAATTGCCGGGCACGCGGCGCGGCCTTGTGCCGACGCGCGAATGGCGCGAGGCGCAGGGCCGGCCCTGGGCGCTGGGCGACACCGTGGTGCACGGCATCGGCCAGGGCTTCTACCAGCTCACGCCGCTCTCGCTCGCGGTGATGACCGCGCGACTGGCCACGGGGCGGGCGGTGCAGCCGCACCTGACCCGCTCGATCGGCGGGCGGCCGGTGCGCGGCTCCCGCCCCGAGGACTGGCCGGCGATGGGCATCAACGATCGCGACCTGCGCCTCGTCCGGGAGAGCATGTGGGCCGTGGTGAACGAGCCGGGCGGCACGGCGCTCGCCTCCCGCCTGCCGGGCGGCTTCGGCCAGATGGCCGGCAAGACCGGCACGACCCAGGTCCGCCGCGTCAGCCGCGAGCAGCGGGAGCGCGGCTTCCGCGTGGACACGCTGCCGCGGGAGTGGCGGCCGCACGCGCTGTTCGTGGCTTACGCGCCGCACGACAACCCGCTCTACGCCGTCAGCGTGATCGTCGAGCACGGGACGTCGGGCAGCGGGGCGGCGGCGCCGCTCGCGCGCGACGTGATGACCGACGTGTTCAACCGCTTCCGCCAGAGCCCGCCCGGGCCGCGCGTCGCCGAGGGGAGGGTGGGATGACGGGCGAAGACCGGCGACGCGTTCGGAGGGTGCGGCCGCGGGGTGACCGCCGCGCGGCGAGCCGGCGTGCCATCGGCGCGGGAGGGCCTGGCGAATGAGCTCCACGCTGTTCGAGAAGCGGCTTCTCACCCGGGACCGCGGGTCGGGCATCTTCCAGAAGCTCTGGCAGATCCCGTGGCTCTTCGTGCTGCTGCTCTGCGCCGTCGCCGGCGTGGGTTACGTGGCGCTCTATTCGGCGGGCGGCGGCTCGCCCGAGGCCTATGCCGGCAAGCACGCGCTGCGCTTCGGCTTCTGCGTGGTGATGATGCTGTGCATCGCGCTGGTGGACATCCGGATCTACGCGCGCCTCGCGCCGCTCGCCTATGTCGGCGGCATCGGGCTGCTCGTGCTGGTGGCGCTGCACGGGGAGGTGGGGAAGGGCGCGCAGCGCTGGATCGACCTCGGTCCCTTGCAGCTCCAGCCGTCGGAGCTGATGAAGATCATCCTCGTGATGACGCTCGCCGCCTGGTTCCACCGCGCGAGCGTGGAGCGCGTGGGCAACCCGCTCTTCCTCATTCCGCCGACCATCCTCGTGCTGATCCCGGTGGCGCTGATCTTCAAGCAGCCGAACCTCGGCACCTCGCTCATCACGGCGGCGCTCGGCGGGGCGATGTTCTTCGCCGCCGGGGTGCGCTGGTGGAAGTTCGCCATCGTCGTCGGCGGCGCGGTGGCGGCCGCGCCGCTGGTCTACGCCAACCTGCGCGACTACCAGCGCGCGCGCATCACCACCTTCCTCGATCCGGAGAGCGACCCGCTCGGGGCGGGCTACAACATCATCCAGTCCAAGATCGCGCTCGGCTCGGGCGGGTTGTGGGGGAAGGGGTTCCTCCAGGGGACGCAGGGGCACCTCAACTTCCTGCCCGAGAAGCAGACCGACTTCATCTTCACCATGCTGGCGGAGGAGTTCGGGCTGGTCGGCGCGCTGACGGTCCTCGGCCTGCTGATGCTGGTCGTCGTCTTCTGCTTCCTGGTCGCGCTGCGCTGCCGGCACCAGTTCGGCCGGCTGCTCGCGATCGGCCTGGGGACCAACTACTTCCTCTACATCTTCGTCAACGTGGCGATGGTGACGGGCAGCATCCCCGTGGGCGGCGTGCCGCTGCCGCTGATCAGCCATGGCGGCTCGGCCATGCTGACGACCATGATCGGCTTCGGGCTGCTGATCAGCGCCTGGGTGCACCGCGACGCCGAGTTCGGTCCCGCCAGGGATTGACGGCGGGGGAGGCGGCGACCCCTCCCGGATCACCCGGCGATGCGGGAGGCGGCGCCGCCGATGAACAGGCCGAGGGCCAGGTCGAGCAGCACGAACATCACGGCCGTCGGCCCCGCCACGCCGAGGGCAGCGCGCGTGACGAACCATTCGAGCCACACGGCGTAGCCCAGCGCGGCGAGGCCGAGCCCGTTCGCGAGCCAGGGCGGCACGCCGAAGGCCGAGGGCAGCATCAGGCTGAGCAGCACCACGTACTGGATCACGTTCGCCCAGTTCCAGGCGGCGATGAAGCGGAACCACTGCTCGCCCCGCCGCGCCTGCTCGGCGAGCGGCTTCGAGAGCAGGGCGAAGCCCATCCAGGAAATGGCGAAGCCCAGTCCCTCGGCGACCAGGGCGAGCGCCACGCCGCCGCTCGGCGGACCCTGGAGGGACCAGGTGAGGAGGCGCAGGCTGACGAAGATCGGCAGGCAGAGCCAGGCGGCGCGGAAGCTGTGCAGCGCCGTCGGCGCGTCATTGGCGAGGAGCTGCGTCCCCTCCGGCCGCCCGCGCGCGAAGAGCAGCGCGGCGGCGAGGCCGGCCGCGAGGTCGGGCGGCCGCGTGCCGCTCACGCCGTCGTGCCCATGGGCGTCAGGCACTCCTCGAGGATGGCGGCGTAGACGCCGGCCAGCTGGCGCAGGTTCTCGACCGAGCAACGCTCGTCCACCTGGTGGCCGCTGCCGCCGACATCGCCGAACTCCGCCACCGGGCAATAGGCCCGGATGAAGCGCGCGTCGGAGGTGCCGCCGCCGGCGTTCAGCTCGGGCTCCTCGCCGGTGGTGCGGCGGATGGCGCGGACCAGCGCGTCCACGAAGGGGCCGGGCTCGGTCAGGAAGGGGTCGGCGTTGCTCTCCGCCGCGAGCTCGTAGCGGCAGCCGGCGGCGGTGAAGGCCGCGTGCAGCCGCTCCGTCAGGCTCTCCCGCGTGTGGAGGTTGTTGAAGCGGATGTTGATCATCGCCCGCGCCTGCGCCGGGATGACGTTCGACGCCGTGTTGCCGACATCGAGGCCCGTGACCTGGAGGGTCGAGGGCGGCATGTGCGGCGTGCCGGTGTCGAGCGGCGCCGCCAGCAGCGGCGCCAGCGCCGCGAGGGTGCGGTGGATCGGGTTGTCGGCGTTCTGCGGCGCGGCGCTGTGGCCCTGCTTGCCATGCACGGTGACGTGGGCCGTCAGGCTGCCGCGCCGCCCGATGCGGACGACGTCGCCCACGCGCCGGAACGACGACGGCTCCCCCACCAGCGCCATGTCGGGAATGAGGCCCCGCTCGGCGAGCCAGGGCATCACGCGCGCGACCCCGTCCACGCTGCGCGCCTCCTCGTCGCCCGTGATCAGCACGCTGATCGTCCCCGGATGGTCCGGATGGGAAGCGAGATAGTCCTTCAGCCCCGCCAGGAAGGCGGCGACGCCGCCCTTCATGTCGTTCGAGCCGCGGCCGTAGAGCCAGCCGTCGCGCACCTCGGCCGCGAAGGGGTCGCCGCCCGTCCAGTGGGCGGGATCGCCGGGCGGGACCACGTCGGTGTGGCCGCAATACATGAAGTGCGGGCTGCCGGTTCCCTTCTGCGCCCAGAGATTGTCCACCCGGTAGTCGTCCGGGCCGAACACCAGGCGGGAGCACTGGAAGCCCAGCCGCTCCAGGAAGCGCTGGACCACGTCGAGCGCGCCGTCATCCAGCGGCGTGACGCTGCGGCAGCGGATCAGGTCCTGCGCGATGGGGAGAGGGTCGGTCATGCCACGCGATCCCCGATGCGGAGGCAGCGATACTCCGAGCCGTCGCGCGAGACGCGGCGGAGCTGCGCGCCGCACTTCGCCGCCGAGCGGTGGATCTCCTGGATGTCCCAGCCGGTGCCGCGATCGCCGCCCTGGGCCTTGCGCAGCATCAGGTGCGGCTCCCGCCCCGCCGCCTGCCAGGCCGCGAGCAGCAGCGCGATGACGAGCGCCGTCCCCAGCACGAGGACGACCGAGGGGACGCGCAGCTCAATCACGCAGCAGCTCGTTGATCGAGGTCTTGGAGCGCGTCTGCGCATCCACCCGCTTCACGATGACCGCGCAGTAGAGCGAGGGACCGGCCGACCCGTCCGGCAGCGGCTTTCCGGGCAGGGAGCCTGGCACCACGACGGAGTAGGGCGGCACGCGGCCGGTGAAGACCTCGCCCGTGGCGCGGTCCACGATCTTGGTGGTGGCCGAGATGAACACGCCCATCGAGAGCACGGAGCCCTGGCCGATGATCACGCCCTCCACCACCTCGGAGCGGGCGCCGATGAAGCAGTCATCCTCGATCACGACGGGGTTGGCCTGCAGCGGCTCCAGCACGCCGCCGATGCCGACGCCGCCCGAGAGGTGCACGTTGCGGCCGATCTGCGCGCAGGAGCCGACGGTGGCCCAGGTGTCCACCATCGTGTTCTCGCCGACATGGGCGCCGAGATTGACGAAGGACGGCATGAGCACGACGCCCGGCGCGATGTAGGCCGAGCGCCGGGCGACGGCGCCGGGGACGACGCGGAAGCCGGCCTTGCGGAAGCGCGTGGCGTCCCAGTTCTGCCACTTCAGCGGCACCTTGTCGTAGCCGAAGGCCTGGCCGCCCTGCTCGTAGGCCATGGGGGCGGAATCGGTCAGCCGGAAGGAGAGCAGGACCGCCTGCTTCAGCCACTGGTTGACCTTCCAGCCGCCGCTGCCGTCGGGCTCCGCCACGCGGGCCTGGCCCCCGTCCAACAGCTCCAGCGCCTGCTCGACCGCCTCGCGGTCGGGGCCGGTGGTGGCGGGGGAGAGGGTGTCGCGCCGCTCCCAAAGCTGCTCGATGCGGGCCTGAAGCTCCATGGCCGGCTTGTCCTCCTGGCGGGTTCGCTTCCGCTTTCGGCGTACCTCCCGGGCGAGTCAATGCGTGCGTCGGGACGGGCCGGGTGTTTCATGGGCTCGCAACCCCCGGCTAGGCTCCCGAACGAGCCGAGGAGCCTCCGCCATGTCCGTCATCCCTCGCCGCGCGCTCATCGCCCTGGCCGCCGTCCTTCCCGGCGCCGCCGCCGCGCAGCCGGGGCGGCCGGTGTCCCTCGTCGTGCCCTTTCCGGCCGGGGGCGACACCGATGTGACGGCCCGCTTCCTGGCCGAGCGCCTGTCGCCCCGCCTCGGCCGGCCGGTGGTGGTCGAGAACCGCAGCGGCGCCAGCGGCACCATCGGCGCGCTGCATGTCGCCCGCGCCGCGCCCGACGGCGACACCCTCCTCTTCGCGCCGAGCACCTTCGCCACCGCCCCCGTCGTGCTGCGGCGCGGGGCGAGCTACGATCCGGTGCGGGATTTCGTGCCCATCGCGCTCACGACGACGGCGCCCCTGATGCTGGTGGCGGGCCGTTCCGCCGGCATCCGCAGCGTGGCGGAGCTGCGGGCCCAGGCGCAGGCGGGGCGCCTCACGACCTACGGCACGCCCGGGTCGGGATCGCCCATGCACATCCTCGGGCAGATGTTCAACCGCGCCGCCGGGATCGAGCTGGCGGAGGTCGCCTATCGCGGCCTCGCGCCGCTGGTGAACGATCTGCTCTCGGGCACCATCGCGCTCGGCTACGTCACCCCGGCGGTCGCGGCGCAGCATGTGCGCGCGGACGCGCTGGTGCCGCTCGCCGTGTCCGAGCGCGAACGATCCCCGGTCGCGCCCGATGTGCCGAGCTTCGCGGAGCTCGGCTTTCCCGACCTGGTCTTCCCCTCCTGGTCCGGGGTCTTCGCCCCGCGCGGCACGCCGGGGGAGGTGGCGGCGTCGCTCTCGGCCCATTTCGACGCGATCCTCGCCCAGCCGGAGGTGCGGGCGCGGCTCGCCGGGTTCGCGGTGGTGCCAGGCAGCGGTGATCCGGCGCGGCTGGCCGCCATCGTCGCCGACCAGTTCGGCCGCATCGGGCGCGTGGTGCGTGAGCTGAACATCTCGGTCGAGTGAGCGTCGTGGCGCGCTTCCCCCACGGCGTCCTCGTGGTGGGCGGCGGGATCGCCGGGGCGACGCTCGCCCTCGCGCTGGCCCGCCGCGGCGTGCCGGTGCGCCTCATCGAGCGCGACGCCGGGTGGCGGCCGGTCAGCGCCGGCATGTTCCTCTACGCGAACGGCCTCGCCGCGCTCGACCGGATCGGCGTGCTGGGGGAGGTCGTGGCGGCGGGCTGGGCCAGCCCGGACGGGCGCAACCCGTATCTGACGCCGGATGGCACCCTGATCACGGAGGTGTCCTACCCGCGGATCGGCGGCGACCATGTGCCGCCCATCCTCGGCATCCTGCGGGCGGAGCTGCATCGGGTGCTGGCCCGGGCGATGGCGGCCGCGGGCGTCCCCGTGCTGCTCGGCCGCGCGGTCGAGGCGGTGGAGGATGCGGCGCCCGGCCCGGTCGTCGCCCGGCTGAGCGACGGCACGCGGCTGGATGGCGACGTGCTGATCGGCGCGGACGGCATCCGCTCCGCGCTGCGGGGCCTGCTGTTCCCGGGTGTCGCGCCCGAATTCACCGGCTTCGGCGTCTGGCGCTCCATGCATGACCGGCCGGCGAGCCTCGACGCCAAGGTGATGATGATGGGCGTCGGCAAGCGGCTCGGCATCATGCCGATCGGCGACGGCCGCCTCTACGTCTTCGCCACCAGCCGCGAGCCCGGCAATCCCTGGTACGAGCGCGACGTCTGGCATCATCGGATGCGCGCGACGTTCGCGGAGTTCCGCGGCCCCGCCGCCCGCTTCCTCGACGAGCTGAGCGACCCGGCGCAGGTGGTCTACACCCCCGTCGAGGAGGTGCGGTTGCCGCTGCCCTGGCATCGCGGCCGCGTCGGGCTGATCGGCGACGCCGCCCACGCCTCGACGCCCTTCATGGGGCAGGGCGGCGCCATGGCGATCGAGGACGCGGTGGTGCTGGCGGAGATGCTGGCCGAGCGCGGCCCCGGCGAGGCGGTCCTGGCCGGCTTCGGCGAACGCCGCCACGCCCGCTGCGCGCTGGTGCAGGACACCTCGCGCCGCGTGGGCGAGGCCGGCGGGCTGGAGGACGAGGCCGCCTGCGCCGCCCGCGACGCCCGTCTGCGCGAGTCGGGACAGGCGACGGTGGACGGCTTCTACGCGCGGATGGCCGAGGCGATCTGAGCCTCGGCCCAGGGTGGGCATCGCCGGCGGCCCGGTCTAACAACCGGCCTGACCACAGCTTCAGGCCTGCCCGCATCCCATGACCGCGCCCACCCTCGACATCCTCGGCATCGGCAACGCCATCGTGGACGTGCTCGCCCGCGCCGACGACGCCTTCCTCGCCGCCCGCGGCCTGCCCAAGGGCGGAATGCGGCTGATCGACACGACCGAGGCCGAGGCGCTCTACGCCGCCATGGGGCCGGGCACCGAGAGCTCCGGCGGGTCGGGCGCCAACACCTGCGCGGTCGCCGCGGCGCTCGGCGCGAAGGTGGGCTTCCTCGGCAAGGTCGCCGATGACGGGCTCGGGCGCATCTTCGCCCATGACATCAAGGCGGCCGGCGTCCATTTCCCGACGCCGCCGCTCACGGGCGGGGCGCCGACCGCGCGCTGCCTCATCCTCGTGACGCCCGACGCGCAGCGGACGATGAACACCTATCTCGGCGCCTGCGTCAGCTTCGGGGAGGCGGATCTCGACCTCGACGCCATCCGGTCCGCCAAGGTCGTCTATCTCGAGGGCTACCTGTTCGACCCGCCGGCGGCGCAGGCCGCCTTCCGCGCCGCCGCCAAGGCCGCGCGCGCGGCCGGGCGGAAGGTGGCCATCACCCTCAGCGACCCGTTCTGCGTCGGCCGCCACCGCGACGCCTTCCGCGCCTTCGTGCGCGACGACGCCGACATCCTCTTCGCCAACGAGGCCGAGATCCTGGCGCTGTACGAGACCGGGGATTTCGAGGAGGCCGCGGCCCGCGCGGCGCAGGATGTCGAGATCGCGGCGCTGACCCGCAGCGAGAAGGGCAGCGTCATCGTCGCCGGCGGCGAGCGCCACGCCGTCCCCGCGCAGCCCACCCAGGTGGTGGACACCACCGGCGCCGGCGATGCCTACGCCGCCGGATTCCTGGCAGCCTGGACGAACGGGCAGCCCTTGCCGGAATGCGGCCGCTGGGGAAGCATCGCCGCCGCCGAGGTGATCAGCCATTTCGGCGCCCGCCCGCAGACCGACCTCAAGAGGCTCGTCGCATGAAGCGCCTCCTTCTCTCCCTGCTGCTGATCCCCGGCGCGGCCCTCGCGCATCACGGGGAGCGGCATCCGCCTGCCAATGCCATGGCCCAGGCGGCGCCCGCCCGGCCGGACGCGGCCATCCAGGAGCTCCAGCGCCAGCGCGCGAACCCCGACGTGCCGCCCGGCGTCCAGGCCCAGCGCCGCGACGCCGAGGAGGTGGACGAGGCCGGGATCGACGACGCGCTCGGCCAGGTCCAGGCCGCCCGCACGGCGCTGCGGGCCCGCCGCGCCGGCCAGGCCAACGAGTTCCTGGAGCGCGCCGAGAGCCGCCTGCTGACGCGCACGACGCTGGTCCAGAACGCCGGCCGCCCGGTGCAGGGCGGCCCGATCGGGCACATCTCCGCCGCCCGCGCCGCGCTACTGCGCAACGACAGCGCCACCGCGATGGCCGAGATCGACCGCGCCATCGCGATGCTGGAGCGCCGGGGACGTCCCGCGCGGTGAACCCGCTGCCCGAGGCGCCGCCCGCGATCCGCGACGCGGTCCATGACTGGCTGGACCGCTTCGCCGCCTGCGTGCGCGAGGTGGACTACGCCGCGGCCTATCCCTTCTGGCACCCGCGCATCCTGGCCTTCGGGACGGTGCAGGCGGTGGTGGAGGGGCTGGAGCCCTTCCGCGACCGCCAGTGGGACAGCGTCTGGCCGCGGACGAGCGACTTCCGCTTCCGCCTCGACGCGACGCGGGTGCTGGCCAGCCCCGATGGCGGCATGGCCATCGCCATCGCGCCCTTCACCTCGACCGGCTACCACCCCGACGGCACGCCTTTCGACCGCCCGGGCCGCACGACGCTGGTGATGGTGCCGAACCCCGCCGGGCCCGAGGCCTGGGTGGCGGTCCACAGCCACATGTCGCTGGCGAAGGGCGTCCCGCCCGACAGCCACGCGCGGCGGCCGGTCAAGGCGCGTTAAGAAGCCGTCACGTGCCGCTTCCCAAGGGCGGACCCAGCCTTTAGACGGCGCGCGGGAGAGGGATGCCGGTGCTGCCGCGCGGCCGACCCGGAGACGCGCGCCGATGGACATCGCCGACACCCAGCCCATCCCCCTCGTGGCGGCGGAGCGCATCGTGAAGCGCTTCGGCGCGCTGACCGCCAACGACCACGTGGACCTCGCGGTCATGCCCGGCGAGGTGCACGCGCTGCTCGGCGAGAACGGGGCGGGCAAGTCCACCCTCGTGAAGATGCTCTACGGGCTGCTGCAACCCGATGAGGGGCGCATCCTCTGGCAGGGCCGGCCCGTGACCCTCGTGGGCCCCCGCGCGGCGCGGGCGCTGGGCATCGGCATGGTGTTCCAGCACTTCTCCCTGTTCGAGGCGTTGACCGTCGCCGAGAACGTGGCGCTCGCCCTCGACGGCGCCGGCAAGCTCGACGACGTCGCCGCGCGCCTCGCCGAGGTGTCCCGCGCCTACGGCTTGCCGCTCGATCCGAAGCGGGAGGTCTGGCAGCTCTCGGTGGGCGAGCGGCAGCGGATCGAGATCGTCCGCTGCCTCATGCAGGACCCGAAGCTGCTCATCCTCGACGAACCTACCTCCGTCCTCACCCCGCAGGAGGCGGAGGGGCTGTTCGCGACGCTGGAGCGCATCCGCGCCGAGGGGCGGGCGGTCCTCTACATCTCCCACAAGCTCGAGGAAGTGCGGCGCATCTGCGAGGCGGCGACGGTGCTGCGCCATGGCAAGGTCGTCGCGCGCTGCGACCCCCGCGCCGAGACGGCGGCGAGCCTCGCCGCCATGATGGTCGGCACCGAGATCGGCCAGGTGCGGCACGACGCCGCCGAGCCGACGGGGCCCGTGCGCCTGTCCATCCGCGGCCTCTCGCTCCCGCCGCCCGAGGCGCATGGCGTGGCGCTGCGCGACATCAGCCTGGACCTGCACGGGGGCGAGATCCTCGGCATCGCCGGCGTCGCCGGGAACGGGCAGGGCGAGCTGTTCGCGGCCCTCTCCGGCGAGACGCTCGCGCCCCGGGAGGAGCAGGTGACGATTGATGGGGCGGCCGTCGGGCGGCGCGGGATCAATGCCCGCCGCAAGCGCGGCGCCGCCTTCGTGCCGGAGGAGCGGCTGGGCCACGCGGCCGCGCCGCGCCTCGCCCTGTCGGAGAACGCGCTCGCCGCCGGCCACGCGACCAACGGCTTCGTGCGCGGCGGCTTCCTGGACCGCGGGCGGATGCTCGGCTGGGTGGACGCGGTGACGCAGCGCTTCGACGTGCGCAAGGGTCCGCGCGACCCGGAAGCCCGGGCGCTGTCGGGCGGGAATCTGCAGAAATTCGTCGTGGGCCGCGAGATCCTGCGCGAGCCGGGCGTGCTGGTCGTCGCGCAGCCCACCTGGGGCGTGGATGCGGGGGCCGCCCAGCTCATCCGCCAGGCGCTGGTGGATCTCGCCAGGGGAGGGGCCGCGGTGCTCGTCATCAGCCAGGACCTCGATGAGCTGCTGGAGATCGCGGACCGCATCGCGGTGATCTTCCACGGAAGGCTCTCGGCGCCGCTGCCCGTGCGGGGTCTGACGCGCGAGCGGCTCGGCCTGCTGATGGGCGGGGCCTGATGCGCCTGATCCTGGAGAAGCGGGCCGAGACGCCGCTGGCGCTGCGCGTCGCCTCGCCGCTGCTGGCCGTCGGCCTCACGCTGGTCTCGGCCGTCATCATCTTCGCGCTGATGGGGCACGACCCGTGGCGGGCGCTGCACATCTACTTCGTCATGCCGCTCTCGGATTCCTGGGGGTTGCAGGAGGTGGCGGTGAAGGCGACGCCGCTCGTCCTCATCTCGGTCGGGCTCGCGCTCTGCTACCAGTCGAACAACTGGAACATCGGGGCCGAAGGCCAGTTCCTGATGGGCGCGATGGCCGGCGGGTGGCTCGCCGTCGCGACGCATGGCGCGCCGCAAGGCCCGTGGCTGTTCCCGGCGATGCTGGCCGCGGGCGCCGTCGGCGGCGCGCTCTTCGCGCTGATCCCCGCCGTGCTGAAGACGCGCGTGGGCGCGAACGAGATCCTCACCTCCCTCATGCTGGTCTACGTGGCCGAACTGCTGCTGGACTGGCTGGTGCGCGGGCCGTGGCGGGACCCGATGGGGTTCAACATGCCCCAGACCGTCACCTTCTCCCCCTCGGCCGTCGTACCCCTGCTGCTCGATGGCGGGCGGCTCAACCTCGGCACGCCCATCGCGCTGCTGGTCGTCGCCGTCATGGCGATCCTGGTCGGGCGCACCCTCAAGGGCTTCGAGATCAAGCTGGTGGGCGAGGCGCCGCGCGCCGCGCGCTTCGCCGGCTTCTCCGAGAAGCGCCTGACCTGGACGGTCTTCGCCATCTCGGGCGCGCTGGCGGGCCTGGCCGGCATCCTGGAAGCGGCGGGGACGGTGCGCATGCTGCAACCGGGCCTCTCGCCCGGCTACGGCTTCACCGCGATCATCGTCGCCTTCCTCGGCCGGCTGAACCCGGTGGGGTGCCTGGTGGCGGGCGTCTTCCTCGCCGTCACCTTCATCGGCGGCGAGAACGCGCAGATCATGCTGCGCCTGCCGCTCGACGTGACGCGGGTGTTCCAGGGGCTGCTGCTGTTTTTCGTGCTCGCCTGCGACACGCTGCTGCTCTACCGCGTGCGGCTGGTGGGGAGGGCGGTGGCGTAGGCTGTGGCTTGGCGGCCACGGTCACTGCCATTGTGGCAGCGTATGCCGAGCGATGTTTCTGGACGCTTGTCCATGTGGCGCGCCCAAGGTTCCAATCGGTGGGTGAACAGCGCGGGGCGCCCAGCCCGAGAGCGCGGCATCCGCTCGTGAGGGGAGAATGTGGGATGGTGGAAAAGCGGGGGGGGGGGGCGTAAAGCCCGCCTGACGGTCACCGTGGCGGCGCTTGGCGCGTTCGCGCTGGCCGCCTGCAACGAGCAGGCTCAGCCCGTCACTGGCGGTATAGCGCCGGCATCGGTTCCCAGCATTGCTGTGCCAGAGGGATTTGCCTCGGCGAGCGCAGGCGCATCCATTCCTGGCTTTCAACCTGTTGCGCTGACACCGGCAACGGCGGGCGTGGGCAACTTCGGGTTTGGACAGATCACAAATTTTTCGTTCAACTTCGCCTGTCCGACCCTCGGTGGGCCGAGCAACATGCCTGTAGGCATCGGCGGCATTATTCCGACGCTCGGGTGCGAGGGTAATTCCTTCCGTGGTCGCGTCGATAATGTCGTTGCGCTGTTTCGCGGCACCGGCGCTTTCGAGGGTCATACGCTTCTTGTGACGACGCATGCGGGTCAGCTCACTCGGCTATTGGTTCGAAACGACGACCGCTCGGTCTTGGCTCGCGCCTGAAGGTTGGCGCGGGGTCTTGAAGGTGTGCGGGACGGTCCCCGTTCCTGCATTGGCGGGCTGCGAAATGGTCGGAGGCGATGCTGGAACATTCGCCGCTGCGCTTTGACGACCCACTCGTCGCCTTCTCGGAAGGGCGCAAGTCGAAAGATGCTGCCGTGGCCGAGCTCAGGCTGCACGGCTACTCCGATCTGATGTTGGCTCTTGGGCAGCGCGGTCTGCCCATCCCGTGCCTGCCGCCGGACGAGGTTGAGGCGATGTCCGACATAATGGTCCGCCTCATCCACCCGGCCGAGCCGAGCTGACCAAACTGGTCCTGGCTCTCCAGCCTTCCCATTGTTGCTTGACCACCCCGCCCCGTCCTAAAGCGGCGGCGCAGCCGGCCGCCGGCGCGCCATCCGGGAGCCGCGCGTGACCCTTCTCGAAGCCATCCTGCTCACCGTCATCACCGCCTCCACGCCGCTTCTTATCGCGGCCATGGGCGAGCTCGTCGTCGAGCGCTCGGGCGTGCTGAACCTCGGCGTCGAGGGCATGATGATCATGGGCGCGGCCTGCGGCATCGCGGCCGCCATCCTCACCGGCTCCTCCGTGGTGGGCGTGGGCGCCGCCATCGCGGCCGGCATGGCCATGGCGGCCTTGTTCGCCGCCCTCACCCTCGGCCTCGCGGCCAACCAGGTGGCGGCGGGCCTCGCCCTCGCCATCTTCGGCCTCGGCCTCTCGGGTGTCGTCGGCGCGCCCTTCGTCGGCGTGCCGCGCGCCGGCATCGGCAAGATCGAGATCCCCCTGCTGTCCGACATCCCCTTCCTGGGGGCCGTCCTCTTCAACCAGGACCCCTTCGTCTACGCCTCCATCGCCCTGACCGTGGGCGTCGCCTGGTTCCTCAACCGCACCAAGGCCGGCCTGATCCTGCGCGCCTGCGGCGAGAGCCACGGCGCCGCCCATGCCCTCGGCTACCCGGTGCTGCGCATCCGCTTCCTCGCGGTGCTGTTCGGCGGCGCCTGCGCGGGCCTCGCCGGCGCCTACCTCTCCCTCGTGCTGACGCCCTTCTGGACCTCGGGCATGACCTCCGGCCGCGGCTGGATCGCGCTGGCCATCGTCGTCTTCGCCTCCTGGCTGCCCTGGCGCGCGGCAGTGGGTGCCTACCTCTTCGGCGGCGTCACCATCCTCCAGCTCCATGCCCAAGGCGCCAACATCCCCGTGCCGCCCCAATTCATGGCCGCGCTGCCCTACCTCATCACCATCGTCGCCCTCGTCGTCATCATGAGCCTCCGCCGCGGCACCGGCGGCGGCCCGGCCTCGCTCGGGATGCCCTTCGTGCCGGATCGCTGAGCGAAAGTGGCACTGGGTGGCCCTGGGGAGGGCGCTGCCCTCCCCAGACCCCTCCTGCCAGGAACCTCAGGTTCCTGGACCTCCGGTTTCATGGTGGGGATTGGGGAGGGGGCAAGGAGCGCCCTTGATCAAGCTCACTCCCGCGACGCCCCCTCCCCAATCCCCACAACGAATCGCAGGGGTCCGGGGAGCCCGTGGCTCCCCGGCGGAGGGGGCTTGGGGGAGGCAGCGCCTCCCCCAGCAACCACCCTGCGCAACACCCCGCTTGCGTCCGCACGGGCATCCGGGCATGACGCCGGCACGGATTTCGCATGAACTTCCTGCAATCCAATTCAGGGCCGGACCGGCCTGTCCGAGGGAAATGAATCGCATGCAGACCACCCGTCGCAACTTCGTCGCCGGCGCGGGTGCGCTGGCCGGTGCCGCCGCGCTGCCGGGTGCGGCGCAGGCGCAGGCACCGCTCAATGTCGGCTTCATCCTGATCGGCCCGGTGGGCGATTTCGGCTGGTCCACCATGCATGACCAGGGCCGGCGCCGAATGCTGGAGGTTCTGGGGAACCGCGTGACGGCGACCCAGGTCGAGAGCGTGGCGCCGCCGGATTTCGACCGGGTGGCGACGCAGCTGGTGCGGACGGGGTCGCGGCTGATCTTCACGACCAGCTTCTCCTACTTCCAGCCGACGGTGCGCGTGGCGCCGCAGCATCCGAACGTGATGTGGGAGAGCGCGACGGGCACCAGCACGCTGCCCAACATGGCGATCTACAACGCCCGCTTCTACGAGGGCCGCTACGTCCAGGGCGTGATCGCCGCACGCAAGACGCGCACCAAGACCATCGGCTATGTCGCGTCCTTCCCGGTGCCCGAGGTCATCCACGCCATCAACACGGTGATGCGCGGCGCGTGGAGCGTGGACCCCTCCATCCGCATCCGCGTCGTCTGGGTCAGCGCCTGGTTCAACCCGGCGCGCGAGGCCGATGCGGCGCGCGCGCTGATCGACCAGGGCTGCGACGTGCTGTGCCAGCACACCGACAGCCCGGCGCCGCTGCAGCTCGCGAATGAGCGCGGCGTGTTCGGCTTTGGCCAGGCCTCCGACATGACGCGCTTCGCGCCGCGCGCCCACCTCACCTCGTCCATCAACAACTGGGGCGACTACTACGCCGAGCGCGCGCGGGCGGTGATCGACGGCACCTGGCGCCCGGCCGACACCTGGGGTGGCCTGGGTTCGGGCATGTTCCGCCTCGCGCCCTTCACCAACATGACGCCGGAAGAGGTGTCGGAGGCGACGCGCATCCGCGACGCGCTGGCCGCCGGCGCGCTACATCCCTTCGAAGGGCCCATCGTGCAGCAGAACGGCCAAGCGGTGATCCCGGCGGGCCAGCGCCTCACGGACGACCAGATCCGCTCGCAGAACTACTTCTATCAGGGCATCGACGTCGCGATGCCGTGAGCGGCCCGATGACCGACGGGGCTTCGGCCCCGGAGGCCTGAATCGGTCCGTCAGAGCCACGGCCGGAGGGGCCTCGGTCCCGGAGGGCCCAACCGGGCCGCGTCAGGCGGCTTGGGCGAGCGCGGGGCGGGTGCGGAAGACTTCCGCCCCGCCCAGGGACGCGACGCCGTCGGCCCCGCCGAACTGGAAGCGAAGCTGCGAGGCGTAGCACAGGCACGCCGCCAGCTTCGTCGCCGCATCTCCGGTCGTCTCCCGCCGATCGAGCCGCGCCATCCCGTCCTCGAAGGGACGCGCCGGGTGGGTTCCGGGGCGGGACGCGTAGGGCTGGTCCTCCCAGAACCAGACGGGTGCCGTCGGGGCGACGAGGCTCAGCGCCCGCAGCAGCTGGACATGGTCCACATGCCCGCCGATCGCCTGCGGCGCGAGGATCAGGGTCGGCGTCAGCCGCGCGATGAGGTCCCGCAGCAGAGGGGCCGCCTGCACATGCGCGGCGTCGTCGGGGCGGACCGGCCCGAACAGCGCGGCGGCGCCGCAATAGCCACGGTGCGGCGCCTCCCGCAGCGGCAGGAAGGCCGGTCGCGCGCCGAGGATGGCGCAGGCCTCGGCGTCCTCGGCGCGGCGGATCGCCATGTAGTCGGTCCCGGGTGGGATGCCCTTGTCGAGCTGGCAGGCGAGGGCGAAGCCGGTGGGGTTGGGGACGCTGGCGGTGAACAGCGTCGCGACGGTCACGTCCCACCCCTTGTTCGCCAGCGCGGCGAGGGTGGCCCCGGCCGAGAAGGCGGCGTCGTCCAGATGCGGCGACAGGGCGAGGGCGACCGGCATGGGCCCTGTCAGCGCGCGGCCCGGTGCGGCGGTTTCACAGCAGGTGGGGCGCCGCGCGGAAGCGGCAGGCGCGGTCCACTTCGAGCTCCGGATCGAAGGCGAGCGACGGGCGGGACGCGCGCACCGCCGCGTACACGTCCATGATCCGGCGCGCGACGGCCGGCCAGGAATAGACACGCCGCACCTCCTCGAGCGCCGCCGTGGCGAGGCGCTGCCGCAGCGCGGCGTCGGTCGCGAGGGCGTGGAGGTTCCGCGCCAGGCCCTCGACGTCGCCGGGGTCGGAGAGCAGCCCGTTCTCGCCGTCGCGCAGGCAGTCCATCACGCCGACGGCGCGGCAGGAGGCGATGGGCAGGCCGCTCGCCATGGCCTCGAGGATGGTGTTCGAGAAGCCCTCGGCATGGGTGGGCGAGGCGAAGATGTCCTGGCCGTGATAGGCCCGCGGCGCGGCCTCGTAATCGGCGTAGCCGGTGAACCGCACATCGAGGCCGAGCGCGCCGGCCTGGGTCCTGGCCGCGTCGAGATCGGGCCCGATGCCAGAACAGGTGGTGCGGAAGGCGACGCCGCGCTCGCGCAGCAGGGCCAGCGCCTCGAGCAGGTCGAGCGCGCCTTTCCGCCGGTCCACGCGGCCGTGGTAGAGCAGGCGCGGCGGCGCCTCCGCCTGGCCCGGCTGCCAGCCGGGGCCGGGCGTGAAGCGCTCGGTGTCCACGGCGCCGGGGACGAGCGTGAAGCGGTCGCGCGGGACGTGCAGGCGGTTCACGACCTCCTGGGCGAAGCTCTCGCAGCCGATGAGCACGGCGTTGGCGTGGGAGATCACCTCGACCATGGCGCGGCGATGCGTCTCGCAGCAGGAGCCGACCCAGTGGCCGTCCCCGCCCTGGATGGAGACGACGGTCGGCACGCCGATGCGCCGCGCCGCGAGCAGCACCGCCCAGCCATTGGGATAGCCGTACTGGGCGTGCAGGATGTCGAAGGGCGTCTCCGCATGGGCGGTGAGGATGCTGTCCACCAGATCCTCCACGTCGCGCTCGAAATCGCCGCCATGCTCCTCGCCGAGGGAGCGCCGCCCGATGACGCGCACGCCGGGCACGGCAGGCGGCGGGCCGCCGCCATAGACGCGGGTGCCCGCTTCGTCGCCGCGGTATTGCGAAACCATCGTCACGTCATGCCCGGCCGCGACCAGCTCGCGCAGCAGGTTCAGCGCGTAGACGCTCATGCCCGAGATGGCGGGGAAGAAGCGGCGCGAGCAGAACAGGATCCTCACGCCGCGACGCTCCGGCACGTCCGCAGCCAGCGCAGCGCCTGCGGTACCATCGCGTGCGCGCGATGGCTCTCGCGCGAGAGCTCGACGCAGACGAGGCCGGGAAAGGCGATGGCTTCGAGCGCGTCGAGGCAGGCGGGGATGTCCATGTCGCCTTCGCCGAAGGGGAGGTGGGTGTGGTCGCCGCGGCGCATGTCCTCGATGGCGACGGTGCCGAGGCTGGCGGCGAATTCGCGCACCGCCGCCGGGGGCGCGCGCTCCTGCGTGACGAGAAGGTGCCCGAGGTCGAGCGCCAGGGTCAGCCCGGGAACGGCGAGGGCGCGCCAATCGTCCACCGTCTCGATCAGCATGCCGGGCTCGGGCTCCAGCGCCGCGCGCGGGCCGAGCCGGGCGCAGTGCTCGGCCATGGCGGCGCAGCCGTCCCGCACCCAGCCGAGGGCGGCCGCGCGGTCCACGCCGGGGCGCGGCACGCCGGCCCAGAAGGACACGGCCTCGGCGCCGAGGATGGAGCCGATCTCGGCGGCGCGCCGCAGGAAGGCGAGGCGAAGCGCGCGGCCCTCGGGCGAGGCGGTGACCAGGGTCGGCTCGTGCTTGGCGCGCGGGTCGAGCAGGTAGCGCGCCCCGGTCTCGATCACGCAGCCGAGGCCGCGGGCCCGCATCGACCGCGCCAGCGCCTCGGCACGTTCGCGCCAGCCTTCCTCCATCGGGTCGAGGTGATGGTGATCGAGCGTGAGCGCGACGCCATCATAGCCCGCATCGGCGATGAGGTGCACGGCGTCGGGCAGGCGATGGTTGGCCGTGCCGTTGGTGTTGTAGGCAAAGCGCAGCGTCATTCGGCCGCCATCCGGCGCTCGGCCGCCACCTGCGCCGCGAAGGGCGAGGGTTCGCGATAGAGCGGGTAGAGCCCGCCCACGATCCGGTCCGCCAGCTCCGCGTCGAACCAGGCGGGACCGCCGGCGCGCGCCTCGTCCTCGGGGCGCAGCAGCACGCGCCTCGCGCCCTCGCGCGGCGCGTCGAGGATCAGCGCGTCGCCGCGCGCGCGCAGCCGCTTCACGCCGCGCCAGCCGATGCGGTGGTAGCTCATCGTCTCGCATTCGAGGCCGGGGACGATCGCCTTCGCCGTCCGCACCGGCGATCCTGCGGGCGAGGTGTCCACGTAGAGGATCTCCATCCCCTCATCGGCCAGGCGCTCGGCCAGCAGGGCGAGGCGCGCCGGGCCGTCGGCGATAGTGGCGGGCGCGGCGGCGGGCAGGCTGGTGAAGGGGATGCGGCGGCGCTCGCCGAACACGCTCTCCGCCAGCCGCGCGCGCAACGCCTCGGCCGGCAGGGTCACCCATTCGGTCATCGCAGAGAGGGCGCGTGGTTCCTCGTCCTCGACGCGCATCACCTCCAGCTCATGCGTCACGAATTCCTCGCCGAGGATGGGGCGCAGCAGCGGGATCGGCCCGTGGCTCGCCGCCTTGCGCTGGCGGCTGCCGCAGAACTCCAGCAGCGCCTTGCGCAGCGCGCGGTGCCGGTCGGGGTGCGACGCCTCGCCGCAGGCGGTGAGCTGGATGGGCAGGCGCGGCGCGTCCTCGTCGCCGACCACGTAGATGTTCGCGAGGCCGAGCGAGGTGGAGGCGCATTTGACCTTCACGCGCAGGCCGGCGCCGTCCAGCCGCGCGAGCAGCGCCGAGGTCTCGGCCTCGACGCCCTCGGCCACGTCCACCACGACGCCGCGATCGAGGGCGCGGAAGCTCAGCACGTTGCCGTCGCGCTGGGTGAGCTCCATCAGCCCGTGCGCGATGGCGTGGGGCAGGTCGAACCCGGCGCCGAGGCCGTTGGTGATGGGGGTGATCAGCGTCCGCGCGCCGGGGATGTGGTGCGGGTAGGCGGCCACCCATTCCTGCGGGACCAGGATCGGCTCGCCCGAGGGCCAGCGCCGCGCCTCCATCCAGCGCATCGGCGTCTCGGGCGTCCAGTCGCTCCCGGCGGGCAGCATCAGCGTGCGCGGGTCGCAGGCGGGCCGTTCGCGGGACAAGCCGGCGAAGCTGCCCTCGACGCGCGGCGCCCGCCGGCAATGGGCGTGCATGTGCGCCTCCTCGCACAGCTCGCCCAGCGCGCCGGCCAGCGCCTCGTCCTCGGCGATACCGTAGCCATAGGCGTCGGGCGCGGCCTCGTCCGGCAGCACGAGGTTGGCCTGCACGGTGACGACGCCGGTCCGGTCGAGCGCGTCGAGCCGCACGCTCCGCACCTCGCCGAGCGGTTCGAGGCTCTCGCGGAAGAGGCGCGCGGCCTCGGCGGGCGGCACGCTCACGCCGCGCTCCTCCGCCGCAGCTCCTGCACCGGGATGTGCCGGACACCGGGCGGCCCGGCGATCTGGTCGTCCAGCACGGCCAGCGCCACGTCGCGGCCGATGTCGGGCGCGTGCTCGAAGGGCGTGCAGATCGTGTCGAAGTCGAGCGGCGCGATCACGTCGCGATAGCGCCGCGCCTCGCCCGGCGTGATCGGGATGGATTTGTGGAAGGCCTTGTGGGTGGACAGCGCGGTGGCGTTCCCCGTCGCGTCCTGGTCCACCTTGAAGGCGTCGCCGCAGAACAGGATGCGGCGCCGCGCGTCGTGCAGCACGGCCTGGCCCTCGTAATGGCCGCCCACGTGGTGCAGCGTCTGACCCGGCCGCAGCTCCAGCGCCTCGTCATAGGGGTGCGTCACGCGCATCGCCTTGGTCATGCGCAGGTCGTCCTTCTGGATGGCCAGCACCTCCGGCGCGAAGACGTCCTGGAGCTGCCACAACGCGCCGTAGCCGTGGCAATGGCTGGCCGCGAGGAAGCGGATGCCGCCCAGGCGCCGGATCTCCGCCAGCATCTCCGGCGTGTAGTAGGGCGCCGCCTCGAAGGCCGTGTTTCCGTCCTCGTGCAGCAGCAGCCAGCCGGTGCCGTCGAGGCCGAAGGGCGGCGCCGTGGTGAAGGCGACCATGTCGCGCGCGAGGCGGCGCCAACGCCCCGTCACGTGCCGGGCGACCTTCTCCTCCGGCCAGAAATCCCAGCCGTCGGGCGGCAGGTCGTTGCGCGTGTCCTCGCACACGGGACACGACGCCGGCGCGAAGTGCTTCTGCCAGAAGCCGCAATGCGCGCAGGCCCAGGGCGTCAGCGGCATCAGGCGGCCGCCCGGACCGGCAGCGGCGCGGCATTGGCCGCGTGCAGCCAGCGCGCCGTCGCGACGTCGCGCTCCAGGCTGAACTCGCCCTGGCCCGTCGTCACGAAGCGCTGGAAGGCCGCCATCTGGCGCGCGAAGGGGTCGCCATCCGCGAAGGGGACGGGGGCGCCGTCGTGGAAGAGCCGCCCGCCCGCCACCTGGCCCATCGTGTCCTCGGCCAGCAGCAGCCCGCCCGTGCCCAGCACCTCCAGCCGGCGGCGCGGCAGGTGCTCCGGATGGTTGTAGGCGACGTGCAGGCTGGCCAGCGCGCCGCCAGCCAGCCGCGCGACCAGCATGGCGCCGTCATCCACGGCGTAGTCCTGCACGCGCGACTGCTTGAGCGCCGCGATGTCGGCGATGCCGTCGTCGAGCAGGAACTGCGCGAGGTCGAGCCCGTGCGGCGCCAGGTCCATCAGCGCGCCGCCGCCCGCGCGCGCCGGATCGGCCCGCCAATTGTCGGCGCACCAGCCCGGACCGAGCCAGCAGGCATAGACGATGCGGACCGCGACGGGCGTGCCGATGCGGCCCTCGCGGATCATCGCGCGCATCGCCTCATGCGCCGGGTGGTGGCGCTGGTCGAAGGCCGTGCCATAGGGGGTGCCCGCGCGCCGCACCGCCTGCGCCATGGCCTCGGCGTCGGCGAGGGTCGCGGCCATGGGCTTCTCGCACAGCACGGGCAGCCCGGCCGCCGCCGCCGCCTCGACCGCGGCGCGATGCAGGTGGTTGGGCGTGGCGACGTAGAGCGCGTCGCAGCACCGCGCGGCGAGCAGGGCGTCGGGCGAGGGGAAGGCGCGGGCGCCCAGCGCCTCGGCCGCCGCGCGCGCGGCGGGATCGGGGTCGGCGACGGCGGCGAGCATCCCGCCCGCCGCTTCGATGCCGGGTGCGGCGTGGTCCCGCGCCACCCAGCCGAAGCCGATGATGCCCCACCGGAAGCCCATCACCAGCGCTCCGGCAGGTGCAGCAGCTCGCGCCGCAGCGCCCAATGGGCGGTGGAGGCGTCGAGCACCGCCCGCGCCGGCGCGTCCGACACCGCCGGGTAGGTCACGCGGGCACCATACTCGCTCGCGTAGCGCTCGGAGGGAAAGCGCCGCGCGCCGCCCTCGGCGTAGAGCGGATTGCGGCGCAGCGCCGCGCCGGGCGGCGGCAGCACCACGCCATCCGCGAGGGATTGCGGCGCGCCGAGGCCCGGCCCCTCGGCCACGGCGAAGGCCTCGGTGCCGTCGAGGCGCCCTGGCAGGGGCGCTCGCCCTTCGGCGAGGGCGCGCGTCAGCTCCTCATCGGCGTAGGCGAGCACGGCGGGGAACAGACCGGCCAGGCGCGCGCGGCTGATGGCGTGGCCGGCCGAGAAGCCGGGCCGGTCGGCGTTGTGGATGTGGCTGATGAGCAGCAGGCCGCGCCCGCCGCCGCGCAGGCCGCGCAACCGGGCCAGGACGGCCTGCTTCGGCTCCAGGAAGTAGAAGGCGTCGTGGCAGAGCACGAGGTCGTGCCGGTCGGCGACCGGCCAGGGATGCGCCGCGTCGAAGCAGGCGAGGCGCGCCTCGGGGCAGACGAAGTGCCGGGCGAGCCAGAGCTTGGCGAAGACGACATCCCCGCCCGAGACCGCGACGCCGCGCAGCGACAGCTCCCGCAGATGGTGGCCGATCCCGCAGGCGAGCTCGAAGGCGGAGCGCGGCGCCATCCAGTGCGCCCGCGTCAGCGCCAGGCCGGCGAGGAAGGTGGGGTCGGACCAGCGATGCGCGAAGTAGTCGGCGACGCGCGCCCAGCGCAGCGCCTCCATCGCCTCCCGCAGCGTCACGGTCTGGGGATCGCGGGCGAGCGCCCGCAGATCGGCCTCGGGCGCCGCGTCGCCGTCCCACCAATCGTCCTGGTCCGCGAGCAGCAGCGCGAGGGCCGCGACGCGGTCCCCCGCGTCGAGCGCGGCCAGCGCCTCGCGCGCCAGCTCCTCCCGCCCCGCCCGCAGGAAGGGGATGCCGTCCACCACCGGCCAGCGCCGGCCGGCATGGACCACCGAATGCGGCGTGTCGGCGGTCACGGCCACAGCCCGGCCTCCGCCAGGACGCGATCCTGGAAGGGCTTCACCGGCCCGTCATGCACCAGCTCCATCTCGCCGAGCACGCGGTCCATCGTGATGCCGGCCGCCTGGAGATGCCATTGCGTCTGCAGCACGCGGTCGAGCGTGTCGGCGGCGTGGAAGGCGCGGCCCTCCGGCGTCGCGGCGTCGGGCAGGGTGCCGCGCGCGGCGACCACGCGGCCCCGCAGCGCCGGCGACAGCTGCGCGAGCGCGAGCTCGGTCGCGGCCTCGAAGGCCGGGGCGAGGTGCTCGCCCAGCAGCGTCTCCCCGGTGAAGCCGCTGTCCGGCAGCAGGGCGTTGTGGAGGTGATGCGCGAGGCTCGCGAGGAAGACCGTGCCGGGATCGGCGCGGTAGGGCCGCGCCAGCAGCGCGCCATAGACGGCCACCATCAGGCAGTGCTCGGCGTGGCTCTCGGGCGGCAGCAGCAGGAGGCGCGGCTTGCCCGGGCAGGTGACGCCGGCCCGCGGCTGGGCGGCGAGGGCGGCGACGAAGGCCGGTGGCGCGCAGGACAGCACCGGCGCCGCGTCGAGGCCCGGCGCGAAGCGCTCCGCGCCCGGCAGCATGCCGGCCATCTCGCCGAGGGCGGTGCCGCGCACCGCGCGGATCTCCGAGGGCAGCAGGCCGACCGCGCCCATCGCCTCCGCGTCGAGATCGCCGAGGCGCGAGGCGGCGAGCGCGTCGGCGACGGTCGCCTCGCACACCTCCATCGGCAGCGCCCCGGCCGCGAGGCGGCACCAGGCGGCGCGGAACAGCCGCGCGGCGATGCTCCCCTCGCGCCCCGCGCTCGTGATGCGCTTGAGGTCGTTCAGCTCCCGCAGCGCCGGGACCATCGTCCGCAGCGCGCCCCCATGCCCCCCGTCCATCGCCTCAGCGCCCCGCCGCCAGCCAGTCGGAGAGGAGGCGAAGCTGCTCGGGAAAGGCGTGCTCGGGCGGCCGGCCCGCCGTCATCGGCGCCTTGAAGAAGCACGACATCTGCTCCTGCGGGCCGGCCTCGCCGCGCTGCCGCGCGAGGTCGAGCAGGCGCGCGATCTCGAGCACGAGCGGCGCGGCGAGGATGCTGTCCTTGCAGAGGAAGTTGACCTTGATCTGCATGCGCTGGCCGAGGAAGCCCGTGACGTCGATGTTGTCCCAGGCTTCCTTGTCGTCGCCGCGCGGGCGGTAGTAGCGGATGTCCACGAGGTGGTCCTCGACGCGGTAGCCCAGGATGCTGTCGAGCACCTCGCCCTTGGTGTTCAGCTTCGACTGGAGCGAGTTCGGGTCCCGCAGCGCCTCGCCGTCGCGGTTGCCGAGGATGTTGGTGCTGAACCAGCCATCCACGTGCAGCGCCCGCGCCCGCAGCGCCGGGGCCAGCACCGTCTTCATGAAGGTCTGGCCCGTCTTGCCGTCCTTGCCGGCGACCGGCACGCCGCGCGCCGCCGCCATGTGCATCAGCGCCGGGATGTCAGCCGCCTGGGACGGCGTGAAGTTGCCATAGGGCACGCCGGCGCGGATCGCCGCGTAGGCGTAGAGCATGGCCGGGCTGATCGCCGCGTCGTCGGCATCGAGGGCGCGCTCGAACGCTTCCATGCTCTCATGCGCGGCGCTCGGCTGCGGCCAGCGCTCCGTGCTCGCGAGGTTGATCATCACGACGCCGTCGGCGGCGCTGTCGGCGCGGAAGCGACGCAGATCGTCCTCGATGGCGGCGATGGCGGCGCGGTGGCCGGGGACGGGGCGGACATGCCGCCCCTGCACGCCGCGGCAATACTCGGCCGACGCGACGGCGGGCCAGGGGCGCTGCGCCGCCATCGCGCCCTCCACCTGGCGGTACTGCTCGAGGTCGAGGACGTTGTGCGCCGCCGCCGCGGCCGCGAGATCGGCCCCGTTCAGGTCCCAGCCGCCGAACACCAGGCCGGTGTAGTCCACGAGGCCCGGCGCCCGCGCGTCGCGCAGCGGCAGGCCGCCCACGTCGTTGGCGCCGGCGCGCAGCATCTCCACGCCGGCGATGGCCGTGGTGGCGACCGCGCCCCCGAGGCCGACGATGGCGACGCCGACGCGGCGCGCGCGGCCCTCCTGGCGGGTGCTGCCGTGATCAAGCGCTGCCGACATTCAGTGATCCGTTCGCGTGGCGCCCCGTGTCGCGCCGGCGGGCGGCCGCGGAGGGCCCGGCCGGCCTTCGCCGGCCGGATCGCCTCGTCCGGGTCGTTCGCCTGCGCCGCATCTCGGGCCTTGTTGTCCTGGCCCCGGGGCGAACGTCATCCGGGCCACATGGTTGCGCCGCGGGCGCGGACGGCAACCGGCGCGGGCAGCAAAAAGGCCCCGGCGGCGGTCGCCGCGCGGGGCCCCGGCAGGAACGGCGCCTTGGCGGCGCCGCGGTCAGCTGCCCTTGGCGACCATCGCCTTCACCTCGTCCATCGCCTCGGTGAAGCGGCGGTTCAGCACCTGCAGCGCCTCGCCGTTCGACTTCTGGATGAGGTCGGCGATCTCGCGCATGTTGGCGATGGCGCGCTCATAGGCGGACTTCATCATCTCGGTCTGCTGCGCCATCTTGTCCTGGGGCGCGCCCTCGGCGGTGAGCGTCTGCATCGCCTGGGTCATCTCGCCCATCGCCTGCTGGATGATCTCCATGTTGCGGCGGGCCACGGCCTGCGCGCCTTCCAGGGCGAGCTTGTTCGCGTTGGACAGCGCTTCGAGGTTGCGCTTCTGCGCGTCCGCGAGCGCCTGCATGTCGGGCATCCCCGGCAGGCGGAAATCGGCGAACATGCGCATCATGTCGTCGGTGTTGAAACCCTGTGCCATCCTCGAGCTCTCCCGGTTTGAGCGTGTGGGAAGCTAGAGCAGAACGCCGGCGAGGGGAAATCGCCGGCCCCGCGGCCGGCGCTCACCCAGACGGAAGCTTTGCCTTCCCGCGCCGGGAACGCGTTCAGGAGGCGTCGGGTTGCATCCCGGGCGCCGGGTCCGCCGCGCCGGCATCGAGACGCAGCAGGCGCGCCGCGCGGTCGGCGCGGTCGAGCGCGCGGTCGAGCGCGGCCATGCTGGCCGAGAGGTCCTGGCTGTCGTCGCGCGACCAGGCGCGGAGCGTCGAGAGCCAGACCGCCGCGAGGCCGTGCGCCCGGGCGAGGCCGGGGCCGCCGGCGCTCGGGATATCGGCGGCCTCGAGCATCCAGGCCATCGCGCCCGGCAGCCGGCCGCCGAGCCACAGCGCGGTCAGCGGGTCGCGCGGCAGGTCCTCGAGGAAGCGGAGGATGCCCGGGCGGTGCGGCTGCAGCGCGTCGAGGCGCCGCATCAGCACGTCGAAGAGGCGGTCGCGCGGGGTGGAGGTCGGGTCGTCCACCGTGCCCGCCAGCACCTCCCCGTCCACCGCGCGCAGATGCGCGGCGAGCAGCGCGAGAGGCGAGGGGAAGCGTCGGCGGAGCGCGGCGAGGGGCTGGCCGGATTCGGCGGCGACGCGCCGCATGGTCACGCCCGTCCAGCCATGCGCCGCCACGACGCGCCAGAAGGCGGCGAGGAGGTCGGCGTCGGTGGCCGCGGCGTCGGCGGTGGCGGGGGGCATGGCGTCGCTCATGCGGCGAAGGTGGGGGAGGGGGCGGCGCCGCGCAACCGCCCGGGTCAGCCCTTGCGGTCCCAGCCCGACGCGGTCTGCTGCCAGTAGGCGAGGCCGTGCCCGGCCGCCTTCGCCGCCTTCCAGCGCCCCCGGGCCGCCTGCACCGCCGCTTCGTCGCGCCCGTCGAACAGGTCGAAGACGCGGTCGTACTCCGATAGGCGCGCGCTGACCGCGCCGTCCGTCAGGAAGAGGTGGCGGGCGCCGTTCGGCGGCGCTGCGTCCTCGGTCGCCAGCCAGATCGGGTGGTGGGGTGCGTCCGCGTTCTGGACGTGGCCATGCGGGAGCCAGTCCGGCTCGGGGCAGGTCCAGAGGAAGGCGTCGAGGGCCTCCAGCCTCTCGCGGCTGCCGCAGAGGATGACCGCCCGTCCCGGCAGCGCGAGCACGCGCCCGAGGAGGCGGGGCAGCGCCTGCTCGAGGGTGGAGCGCGTGAGGTGGTAGAACCCGATCTCGGCCACGGTCCACGCCTAGCCTGTTTTCGCGCCGGCCGGACACGGGCGGCGGCCCGAGACGGCGGGCCGATCGCGGCGCCCGCCCCCGCTCGCCGCGGCCGGCGAGGGGGCGGGCCGAGCGGTTCCGGCGCCGCTTCCGATCGCGCCTTCCCTCCCCCGGTCGCGGCCCCGCCGGAGCGGGCCAGGCAGCGGGGCTCGTTGCCGAGGCGCCACGGGCGGTAGCACCCACATGACAACCGACATGGCGGAGCAACCAACGGAACCGCCTCCGCATTTCAGCTTCAGGTCACATTCAGGCTCCCGCTCGGGAGCCGTAAGGATCCCCCATGAAGGCCCTTCTCCTCTCCGGTGTCGCCACGCTTCTGCTGGCGGCGCCGCTCGCCGCTGCGCCGATCACCGGCACATTTGCCATCACGGGCGTGCTGCAAGGGGAGGACGCGGCCGGGGCGCCGGCGCGCCTCGCCGATGCCGTAGGGCTCGATTTCTGCGCCGCCGTCTCCGGCCCCTGCGCGATGAGCGCGGGCGTCGGCACCGGAACCGGCGCCTTCATGATCAATGACGGCGTCACCGGGGTGATGCCCTTCATGCACGGCGACATCGGCACCGTGCGCGACATCGCGATCAGCCCCTTCGTCGGTCCGGTCACCGCCTTCCTGGCCATCAACGGGCTGACCTTCGACCTGCTGGACGCGACGGTGATGCGCATGACGGTGCCGGCGCCGCTCCCCGGGGCGAAGCCGATCGACGGGCTGTTCATCAACGGCCAGGGCATATTCCGCCTCGCGGGCTTCGACGACACGCCGGGGACCTTCACCCTCTCGACGCAAAGCGACGGGGTGCGGCTGAGCACGGCCTTCACCTTCAGCGGCGGCGGTGCGGCGCTGCCCGTCCCGGTGCCGGCGCCGGCGGGGTTCGCCGTGCTCGGCCTCGGCCTCGCGGCCCTCTGGGCCTCGCGCCGGAAGGGGTGAGGCGCCTCAGCTCTCCATCATGATGGCGGTCAGCTCCGCCATCTCGCGCCAGCGCTGCACCTCGGCGCGCTGGAAGGCGGCGAAGGCGGCGGGCGGCAGAGGCGCCGCCGTCAGCCCGGCCTGAACGGCGCGGGCGGCGGTCGCGGGCTCCGCCAGCGCCGCCAGGAAGGCGTCGGCCAGGCGCTGCACCGTCTGCGGCGCCGTGCCGCGCGGGGCGAACAGGCCGAACCACGCATCCACCGCCATGAAGGGCACGCCTGCCTCGGCCGTGGTGGGCAGGTCGGGGAAGCCCTCGATCCGGGCCGGGGCGCCGATGGAGAGCGCGCGCAGCCGCCCCTCCCGCACGAGGTTCACGACACCCGGCCAGGTGGAGACGTAGAAGTCCACGACGCCCGCGACCGTGTCCTGCGTGGCCGGCCCGCCGCCGCGATAGGGCACATGCGTCGCGTCCATCCCGGCGCGGCGCACCAGCGTCTCGGCGATGACGTGGCTGGCCGAGCCGGCCTGGGACGAGGCGTAGGAGACGCGGTTGCCGCTGCGGCCCATGGCGATCAGGTCCGCCATGGTGCGGGCCCGCGAATTCGCCGGCACCACGGTGGCGTGGTGCACGGTCGCCAGCCGGGCCACGGCCTCGAAGCTGTCGATCACGTGGTAGGGCAGGTTCCGCGCCATCCACTGGTTGCTGGCGTGGGTCTGGTTGTGGCCGAGCACCAGCGTCATGCCGTCGGCCGGGGCGCGGGCCGCGGCCTCGGTGCCGATGATGCCGCCCGCCCCGCCGCGATTGTCCACGACGAGGGTGAGGCCCAGCAGCGCCGAGGCCCGCTCGGTGAGCACGCGGGCGAGGATGTCGGTGCTGCCGCCGGGCGGGGCGGGGACGATCAGCCGAAGGGGCTGGCCCTGCGCCCGCGCGATGGCGGGCACCGCGAGGAGCGGCGAGGCGAGGAGGGCGCGGCGCGAGGCGTTCATGGCGGGCGTTCCGGCGGACGTTTCGGGTTTTCCACTCTCTACCGCCGATCGCCGCCGGCTGGAATCGGGCTTCAGCTCCGCAGGAAGCCTAGGAGGTGGGCGATGACGGCCTCGGGCGCCTCCTGCTGGACCCAGTGGCCGGCGCCCTCGATCAGGTGCGTGCCGCGCCAATCGGCGCAGGCCTCGGTCGCCATGCGCTCCAGCGCGCCGGGCGCCTGGCGGATGCCCCAGTCATGGGCGCCGGCGATGAAGGCCGCGGGGCACTCGATCCGCCGCCCGCTGAACAGGCCGAGATCCGCCTCGAACCGGCCGCTCGTGCGGATGCGGTACCAGTTCAGCCCGCCCTGGAAGCCGGTGCGGCCATACTCGCCGACATAGACCGCGAGCTCCTCGTCCGTCAGCCACGGGTCGCGGATGCCCCGCGCCGGGGCGCAGGCCTCGGGCATCGAGGCGCCGGCCGGCATCACGTAGTAGTGCGGCAGCCGCGCGAGTTCGGCCGCGCTCCATTCGCGCAGCGGCTCCGGCCGGTTCTCGGGCCAGGCGCCGCC
This sequence comes from Acetobacteraceae bacterium, assembly GCA_019750475.1. Taxonomy (GTDB): domain Bacteria; phylum Pseudomonadota; class Alphaproteobacteria; order Acetobacterales; family Acetobacteraceae; genus Roseococcus. Next base: position 18,240 of record JAIEOO010000214.1, on the reverse strand, counting down.
CTTCATGTGGTAGTAGGCGCGGAAGAAGGCCGCGAGGCCCTCCGGGGGGCTGTCCATGTCCCGCGCCGCCTCGGGCGTCGAACAGTACCAGTGGTAGTGCTTCCGCCCGAGCGCCGCGAGGTCGTCGCTCACGTCGCGCGCCGGCGCCTTCGGGATGCCGGCGAAGGGCGCCGACATCAGGCAGACGCGGCGGAACACGTCGGGACGGACGAGCGCGGCGTAGGAGGCGACGACCGAGCCGAAATCGTGGCCCACCAGCGAGCATTGCTCATGGCCCAGCGCCTGGACCAGCGCCAGCGCGTCGCGCGCCAGGTTGACGAGGCGAAACTGCGCGAGGTCGCCCTCGTAGCGCGCATCGGCGCCGGTGGTGCGCCCGTAGCCGCGCTGATCGGGCGCGACGACGTGGAAGCCCGCCTCCGCCAGCGGGAGCATCACCTTCCGCCAGGAATAGGCGAGCTCCGGAAAGCCGTGCAGCAGGAGGAGGAGCGGGCGGCCTTCCTGCCCCGCTTCGAGCAGATGGACGCGGAGGCCGTTGACGCCCTCCATGTGGCGGGAGCGGATGCCGGCGGGAAGCGGGAGGGGCTGCATGGCCGGGAGGCTACAGCGGTTCCGCCCCGACTGTCGTCAGGCCGAAGCCGCTGCCGACGTGGCGTCATGCCCTGACCGGTTTCGGTCAGGGCGATCCCGCGCCCGCACCTCCGCCCGCGGTCGGGGCGGCGGGTCGCGCTATTCCGGCGCCGGCGCGCGGCCGCCCATCGCCCGCGTCAGCCGCGCGGCCGCTTCCCGCACGCGCGGCCCGATCTCGGCGACCCGCGGATCGTCCATCCGCACCGTGGGCCCCGAGACGGAGACGCCGCCGATCGGTTCCGCGAATTCGTTGAAGACGGCGGCCGCGACGCAGCGCATGCCGCGGTGGCGCTCCTCGTCGTCCACGGCGAAGCCGCGCGCGCGGGTCCGCGCCAGGTCCTCGGCCAGGGCGGCGCGGGTGGTGAGCGTCGCGGGCGTGAAGCCCGCCAGGCGCCCGCGGCCCAGCAGCGCGTCGAGCCGCGCCGGCGGCATCCAGGCCAGCACGGCCTTGCCGATGCCGGAGCAGTGGTAGGGCGTCTGGGTGCCGGGGCGGAAGAAGGCCCGGATCGCCTCATGCGTCTCGACCTGGCTGATGAAGACGACGCCCAGCGCCTCGGCGACGCCGAGGCTCGCCGTCTCCCCGGACTCGGTCATCAGGGCCTGGATGACCTGGCGCCCCTGCTCGGCCAGCTTGCGCCGGCGCAGGAAGGCGCTGCCGATGCGGAAGGTCTCGAGGCCGATGAACCAGAGCTGCTCGCGCTCGGCGAATTCTACCATGCCCTGCGCCTCGAGCGTGGTGAGCATGCGATAGGCGGTCGAGGCCGGCAGGCGCGCCTGTTCCGCCACCTCCGTCAGGGCGAGGCCGTTGCCCTCGGCGACGAGGCGGAGGAGCAGCGCGGCGCGCTCGACGGACTGCACGCCGGCCGCGTCGGGCGCGGCGCTGCTGCTCCGGGGGCGGCCGCGCAGGCGCTTCGCGGGCTCCGCCGGGAGGGGGGGTGGGGCGGGGCGGGCAGAATTTATTTTTGGCATCCGGAAAAATCTATCGCGGCGAAAAACCTTTTCGCAAGGAATCCCAAGCGTCCGCCGCGATTTTTCCGCATCGCAAAAAAGACTTCTGAAAAAATTGCCCGTTCGCTGGTCAGCGTGTCATTCAAACGCCCAGGGAAACCCGAGAGGAGATCACCATGGCGCGGATGCGGGCAGTGGATGCGGCGGTGCTGGTGCTGGAGCGGGAGGGGATCACCTGCGGCTTCGGCGTCCCGGGGGCCGCCATCAACCCGTTCTATTCGGCGATGCACCGGCGCGGGACGATCCGCCACGTGCTGGCGCGCCACGTCGAAGGCGCGTCCCACATGGCCGAGGGCTACACCCGCGCCGCCCCGGGCAATATCGGGCTGTGCATCGGCACCTCGGGCCCGGCGGGCACGGACATGATCACCGGCCTCTACTCCGCCATCGCCGACAGCATCCCCATCCTGTGCATCACCGGCCAGGCACCGCGCGCCAAGCTGCACAAGGAGGATTTCCAGGCGGTGGACATCGCCGCCATCGCCGCACCCGTGACGAAATGGGCGACCACGGTGATGGAGCCCTACCAGGTGCCGATGGCCATCCAGAAGGCCTTCCACGTCATGCGCTCGGGCCGGCCCGGGCCGGTGCTGATCGACCTGCCGCTCGACGTGCAGCTCGCGGAGATCGAGTTCGACATCGGGACCTACGCCCCGCTGCCGGTCTACAAGCCCGCCGCGACGCGGGCGCAGGTGGAACGCGCCATGGCGATGCTGGCGACGGCCGAGCGCCCGCTGATCGTCGCGGGCGGCGGCGTCATCAACGCCGATGCGTCGGAGCTGCTGACCGAATTCGCCGAGGTCACCGGCATCCCCGTCATCCCGACGCTGATGGGCTGGGGCTCCATCCCCGATGACCACCCGCTGATGGCGGGGATGTGCGGGCTCCAGACCAGCCATCGCTACGGCAACGCCACCATGCTCGCCGCCGACTTCGTCCTCGGCATCGGCAACCGGTGGGCGAACCGCCACACCGGCAGCGTCGAGACCTACACGGCCGGGCGGCGCTTCATCCATGTGGACATCGAGCCGACGCAGATCGGCCGCGTCTTCGCGCCCGATTTCGGCATCGTCTCCGACGCCGGCGCCGCGCTCGCCCTGTTCGTCGAGGTGGCGCGGGAGATGGCAGCCGCCGGAACCCTGCCCGACCGCAGCGCCTGGGCGGCCGAATGCCTGCACCGCAAGCGGACCATGCAGCGCAGGACGCATTTCGACCAGGTGCCGCTCAAGCCGCAGCGCGTCTTCCAGGAGATCAACGCCGCCTTCGGTCGGGACACCTGCTTCGTCACAACCATCGGCAACTCGCAGATCATGGCGGCGCAGCTGCTGCGCGTGTACCAGCCGCGCAACTGGATCAATTGCGGCCAGGCGGGGCCGCTCGGCTGGACGCTTCCCGCGGCCCTCGGCGTGCGCGCCGCCCTGCCGGAGAAGGAGATCGTCGCCATCTCCGGCGACTACGACTTCCAGTTCCTGATCGAGGAGCTGGCGGTCGGCGCGCAGCACAAGCTGCCCTATCTGCACGTGGTGGTGAACAACTCCTATCTCGGCCTCATCCGCCAGGCGCAGCGCGGCCTGCAGATGGATTTCGAGGTCAGCCTCGCCTTCGACAACGTCAACGCCGCGGGCGACGCCGAGCCGGGCTACGGCGTGGACCACGTGGCCGTCGCCGAGGGCCTCGGCTGCAAGGCCATCCGGGTGAAGTCGCCCAACGAGTTCGCCGAGGCATTCGACCGCGCCCGCGCCCTGATGGACGAGCACCAGGTGCCGGTCGTCATCGAGTTCATCCTGGAGCGCGTGACCAACATCTCGATGGGCACCGAGATCAACGCGGTCAACGAGTTCGAGGAGGTCCTCGACGTGCCCGCGATGGCAGCGGAGTAGCATCCCCACGACGCCTTCGCCCTACGCTGCGCTTCGCTCCGCTCCGGCCGAAGTCGCCGCGGGGGCCCCGGATTGGTGCTACGTCTTGCGGGCAGGCACCCGTTGGCGCGGCAAAGCCGCGCCGCCGACCGGACCGGGCCTCGGATCGCGGGCGTCCGCGGCGCCGGCGGAAACGAAGGCGGTGAGGCGTCTAACGGCTAGCCCGCGGCCAATCAGCATTCGGTCGCACCGGTAGCACGGACGTCCGCGATCCACGGGCCGCTTCGGTCGGCGGCGCGGCTTTGCCGCGCCAACGAGTGCCCCTTAGCAGACGATGGCGCCAAACGGGGCCCCCGCGGCGGTTTTTCGCGGAACGGAGCGCAGCGGAGTGGAGCGGAAAACTGTCGTGGGGATCAATCTTCCCTGGGCACGGGGCGGAGCCGCTGCGGCGCGCCGGTGGTGGCGCGGGCAATGGGGATGTTGCGGACCCGCACCTCCGGCATGGGACGCATCAGGTCGATGTGCAGCAGCCCGTTGTCGAGGAAGGCGCCTTCCACCTCGATCCCCTCGGCCAGCACGAAGGCGCGCTGGAACTGCCGCGCGGCGATGCCGCGGTGGAGGAAGACGCGCCCCTCGCTCTCGTCGCGCTGGCGGCCGCGGATGACAAGCTGGTTGTCCTCCTGCGTGATGGCGAGGTCGTCCATCGAGAAGCCGGCGACGGCGAGCGTGATCCGCAGCCGCGCCTGGCCGAGCTGCTCGATGTTGTACGGCGGGTAGCCGTCGGCGTTCTTCTGCACCCGGTCGAGCATCTGCTCGAGATGATCGAAGCCGAGGAAGAGGGGCGATCCGAAGACGGAGGGGCGGGACATCAGGGCGGAAACCTCCGGAGCAGGCGCCCCCAGGGACCAGCGGGCGGCGCGGTCATCCCCCCTCACCGAGGCGGGGCTTGACCGCAACATGGAAAGCCGCGCGAGTTGCGGCAAGGGGCCCGCGGCGCTACCTCCCGGCTCACCCATGGCCGACGAACTCCTCCCCATCCTGATCTTTCCCGACGCGCGGCTGCGGCAGAAGGCGCGGCCGGTCACCGCTGCCGATGCCGACGCGGTCCGCGCGCTGGCGCCGCGGATGCTGGCCTCGATGTATGCCGCGCCCGGCATCGGCCTCGCCGCGCCGCAGCTGGGGGAGCTGCTGCGCCTCGTCGTGGTGGACCTCGCCGGCAAGGACGAGCCGCGCGCCCCGATGGTGCTGGTCAACCCTGAGATCGTCGCCGTCAGCCAGGAGAGGGAGGTGCGGGAGGAAGGCTGCCTCTCGCTGCCCGGCCAATACGCCGATGTCGAGCGTCCGGCACGGGTGAAGGCCCGCTGGCAGGAGCTGGACGGCACCAAGCGCGAGATGGAGGCCGACGGGCTGCTCGCCACCTGCCTCCAGCACGAGGTGGATCACCTCGATGGGAAGCTCTTCGTGGACTACCTCTCGGCGCTGAAGCGCAACATGCTGCTGCGCAAGCTCGCGAAGGAGCAGAAGGCCAAGGCGCGCGAGGACTGACGATGCGCCTCGCCTTCATGGGCAGCCCCGATTTCGCCGTGCCGGCGCTCCGCGCCCTGCACGCGGCCGGGCATGAGATCGCCTGCGTCTACGCCCAGCCGCCGCGGCCGGCCCATCGCGGCCAGAAGGAGACGCCCTGCCCGGTGCACCGCGCCGCGCTGGAACTCGGGCTGCCCGTCCGCACGCCGGCGCGCGTCCGGCGCGACGAGGCGGAGCACGCGGCCTTCCGCGCCCTCGACCTCGACGCCGCGGTCGTCGCCGCCTACGGGCTGATCCTGCCGCCCGCCATGCTGGAGGCGCCGCGCCGCGGCTGCCTCAACATCCATGCGAGCCTGCTGCCGCGCTGGCGCGGCGCGGCGCCCATCCACGCCGCGATCCTGGCGGGCGATGCCGAGACGGGCATCACCATCATGCGGATGGAGGAAGGCCTCGACACCGGGCCCATGCTGCTGAAGGACCGCGTCGCCATCGGCCCGCGCGCCACCACGCCCGAGTTGCACGACGCGCTGGCGGCGATGGGCGCGCGGCTGATCCTGGAGGCGCTGGCGCAGGATCCGCCCGCGCAGCCCCAGCCGGAGGACGGCGCGACCTACGCGCCCAAGCTCACCAAGGCCGATGCGGCGCTCGACTGGGCGCGGCCTGCCGCCGTGCTGGACCGTCGCGTGCGGGCGCTGAACCCCTGGCCCGGCACCACCACGCGCCACGGCGAGGAGGTGCTGCGCATCCTGGCCGCCGAGCCCTGCGAGGGCTCCGGCGCGCCCGGAGAGGTCCTCCCCGGACCGGGCCTGCGCGTGGCCTGCGGGGAAGGGGCGCTCGCCGTCACGCGTATCCAGCGGGCCGGCCGCGGCGCGGCGGACGCCGAGGCGTTTCGGCGCGGCTACGCCCTGCGCCCGGGCACGCGCCTCGCTTGACCAGGGTCGGGCTGCTGATCGCCTATCACGGCGCGGGCTTCGTCGGGTGGCAGCGCCAGCCCGGCCTGGTCAGCGTGCAGCAGGTGCTGGAGGAGGCGGCGGCGAAGCTCAACAACGGGGTGGAGCCCGTGGCCGTGGCGGCGGGGCGCACCGACAGCGGCGTCCATGCCGAGGGGCAGGTGGTGGAACTGGCCGTCGCGGCGGAGCTGCCGCCCGCCCGCATCCGCGCCGCGCTCGACTTCCACACCAAGCCGCACCCGATGAGCGTGCGCGCGGCGGCCGCCGTGCCCGAAGGGTGGTCCGCCCGCTTCTCGGCGGTGAAGCGCCGCTACCGCTACCGCATCCTGAACCGCGCCGCGCGGCCGGCGCTGGAGGCGGGGCTCGTCTGGCACCATCCGCGCCCGCTCGACGCCGCGGCGATGCACGAGGCGGCGCAGGGGCTCCTCGGCAGGCACGACTTCTCGGCGTACCGGGCGGCCTCCTGCCAGGCGGAGTCGGCGCTGCGCACCCTCGACCGGCTCGACGTGACGCGGGCGGGCGAGGAGGTGGTGATCCGCGCCGAGGCGCGGTCCTTCCTGCACCATCAGGTGCGCAACCTCGTCGGCACGCTGGTCGAGGTCGGGCTGGGGCGCCGGCCCGTCTCCTGGCCGCGCGCCGTGCTGGACGGGCGGGACCGGCGCCTGGCCGGCCAGACCGCCCCGCCCGAGGGCCTGACCTTCGTGAGCGTGGACTACCCGGACGAGCTGCCCTGGCAGTTTCAGTAGACGGCGCGGCCGCCCGAGCAGTCGAACACCGCGCCAGTCGAGAAGCTGACGCCCGGCGAGCAGAGGAAGGCCGCCATCTCCGCGACCTCCCCCGGCAGGCCGAAGCGGCCCATGGGAATCTTCGACTTCATCCAGGCGATCTGCTCCGCCGTCATCTGCCGGAACAGCTCGGTCTCGACGGCGGCGGGGGTGATGGCGTTGACGCGGATGCCCGTCATCGCCGTTTCCTTGCCGAGCGACTTCACGAGGCCGATGACGCCCGCCTTCGCCGCCGAATAGGCCGAGGCGTTGGGGTTGCCGTCCTTCCCCGCGATCGAGGCGATGGCGACGATCCGCCCGAAATCGCGCGCCCGCATCCCCGGCAGCACCGCGCGGCAGCAGAGATAGACGCCGATGAGGTCCACCTCGATCACCCGGCGCCACGCATCCACCGGATAGTCCTCGGCCAGGTGGTTGGGCCCGGTGATGCCGGCATTGGCGATGAGCGTGCCGACGGGGCCGAGCGCCGCTTCCGTCCCGGCCAGCGCCGCCTCGACCGAGGCCTGATCGGTCACGTCGCAGGCCGTGCCGTGGCAGCCGAGGCGGTTGGCCTGGGCGGCGGCCTCCGTCCCGTCCATGTCCCAGAGCGAGACACGCGCGCCCGACGCCAGCAGCCGCTCGGCGATGGCGAGGCCGAGGCCGCGCGCCCCCCCGGTGACGACCGCCACCTGTCCGGCGAGGTCGTAGGCGTTCATCGCGCCTGTCCCGTCGCCGATCGCCGGCGGGCGAAGCCCCGGCGGCGTGAACCGGCGGCCGTCATTCCGCCGCCGCGGCGGGCCGGAACTCGCGCCGCACGGCCTCGGTGTGCGCGCCGAGCGACGGCACGGGGCCGAGTTCGCGCGGGCCGTCGTCGAAGCGGGCGGCCGGGGCCGCCACGGGCACCGGGCCGCGCTCCGTCTGCAGCGTCACCCGGCGCAGCGCCGGGTGCGTCGAGAGCCCGTCCACGCCGTTGACGAAGCCGTAGGCCACGTTGGCCGCGCGCAGCTTTTGCGCGCAGGCATCCCTCGACATCGTTCGGAACGTCGCCGCCACATGCGCGTCCACCATCGCCCGGTTCGCCACGCGCTCGACGTTGGAACGAAAGCCCTCGCGCCGCGGCAGGTCGGGCTCGTCGAGGAACTTCGCGCAGAGATCGGCCCATTCGCGCTCGTTCTGGATGGAGATGAGCACGAGCGCGCCATCGGCCGTGTCGAAGGCGCCATAGGGGCAGATGGAGGGATGGGCCAGGCCGATGCGCGACGGCGCCTTGCCCGTGCCCTCGAAGTAGAGGAGCGGCACGTTCATCCAATCCGCCATGCCGTCGAACAGGCTGACGGCGATGCCCTTGCCGCGCCCGGTGATGCCGCGCTCGATCAGCGCCTCCAGCACGGCGGCGTGGGCGTTCATCCCGCAGGCGATGTCGCAGGCGGACACGCCGACGCGGCCCGGCCCCTCGGCGCGGCCGGTGACGGCGCAGAGCCCGCTCTCGGCCTGGACCAGCAGGTCATAGGCCTTCATCGCGGCGTATTCGCCCTCCTCCCCGTAGCCGGAGATGTCCACGGTGATGAGGCGCGGGTGCTTGGCGCGCAGCTCCGCCGAGCCGAAGCCGGCGCGCGCCATGGCGCCGGGCGCGAGATTCTGGATGAACACATCCGCCTTCGCCAGCAGCGCGGCGAGCAGCGCCTTGTCCTCGGGCGTCTTGATGTCGAGGACGACGCTCTCCTTCCCCCGGTTCAGCCAGACGAAGTAGGTGGAGAGGCCGTTGCAGGCGGCGTCGTAGCCGCGGGCGAAGTCGCCCTCGGCGCGCTCGATCTTGATGACGCGGGCACCGGCGTCGGCCAGCTTCACCGAGCAGGTCGGCGCGGCCACCGCCTGCTCCATCGAGACGACGAGGAGGCCCGCGAGGGGCTTGGAGCCCGCCATGTCAGCCTTCGCGCTCGATGCCGGCGCCGCGGATGAACTCGCCCCAGCGCTGGCTCTCGCGCCGGACGAGCGCGGCCGCCGCCTCGGGCCCGCGCGCCGCGCCCTCGGGCGCGATGGCCGAGTAGGTGGCGAAGCGCTGGCGCACCGTCGCGTCGTCGAGGGCGTGGCTCAGCGCCTCCGCCAGGGTGTTGACGATGTTGGCCGGCGTGCCGCGCGGCGCGGCGATGATGTTCCACACCGAGAGGTCGAGCGCGGGCAGCCCCGCCTCCGTCGTCGTCGGCACGTCGGGGATGCGCGGCAGGCGGCGGGGCCCCGTGACGGCCAGTGCGCGCGCGCCGCCGTCCATGGCCGGGATGGCCGTGATCGCCTGGTCCACCACCACGTCGAGAACGCCCGCGTGGAGGTCGTTGATGGCCGGCCCGCCGCCCCGGTACGGGATCAGGTCGCCCTGGCCGCCCACCGCCTTCTGCAGCATCACGCCGCCCATGTGCAGCGTCGTGCCGACGCCCGAGGAGCCGATGGTGATGCGCCCGGTCCGGGCGCGTTCCCGCAGCTGGGCGATGCTCTGGATGCCCGACTGCCGCGACACCAGCAGCACCATCGGGTTGGTGCCGATCTCGCCGACCGGCACGAAGTCGTTGATGGGGTCGTAGGCGAGGCGGTTGAACAGGTGCTGGTTGAAGGCGAAGACGCCGACATGGCCGACGATCAGCATGTGCCCGTCAGCCGGGCTGCGGGCCACCCGCGCCGCGGCGACGGCGCCGGAGCCGCCCGGCATGTTCTCGACCACGACGGACTGCCCGAGGCGCTGCGCCATCGGCCCGGCGGCGAGGCGTCCCATCACGTCGGTGGCTCCGCCGGCGGCGAAGGGGATCAGCAGGGTGACGGTGCGGCTCGGCTGCCAGGCTTGCGCGAGGGCGGGCGTGGCCAGGGCGGCACCGAGCAGGGCCCGGCGGGACAGCTGCGTCATGGAGGCTCCTCCAGTTTGGTCTTCTGCCGCGCTTCTGCCATCCCGGCCGCGGCTTGGCGAGCCGATCAGCGCGGCTGCTTCGACGTGGCCGGGGGCGGGGCCGCGGCGTCCGGCAGCAGCTCCACGAAATACTCGAAATTGTCGGCGTTGGTCGCGGCCGCGGACGGGTTGCGCCGCGCCAGCTCGCGCGAGGCGCGGGGGCCGTAGGCGCGATCCTGCGTCCCGGCGGCGAGATGCGTCACCTCGTGCAGCAGGATGCCGAAGCGCCGGTCCACCTGGCCCTCCGGCCCGAAGAAGCGGGGGCAGAGGCCGATCCGCTCCGGCTGGAAGCGGGCCGTCGCGAAGAAGCCGCCGACGCAAGCCTTCTCCGACAGGCACTCCACCTCCGGCCGGCGCCCGTGCTGCAACCGGTAGAGGCTGATCTTCAGGACGCCCCGGATCGCCGGGGCGGGCGTCGTTCCGAACCACTCCCGCACATGCGGATGGTCCGGGTTGGCGTTGAGGAAGCGGATCGCCGCATCCACCCGCGCCTCCGCCTCGCGCCAGGCGGCCGCGATCACCGGGCCGTGGTCGGCGCGGCAGCCGACGATGCGCTCCGCCGCGGCCGGCAAGGCCAGGACGGACAGGATGGCGGCGAGGATCAGGCGGCGCATCGGGTCACCTCAGCGTTTCACCCTGGCCGCCGATTGTGGCGGAAGCCTGGTCAGTAGCTCCGCGGCATGCCCAGCACATGCTCACCCAGGTAGGACAGGATCAGGTTCGTGCTGATCGGCGCCACCTGGTAGAGCCGCGTCTCGCGGAACTTGCGCTCGATGTCGTATTCCTCGGCGAAGCCGAAGCCGCCATGGGTCTGCACGCAGGCCTCGCCCGCGGCCCAGCTCGCCTCGGCGGCGAGCATCTTGCCCATGTTCGCCTCCTCGCCGCAGGGCAGCCCGGCCTCGAACTTCTCGATGCCGCGCTGCACGATGGCCTCGGCCGCGCGCATCTGGGCATAGGCGCGGGCGATGGGGAACTGCACGCCCTGGTTCTGGCCGATCGGGCGGCCGAACAGCACGCGCTCCTTCGCGTAGGCCACGGCCTTGTTGATGAACCACTTGGCGTCGCCGATGCACTCGGCCGCGATCAGCAGCCGCTCGGCGTTCATCCCGTCGAGGATGTAGCGGAAGCCCTTGCCCTCGACGCCGACGAGGTTCTCAGCCGGAACCTCCATGTTGTCGAAGAACACCTCGCAGGAATTGTGGTTCATCATCGTGCGGATGGGGCGGATCGTCAGGCCCTTCCCGAGCACCGTCCGCATGTCCACGATGAAGGTCGAGAGGCCGTCCGTCTTCTTCGCCACCTGGTCGCGCGGCGTGGTGCGCGCGAGCAGCAGCATCAGGTCGGAATGCTCGGCGCGGCTGGTCCAGATCTTCTGGCCGTTGACGATCCACTTGTCGCCCTCGCGCCGCGCCGTCGTCCGCAGCGCCGTCGTGTCCGTGCCCGAGGTCGGCTCGGTCACGCCGAAGGCCTGGAGCCGCAGCTCGCCGCTCGCGATGCCGGGCAGATACCTGGCCTTCTGGGCCGCACTGCCATGCCGCAGGATCGTGCCCATGATGTACATCTGGGCGTGACAGGCCGCGCCGTTGCAGCCCTCGGCCTGCACCGTCTCGAGGATGGCGGCCGCGGCCGACAGCGGCAGGCCCGCACCCCCGAACTCCTCCGGGATCAGCGCACCCAGGTAACCCGCCTCGGTCAGCGCCTTCACGAACTCCGTCGGATAGCCGCGCCGCGCGTCCAGCTCCCGCCAGTACTCGCCCGGAAACCGCGCGCAGAGCTTGCGCACCTCCTCCCGGATCTCGGCATGCGGGTCAGCGGCCGTCAGCGGCATGTCCATGGGCGTCATTCCTCAGCGTTGCCCGCGTTCTGCCATCGCCGGGCAGGGACGCCAACCGGTGCGCGGCGGCTGTTGGGGGAGGCTCCGCCTCCCCCAAACCCCCTCCGCCGGGGAGCCACGGGCTCCCCGGACCCCTGCGAATCCTTTGGGGATTGGGGAGGGGGCAGCGAGCACTCGTGATCAAGGTCGCTCCAGTGATGCCCCCTCCCCAATCCCCAACAACGGAACCGGAGGTCCAGGAACCTGAGGTTCCTGGCGGGGAGGGTCTGGGAGGGGCAGCGCACCTCCCAGCAGCGCCCAGCGCCGGTCAGTCCGCCTGGATGCGATGTTCGCGCACGACGGCGCCCCATTTGGCGATTTCGCGGTCGAGGAAGCTGCGCAGCGTGTCGGCGCCGCCGAGGACGACGCGGGCTTGCTGGGTGTCGGTCATCGTCCGCATCACGCGTTCGTCCTGGAAGGACGCGGTCAGGGCCGTGCGCATGCGGTCCTGGATGGGGGCGGGCGTGCCGTGCGGGGCGAAGACGCCCCACCAGGCTTCGGCTTCGAGGCCGGGGAAGCCGCTCTCGACGGCGGTCGGAATCTCGCGGAGGGCGGGCAGGCGCTCGGGGCCGAACTGCACCACGGGGCGCAGCGTGCCGGCGGCGACGTGCGGCGCGACGAGGGCGGCCGAGCCGATCATCATCTCGACATGGCCGGCGACGGTGTCGTTCACGGCGAGGCCGCCGCCGCGGTACGGCACGTGCGCCATGCGCGCATTGGCCCGCGCGCCGAGCAGGATCATCGTCAGGTGGCCGATCGTGCCGTTGCCGGTGCTGCCGTAGTTGATGGCGTCCGGCCGGGCGCGGGCGGCGTTCACGATGTCGGCGAGGCTGCGATAGGGCTTGTCCGGCCGCGTCGCGATCACGTAGGGCGCGCCGCCGATCAGCAGCACGGGGTCGAGGTCGCGCGTCAGGTCGAAGGGCAGGTTGGGCAGCAGGGACGGCAGGGTCGCGTGGCTGTCGAAGGTCAGCAGCCAGGTGTTCCCGTCGGGCCGCGCCTGCGCGACCGCCTGCGTGCCGAGGCTGCCGGCGGCGCCCGAGCGGTTCTCGATGACGACCGAGGCGCCGAGGCGCTGCGCGAGGCCGGGCGAGGCGAGGCGCGCGACGGCGTCCGTGCTGCCGCCGGGCGCGAAGGGCACGACGATGCGGACGGGGCCGGAGGGCCATGCGCCTTGCGCCGCCGCCAGGGTCGGCGCGGCGAGCAGGGGTGTGGCGAGCAGGGCGCGGCGCGCGACGGTCATGGCGGTTCCTCCGTTTGGGCGAGAGGTGCCACGGCTGCGCCGCGCTTGGGAGGGGGGTGGGCCCCCTCCCGTCCGCGTCAGACGGCCGAGGACCACTCCACCGGGACGAAGCGGAAGGCGTTTCCGTCCCGCACGACGCGGCCGGCGCCGGGGAAGGTGAAGTGGTACGCCGTCATCAGCGCGCGTTCGGCCGCGATGCGGTCGAACAGGCGGCGGCGCGTCTCGATCGCCATCTGGCCGTCGAAGTCGAACATGGACCACCAGCCGAGCTGCCGCAGGAAGATGTCCGGCCGGCTGGAGGCGTCGGCCGTGTAGAACATCTGCTCGTTGCCCGAGGCGATGTGGTAGGCCGTGTGCCCGGGCGTATGGCCCGGCGTCGCGATGGCGCGGATGCCGGGCGCGACCTCCGGCTCGCCTTCGAAGACGCGCATGCGGGCGCGCAGCGGGCCGAAGCGGCGCTGCGTGTTGGGGAAGGTCCCGCGCTGCTGCTGCGGCGAGCGCGCGGCGTTCGCCTCGTCGCTGAACCAGGCCCATTCCCGCGCGGGCACGGCGATTTCGGCGTTGGGGAAGAAGGGCTGGTTCTCGGCCGTGGTCAGGCCCGTGATGTGGTCGCCGTGGAAGTGGCTGACGCACACCAGCGTCACGTCCTCGGGCCGGATTCCGGCGGCGGCCATGTTCTGCGGCATGAGGCCGGTGCCCGGGCCGAGCTGCCCCGCGCCGGTGCCGGCGTCGAGCGCGACCACGCCGCGCGGCGTCTGGAGGAAGGTGACGATGTAGGGGTTCTGGATGCCCGTGGCCGGCAGCCCGTTGGCGTCGAGCACCGCCTGGATCTCGTCCGGCGTCGCGTTGATGCCAAGCTGCGTGCGGATGTCGTTCCGGCGGACGAAGCCGTCATAGACCGTCGTGACGACGATCTCGCCGACACGGAAGCGATAGAAGCCGGGCGCCTGCGCCGGGCCTGGGGCCGGCCCTGGAGCCGGCGCAGCGGCGGGCTGCGCCAGCGCGGGCCTGGCGGCGAGCAGCGCGGGCGCGGCGAGGGCTGCGCCGAGGGTGGTGCGGCGATTCATGGACGTGATCTCCTGCTGGGGGGGGGAAGCCGTGCCTGCCTCGTCGGCGGGGGCGGGGTTGGCTCCCCGCCTCCCATGCGGTGGATCAGACCTGCGAGGACCAGTCGCCGGGGACGAAGCGGAAGCCGTCCCCCTGGCGCGCGACGAAGCCCTGCGCCGGGAAGGGATAGTGATAGCCGGTGACGCGGATGCGGTCGGTCGCCACCATGTCGAGCACGCGACGGCGCGTCGCGGAGGCGGCGTCGGCGTCGAGGTCGAACACGATCTGCCAGTCGGGACGCGGCATCATGAATTCGGGCCGGTTCGTCAGGTCGGCCAGGAACATGAACTGCTCGTTTCCGTCATGGACGCGGAACACGGTGTGGCCCGGCGTGTGCCCGTGGGCCGCGACCGAGGCGATGCCGGGCAGCACCTCGCCGCCCGGGGTGAAGGGCTGGACCGCGCCCTGATAGGGCGCGAAGCGGCGCTGCACGTTGGCGAAGGTCGGGCGCTGGCCTTCCGGCGTGCGGCTCTCGTTGCCGGCTTCGGTCCACCACGCCCATTCGGGCGCGGGCACGAGGACGCGCGCGTTCGGGAAGGCGCGGCCGCCTTCGCCGTTCAGGAGCCCGTTGATGTGGTCGCCGTGGAAGTGGCTGTGGATCACATGGGTGACGCGGGCCGGATCGATGCCGGCCGCCGCCATGTTGGCGATCATGCGGCCCTGCGTGGCGCCCGCCGGCGTCACGCCGTTGCCGGCGTCGAACACCGCCAGCACGTCGCCGCGCTGCACGAAGGTGATCGTGAAGGGGATGGTGATGGTGTCGGTCGGCAGGAAGGAGGCCGATTGGATCGCCTGCACCTCGGCGAGTGGCGCGTTGCGCACGAAGCCTTCGAGCGGGCGGCGGAAGAAGCCGTCATGCACGGTGGTGACGGTCCAGCCGCCGACGCGGAAGCGGTAGAAGCCGGGGGCCTGGGCGGGTGCGGGGGCTGCCGCCCCCTGGGCCGCGGCGTCGCGGACAGCCGCCGGCAGGGACAGGGCGGCGGCGATGCCGGCGGAGCCGGCGAAGAGCGTGCGGCGCGTGGCCATGGATCCGTTGTCTCCCTCTCTCCCGCCTCAACTGGGTCGGGAGGCCGAATGGTTAAGGGGTTTCAACGCGCCAGTGCAATGACGCTTTCGAGATGGGCCGTCCAACGGAACTGGTCCACCGGGGTCGCGGCCTGGACCGCGAAGCCCGCCCCGCGCAGCACGCGCAGGTCCCGCGTCAGGGCGGCCGGGTTGCAGGAGACGTAGATGACGCGCCGCAGCTTCGAGCGCGCGATCTGCGCCACCTGCTCCGCCGCGCCGGCGTAGGGCGGGTCGAGCACGGCGGCGTCGAGCGCGTCCAGCTCCCGCGCGAGGAGGGGGCGGTTCGCGAGGTCGCGCTTCTCGGCTTTCACCCGCTGGCCGATCTTGCGGGATGCGGCATCGAGCGCGGCGACGGCATCGGCCGAGCCTTCATAGGCCAGCACCCGCGCGTGCTGCGCCAGCGGAAGCGAGAGCGTGCCTGCCCCGGCGTAGAGATCGGCGACCAGCATGCCCTTCTTCGGCTTCGGCAGGCCCGCCAGCACGGCGGCGGTGATGGCGGCCTCGCCCTCCGCCGTCGCCTGGAGGAAGCCGCCCGCGGGGGGCGTGACGGCGACGCCGCCGAAGGTCATGTGCGGGGCTTCGGTCATCGCCGCCGTCTCGGGCAGGGCGTCGCGCAGCGCCCAGGCGACGCGGCGCAGGCCGAGCGTGCCGAGGAGCTGGCGGTCGCGCGGCGTCAGCGCCGCGTCGGTGCGGAGCAGCAGGTCGGGCCCGGTGTCGAGCAGGTTCAGCACCGCCGAACCCTCGCCCCGCAGCGCCTGGAGCCCGCGCAGCAGCTCGGCGAGGCGCGGCAGCAGGTGGAGCAGTTCCGGCCGGAGGATCCGGCAGGGCGAGATGTCCACCAGCTCCCGCCCGCCGCGGGTGTGGAAGCCGAGGCGCACCGTCCCGTCGCGCTCCCGCACGACGCCGAGATCGGCGCGGCGGCGGCTGTTGGGCGGGCTGACGGCCAGGGGCGCGACGGGCGCGTCGGCGCAGCCCGCGCGCTCCAGCGCCTCGACCAGCAGGCCGCGCTTCCAGGCGAGATAGGCGGGCTCGGCCAAGTGCTGGAGGGTGCAGCCGCCGCAGGGGCCGAAGCGCGGGCAGGGAGGAGCCGCGCGGTCCGGGCTCTCGGTCAGCCAGCGGAGCGCCTTCGCGCGGCCCTTCCCGGCGGCCTCGGCCTCGACCACCTCGCCCGGCAGGGCGAAGGGGACAAAGGTGCCGTCCTCGGCGATGCCGTCCCCGCCCGCGCCGAGCCCCGTGATGCGGAGCGCCGTCATCGGGGCGGGGGCACGTCGCCGCGCGCGAGCGTGGCTTCGGCCAGGAAGCAGAGGAGGCCGGCCGCCAGCGCCGCCATGGCACCCAGCATCAGAACGGTGACGAGCGGCCCGGCCGCCCAGCCATGGAGCTTCGCGACGAAGGAGAGGGCGACGAGCAAGGCCACGAGGATCGAGGCGAGGATGCAGCCCATCATGGCCCAGAGCGCGAGGCGCGCGCGGGCGTAGAGCGCGCCCAGGTGGTCATGCGGGTCGCCGGCGTCATGCGTGGCGAGCAGCCGGTCCACGATGCGATTCCGGCGCTGCGACATGACGTTGAGCATCCCGGCCGTGCCCGCCAGCAGGAAGGCCGGGGTGAGGGCGCCGGCGATGGCGCGCCCCACCTCCTCGACCGAGGCGAGTTCGGCCGTCAGCGTCGCGGCTCAGCCAAAGGCGTTCAGCCCAGTCTGGGCGCGGCCGAGGATGAGGGCGTGCACGTCATGCGTGCCCTCGTAGGTGTTCACGGTCTCGAGGTTCATGACGTGGCGGATGACGTGGTACTCGTCCACGATCCCGTTGCCGCCGTGCATGTCCCGCGCCACCCGCGCGATGTCGAGCGCCTTGCCGCAGTTGTTGCGCTTGATCAGCGAGATCATCTCGGGCGCGGCCTTGTGCTCGTCGAAGAGGCGGCCGACGCGGAGCGCCGCCTGCTGGCCGAGGACGATCTCGGTCTGCATGTCCGCGAGCTTCTTCTGGATGAGCTGCGTGTTGGCGAGCGGCCGGCCGAACATCTTGCGGTCCAGCGTGTATTGCCGGGCCGCGTGCCAGCAGAACTCAGCCGCGCCGAGCACGCCCCAGGCGATGCCGTAGCGCGCGCGGTTGAGGCAGGAGAAGGGGCCGGCGAGGGACTTCACGCCGGGCAGCATGTTCTCGTCGGGGACGAAGACGTCCTCCAGCATGATCATGCCGGTGACCGAGGGGCGGAGGCTGAACTTGCCCTCGATCTTCGGCGTGGTCAGGCCCTTGAAGCCGCGCTCCACCAGGAAGCCGCGCAGCGTGCCCTCGTCGTCCTTGGCCCACACCACGCAGACATCGGCGATGGGGGAGTTGGTGATCCAGGTCTTGGACCCGTTGAGGATGTAGCCGCCATCCACCTTCTTCGCCCGCGTCCGCATGGAGGAGGGGTCGGAGCCGGCATCGGGCTCGGTCAGGCCGAAGCAGCCCACCCACTCGCCGGTGCGCAGCTTGGGCAGGAACTTCTCCTTCTGCGCTTCCGAGCCGTAGGCGTGGATCGGGAACATGACCAGCGAGGACTGCACGCTGAACGCCGAGCGGTAGCCACTGTCCACGCGCTCGACCTCGCGCGCGATGAGGCCGTAGGCGACGTAGGAGACGCCGGCGCAGCCATAGCCATCGAGCGTCGCGCCCAGGAAGCCCTGCTCCCCGAAGGCGTTCATGATGGAGCGGTCGAAGGTCTCGGTGCGGTTCGCCATCAGCACGCCGGGCATCAGCCGGTCCTGGCAGAAGGCGCGGGCGGCGTCGCGGATCATCCGCTCGTCTTCCGTGAGCTGCTCGTCGAGCAGCAGCGCGTCCTCCCAGTTGAACTGGGGCTTGGCGGCCTTGTGGGGGACGGAGACGGGCGTCAGGACGTTCATGGCGTGCTTCCTCAGGCGTGCCTCGGCCGGTGCCTCATGTCGTGGCGCTGCCGAAGCGGAAAAGGGCCGCGTCCCGCGCGGCCCCCTCATGGCGGGGCAGGTTACCACCCCGCGGGGCAAAAGGGCAGGGCGGTCGGTTCAGGCCGCCCCGCCTCACGCGGCGGCGTCGGTCTCGCCCTGGTCCTGCGCCGGCTCGGCCGGCTGGCGGCGCGGGCGCGGGATGGGGATGAGCATGAAGGCGGGGATGCTGTCGCCGAAGCCGCGCACGGACGGGCCCATGTCGTCGCGGTCGCGGCGGTCGCGGCGGTCGTCCCGGCCCCGGTCGTCGCGGCCCCGCTCGTCGCGGCCCCGGTCATCCCGACCCCGGTCGTCGCGCGGCGGGCGGCGGTCGTCCCGGAATTCGGCGC
>JAIEOO010000147.1 GCA_019750475.1 Acetobacteraceae bacterium | reverse complement strand
GCGCCCCTGCCGCCGCGCCGATGATGGCCGCGCGCGCCTCGGCGCCGTCGGCCGAGGCGGAGGACATCGCCGTGACCGTGCGGGTGCAGGCCGAGGTCGTGCTCGGGCCCTGAGGCGGCTCGCCCCCCGGGCCGCGGGCGCCCCCTGGCGACGCGGCCCGATTTCGGGCATCCCTCGCGCCATCAAGGGAAGACACGAAGGAACCGGGGCGCATGGCTGAGAAGGACCCCAAGGCGGGCCAGGTGGTGGACCGCAACCTCGCCCTCGAACTCGTCCGCGTGACGGAAGCGGCGGCGCTGGCCGCCGCCCAGTGGATCGGCAAGGGCGACAAGAACGCGGCCGATGGCGCGGCCGTCGAGGCGATGCGGCAGGCCTTCGACACGGTCGCGATCGACGGCACCGTCGTGATCGGCGAGGGCGAGATGGACGAGGCGCCGATGCTCTACATCGGCGAGAAGGTCGGCATCTTCGCCGGCACGGGCGAGGGCACCATCGCCGACATCGCCGTGGACCCGCTGGAGGGCACCTCCATCACGGCCAAGGGCATGCCGAACGCCATGGCGACGCTCGCGCTCGCCGGCAAGGGCGGCTTCCTGCACGCGCCCGACGTCTACATGGACAAGATCGCGGTCGGCCCCGGCCTGCCGGAGGGCGTCGTCGATCTCGACCTCGATCCGGGCGAGAACCTCCGCCGCCTGGCGCTCGCGAAGAATTGCGACGTGTCGGACCTCATGGTGTGCGTCCTCGACCGCGACCGCCACAAGGACATCATCAAGGCCTGCCGCAAGGCGGGCGCGCGGCTCATGCTGATCCCGGACGGCGACGTCTCGGGTGTCGTCGCCGTGTCCCAGCCGGAGACGGGCGTGGACCTCTACCTGGGCTGGGGCGGCGCGCCGGAGGGCGTGCTGGCCGCCGCCGCGCTGCGCTGCATCGGCGGCCAGATGCAGGGACGCCTCATCTTCGAGAACGACGAGCAGATCGCCCGCGCGAAGGAGATGGGCGTCACCGACCCGAAGCGGAAGTACAAGCTCGAGGACATGGCGAAGGGCGAGGTGATGTTCGCCGCGACCGGCGTGACCACCGGCCACATGCTGAAGGGCGTGCGGCGCAGCGCGACCGGCGCCTACACCCACTCCATCGTCATGCGCAGCAAGACGCGCACCGTCCGCTACATCGAGGGGCACCACAACTTCACGGTCAAGCGGCCGCCGGCCTGACGGGGCGCCGCGATGCTCGCCTCGACCGCGGCCCTCGGCATCGAGCGCAGCCTGACCGGCCGGCGCTGGACCTGGCGGGAAGGCGACCAGCGCCTCGGCCTCGCCATCGCGCAGCGCGGCGAACTGCCCGAGCTGCTCGGCCGGCTGCTGGCCGCGCGCGGCGTGAGCCTCGACACGGCGGCGGAGTTCCTGGAGCCCACGCTGCGGGCCCTGCTGCCCGATCCGTCGCGCCTGCTCGACATGGATGCGGCCTGCGAGCGCCTGGCCGATGCCGTCGCCCGCCGCGAGCGCGTGGCCGTCTTCGCCGACTACGACGTGGATGGCGCGTGCTCCGGCGCGCTCATGGTCCGGGCGCTCGCGCAGCTCGGCTGCGCCGTGACCCATTACGTCCCCGATCGCCTGGCCGAGGGTTACGGCCCGAACGCCCCGGCGATCGCCTGGCTCGCCGATGCGGGCAACAGCCTCATCGTCTGCGTGGATTGCGGCATCTCCGCCCATGACGCGCTGGAGGCGGCGCGCGGCCGCGCCGACGTCGTCATCCTCGACCACCACAAATCGGAGAGCCGCCCGCCCGCGGTGGTGGCCGCGGTCAATCCGAACCGGCCCGACTGCCCGTCCGGGCTGAAGCAGCTCTGCGCCGCGGGCGTCGCGTTCCTCGCGGCGGTCGGCACGCAGCGGGTGCTGCGCCGGCGCGGCTTCTTCGCCGCGCAACCGGAGCCGGACCTGCGGGACCTGCTCGACCTCGTGGCGCTCGCCACGGTCTGCGACGTCGTGCCGCTCGTCGGCGTGAACCGGGCGCTCGTGCAGCAGGGGCTGAAGGTCCTCGCCCGCCGCGGCCGCGTCGGCCTCGCGGCGCTGATGGACGTGGCGGGCGTGCGGGACACGCCGTCGGCCCACACGCTCGGCTACATGCTGGGCCCGCGCATCAACGCCGGCGGGCGCATCGGGGAGCCGGATCTGGGGCTCCGCCTCCTGATCCAGGCGGACGAGGTCGAGGCGCGGCTGATGGCGGACAAGCTCGACGCCGTGAACCGCAAGCGCCAGGAGGTGGAGGCGGGCGTCCTCTCCGCCGCGATGGACATGGCCCAGGCGCAGCGCGAGGCCGGGCATGCCGTGCTGTTCCTCTCCTCCGAGGGCTGGCACCCGGGCGTCGTCGGCATCGTGGCGGGCCGCGTGAAGGAGCGCTTCAACCGCCCGGCCTGCGTCGCGGGCATCGAGGGGGGCATCGCCAAGGGTTCGGGGCGTTCGGTGCCGGGCCTGGATCTCGGCTCCGCCGTGATCGCGGCCCGCGGACGGCGGATGCTGGTCGCGGGCGGCGGGCACGCCATGGCGGCGGGCTTCACCATCGAGGCCGCGCGCCTGCCCGAGCTGCACGCCTTCCTCGACGAGCGCCTGGCCGCCGCGGCCGCGCTGCCGGATGCGGCGGAGCTCGCGATCGAGGGGACGCTGACCGTGCGCGGCGCGACGACGGAGATGGCGCAGCAGGTCGCGCGCCTCGCGCCCTTCGGCGCCGGCAACGACGAGCCGCTCTTCGCCCTGCCGCGCGCGCGGATCGTCAAGGCGGACCGCGTCGGCAAGGACGGCAACACCATCCGCGCCTTCGTCGAGGGCGAGGATGGCGGGCGGCTCAAGGCGATCTGCTTCCGCGCGGGCGAGGGACCACTGGCCCAGGCGCTGCTCACGGCGCGCGGCGCGCCGCTCACGCTCGTCGGGCATCTGCGCGCCGAGCACTGGAACGACACGGTCTCCGCCTGCTTCGCCGTCACCGACGCCGCGGCGTGACCGTCGGCGTGACACCATCGATCCGGGGAGAAGGATGAAGGTCCTCGTCATCGGCCGCACCGGCCAGATCGCCACCGAGCTGCTCGAGCGGCTGCCCCGCGCGGGCCACGACGCCGTGGGCCTCGAGCCGCCCGAACTCGACATCACCGACCCGGCGTCCGTGGCGGCAGCCATGGCGGCGCATGCGCCCGATGCGGTGATCAACGCCGCCGCCTACACGGCGGTCGACAAGGCCGAGGACGACGAAGCCACCGCCTTCGCCGTGAACGCGACCGGGCCCCGCCTGCTCGGCGAAGCGACGGCGGCGCGCCGCATCCCCATCATCCACTACTCGACCGACTACGTCTTCGCCGGCACCAAGGACGCGCCCTACGCGGAAGACGACGCGACGGGGCCGACCGGCGCCTATGGCCGCAGCAAGCTCGCGGGGGAGGTCGCGCTGCACGCGGCCCATCCGCGCACGGTCACGCTGCGCACCGCCTGGGTGTGCAGCCCGCATGGCCACAATTTCCTCAAGACCATGCTGCGCCTCGCCGAGACGCGGGAGGAGGTCGCGGTGGTCGCCGACCAGCACGGCGCGCCGACCTTCGCCGACGACCTGGCCGACGCCGCCATCGCGCTGCTGCCGCGGATGTCGCACGGGCCGTTCGGCGTGTTCCACCTCTCGGGCGCGCCGCACACGACCTGGCATGGCTTCGCCGCCGCCATCTTCGAGGCGGCGGGGCGGCGCGGCCTCAAGGTGCCGCGCCTCAAGCCCATCGCGACGGCTGACTACCCGACCCGCGCCACGCGGCCGCCGAATTCCCGGCTCGACTGCGCGCGGATCGCCGCGGCGCATGGCATCGGGGCCGCCGACTGGCGGGCGGGGCTGGAGCGGGCGCTCGACCGGCTGCTCCCGCGCTGACGCGACCCCGCGCGGCAGCCGGCACGGCGAGGATCCTGAATTCCTTCACATCTGCGATGCATTTGGTCCTGATCGACTGAGGCGTGCGCCGTCAAGCTGAAGCTTGGGCTTGCCTTCGCGCGCCGATGGTGGCCCAATGCGCGCCAGGGTTGCGCGCTGGGAGATCACTACACCATGAATGAAGTCCTATATGTGCGACGAAAGCCCATCGACACGCTGGATGGTCAGGTTCGCCAGGGCTTGGCCCGCTGGCCGCAGCGGCCGCCGGGCCTGGAACCCTCGCCCAAGCAGCCGGGCACGTGGCTGCGCGGCCGGCCGGATCCGGCGCCGGTCGCCAAGCCCTTCCTGAAGTTCGCCGGCACCTCCGTCCATCGCACCCTGCCCGACGGGCTGTGGCTGCATTTCGGGCCGAGCCCCCGGGATCCCTACGTGGACATCCTCTGCATCGAGGCCTGCAGTTCGGTCGCCAACCTGCTCGACAAGCGGTCCCGTTTCGCGCCCTCCACCGGCTCGATGCTCGCGCATTGCCCCCTGGGCTGGCTGCTGGCCCCCTGCATCGACGATGATCCGACGCCGCGCTGGCGCCTGATCGGCGTGCTGCGGACGGCGCCGACGGGTCCGCTGGAGCTTCCGGTGCGGGACATGCGCGTCCTGTTCGGGCTGCCGCCGCGCCGCTATCGCGAGTTCGTCGCCACCCAGACGGCGCACGCCCACGAGTTCTACTGTCCCATGTCGGTGCTGGCCGATGCCGCCGCGCCCGAGAACCCGGCGCTCCGCGCGCTGATGGCGCGCGCCGCGGCGGCCGCGAACTTCATGGAGCTTCCCGCCTGATCAGGCGAGGACCGAGTAGAACATCCGCGCGCTGGTGATGCCGAGGAACACCGCGAAGGCCCGCTTGAGCAGCAGGGGCGGGATCGAATGCGCGAGTTTCACGCCCCAGGGGGTCGCGACGATGGAACTCGGGACGATCAGGGCGAAGCCGACGAGATTGACCCAGCCGGCCGAGTAGGGGGGGCGCCCCTCCGCCCCGATGCCGGCCAGCATCAGCCCGATCGTCGCGGGGATCGAGATGATGAGACCGAAGGCCGAGGCGGTGGCGACGGCCTGGCGGATCGGCGTGCCGAACATGGACAGCACCGGCACGCCCACCGTGCCGCCGCCGATCCCCATCACGGCGCTGACGCCGCCGAGCCCGCCGCCGATCGCCTGGCGCGCGGCCCCGGTCGGGAAGCGGTCCCGCAGGCGGTAATCGAGCCCGGTGAAGCCCATGTTCACCGCGACCAGCAACGCCACGCAGGCGAAGACGAGCGTCAGGGCCTCGCCCCTCAGCGTCGCGGCCGCAACCGTGCCGAGCAGGACGCCGACGAACATCGAAGGGGCCAGGGATTTCAGCAGCGGCACGTCCATCGCGCCCTTGGCGTGATGCTTGCGCGCCGAGACGATGGAGGTCGGGATGATCGTCGCGAGCGACGTGGCCACCGCCACCTTCATCTGCACGGCTTCCGGCACGCCGAACAGCGGCAGCACGTAGAACAGCACGGGCACGATCACGATGCCGCCGCCGACCCCGAGCAGCCCCGCCAGCAACCCGGACACGAGGCCAGTTCCCGCCATCGCCAGCGCGAGCAGCGCCAGCCCTTCCCAATGCTCCATGCCCGCGATCGCCCGGCTGTGATGTCCTTGGAAACGTGCGATACGGGCAGAAGAGAGTTGGGTCATCCCGGTGCCGGCGCAGGTCATCCTTGCAGATCATTCTTGACCCGTGGTTCTGGCTCCTCGCCGTCCCGGCCTTCCTGCTGACGGGCATCAGCAAGGGGGGCTTCGCCTCCGGCGCCGGCAACACCGGCGTTCCGCTCATGTCGCTGGTGATCCCGGCCCCGCAGGCGGCGGCGATCGCCCTGCCGGTCCTCTGCGCCATGGACGTCTCGGCACTCCGCGCCTGGTGGGGCCGATGGGACCGGGCGCGCCTGCGGGAGCTCGTTCCCGGTGCCGTGATCGGGCTGGTCCTCGGGACCTTCGCCTTCGGCAGCCTCTCCGACCGGGCGGTGAAGCTGCTGCTCGGCGTCGTGGTGCTGGGCTTCCTGGCGCGCAGCCTCTGGCAGGCGCGGCAGCGCGAGGCGCCGCCCCCCGCCGACCCGTCGCCGGCCAAGGCCACCTTCTGGTCGGCCGCGTCGGGCTTCACGAGCTTCGTCGCCCATGCCGGCGGCCCGCCGCTCGCGGTCTATCTCTACCCGCTGCGGCTGCCGCGGCAGACGCTCTCGGCCACGACCGTCGCGTTCTTCGCCGCGGTGAACTTCGCCAAGCTTCCGGCCTACGCGGCGCTCGGCACGCTCACGGCGCAGAACCTGCTGACCTCGCTCCTGCTGCTGCCGCTGGCGCCGATCGGGATCAGGCTCGGCGTGTGGCTGCAGGGGCGGCTGGACGACAGGCTGTTCTACCGCATCATCCATGTGCTGCTGGGCCTGACGGGCCTGCAGCTCGTCTGGGAGGGGCTTGGCCTGTGACGGATCGGATCCTCGGCGTGCTCGGCGGCATGGGGCCGCTGGCCTCGGCCGAGTTCATGCGCGCGCTCACCCTCGAAACCCCGGCCGAGCGCGACCAGGACCACGTCCCGACCGTGCTGTGGAGCGACCCGCGGGTGCCGGACCGGACGCTCGCGCGCAACCATGGCGGGGAGGATCCGCTGCCCTGGCTGCTGCGCGGCCTCCGCGGCCTCGAGGCCGCGGGCTGCGGCGCGGTCGCCATCCCGTGCAACACGGCCCATGGCTGGTACGACGCGATGCGGGCGGCCTGCCCGCTTCCGATCCTGCACATCGTCGACGCGGCGGCCGAGGACCTGCGCGCCCAGGGCGTCGCGGGCGGGCGCATCGGGCTGATGGGCACGGCGGCGACGCTGGCCATGCGCCTCTACGAGGAGCGGCTGACGGGCTACGACGTCATCACCCCGGACGCGGAGGAGATGCGCGGCCTCGTGTCGCCCGCCATCGCCGAGGTGAAGGCGAACCGCGTGGCGGAAGCCTACGCGCCGCTCGCCGAGATGGCGCGGCGCCTCCGGGCCCGCGGCGCCGAGGCCGTCGTGCTCGGCTGCACCGAGATTCCGCTGGGCGTCGCCGCGGGGCCGCCGCTGCCCTTCCCGGTGGTGGACACGGTCGCGGCGCTCGCCCGCACCGCGATCCGCTGGGCGCGGGGCTGAGCTACAGGAAGACCCACCCGGGGCCGGCCGTCGGGCCTGGTTGTGACCCGACGATGCCGGCGCCGTCCATGGTCCAGAGCCAGGTGGTTCCTGACGGCCCGGCGAAGAGAAGGTCGGCCTTGTCGTCACCGGTGAAGTCGGCGGCGCGCGCCAGCGTCCAGCCGGCGCCCGGGGTGCCGACGGCGCCGCTCGCGGCGACGGAGAGGCCGGTCGTCGAGGTGATCCAGGTCCAGAGCTGCCCCGTCGTCGCGTTGCGCCAGAGCATGTCGGCGCGCCCGTCGCCGCTCAGATCCGCAAGGGCCGCCACGCTCCAGGCGAGGCCGGGATTCCCGAGCGCGGCCTGCCCGATGATGGCGGCACCATTCATCAGCCAGGCGTAGGCCTCGCCCGTGGCGGAGTTCCGCCAGAGCAGATCCGCGCGCTGATCGCCGTTGAGGTCGCCGGCGCCGGCCAGTTGCCAGTTGGCGGCGAGCGAACCGCCGCCGCTCGAGAGGAGGGTGGTGCCGTTCATCCGCCCGACGCTCCAGCCGCCATCGGCGCCCCGTACGACGATGTCGGAACGTCCATCGGCATCGGTGTCCGCGATGGCCGCGACCGTTTGCGAGCCGGGCAGCGTGATGATCCCGCCCTGGCCGACGAGCGAACCACCACCCATGAGCCAGGCGTAGAGACGCCCGTCCGCGTGCCGCCAGACGAGATCCGCGGCGAGGTCGCCGTTGAGATCGCCCGTCCCGGCGAGTGTCCAGCCCGGTCCGGGGCCGTTGATGGCCCCCTGCGTGGCGATGCGGGCGCCGTCCAGTGCCCAGCGGAACAGGAAGCCTTGCGCGGAGTTCTGCCACAGGGCGTCCGCCAACCCGCGCCCGCCGAAATCATATGGCCGTGCGGGCGCGATGCCGAGGACGCCATCCGCGAACTGCAGCCGCTCGACGGAAACGAGGCTGTCGGTGCCCTCGCTGCCGCCGCTTACGGTCCAGCCCGCCCCGGCCGCCTTCGCGATCGAGTAGCTGCTGCGTGGCCCCGAGAAGAGGGCGGTGTCGATGCCGATGCTGCCGAACAGCACGTCGTTGCCGCCCGCACCCGTCAGCGTATCGTCGCCGAGGCCGCCGAACAGCGTGTTGGGTGCCGCGTTGCCGGCCAGGATGTCGTTGAAGGCGGAACCGACGAGGTTCTCGAGGCCTGCGAGGATGTCGATGCCCGCGCTGATCGTGTTCTGCGGCGCGGTGACGGAGAGGTCCACCGTGACCAGTCCCGGCGCGTCGATATAGCTCGCGGTGTCGTTGCCGGCGCCACCGTCCAGGCTGTCATCGCCGGAGCCGCCTTGCACCACGTCGTC
Source organism: Acetobacteraceae bacterium (assembly GCA_019750475.1). Taxonomy (GTDB): domain Bacteria; phylum Pseudomonadota; class Alphaproteobacteria; order Acetobacterales; family Acetobacteraceae; genus Roseococcus. The sequence goes on along the minus strand of JAIEOO010000147.1, from coordinate 42,576 downwards.
GCCGCCGCCGCCGCGGACGACATCGTTGCCGCCTTCCGCCAGCAGGCTGTCGCCAGATGGGGAACCGCCGATGAGTTCCGCCGCGCCGTCGCCACGGAACGCGAAGCGGAACGCGGCTTCCGCCACGGGTGCGACCGTGGCGGAGCGCGGGTCGCCGGTGACCACGACGACGACTGGGCCCTGGACGGCGACGCCGATCTGCGTGTCGTCCAGGGTCTGGATGTTCACCCAGCTGCCGGGCCTCACCCGAAGCGCTTCGATGGCCTGCGCCGTGGTCTCGAAACCATCGACCAGGGCGAAGGACACGGTCCCGACATTGACGCGCGTCTGGGCCGCGTTGAGCAGCGCGACGATGTCGGTCGTGTTGAGCAGGTTGTCGAGCGCATCGTCATTCGCGCCCGGTGCGAGGGCGATGCGGTTGGCCCCGAGATCGGCGAGTTGCGCCGCAACCCGGTTGGCCAGCATGTCGAGCGCGGCGTTGCCCGCGAGGGCGCGGGGCCGGTCGGCGTTGATCGCCGTCACGATGTCCGTCTCGGGCGCCGAGCGGCCGTCGCCCGAGAGGGTGATGGTGAGGTTCTGCAGCCAGGCCGAGGGCGCGTTGGTGTCCGCCCAGGCCGTGTTGCCGGCCGCGATCAGTCGATCAAGCGGAACGGTTCCGGTGGCCGATGGGCGGTAACCCTTCGCCGCACCTTCCCCGAGATAATGGAACTGCGCGAGCTGGTAGCGCCCGCCGGCGACGGCTTCGCGCGCATCGGCGTAGGTGGCGAGATACCAGCTGGCGTCGAACGCGACCGGGGTCGGCACGGTGATGACATTGCGCGGCATCATGTCGCGCGGCTGGTTCGTCGCGGCGTCGTAAGCGGCCTCGAAGGTGGCTTCGACGGAATCGGAAACCGCCAACTCGTAGACGAGGGCGCCGCCCACGCCGAAGAGAGGCGCGAGGACTTTGTAAGGCCCAGGCAATGCCGCTGCGGACAGGGTGAGCACGCCGGCCGAGAAACCCATGCCGACGAGGGTGCCCCCCACCTCCCCGGCCAGGGCACGCTTCCAGTTCCCTCCGGCTTGGGCAACCTGATAGACCTCCGCCGTGCTGGTCAGCGCATCGAAGGCGTAGCCACCCCATTTCAAGGTGGCTTTGACCGACGACAGGAACTTGGGAACGTCCTCCAAATTCATCTTGCTGATGATATTGAATGTCTCTTCCATGTATTCGAACGGGACCTTGGCAAGATCAAGTCCCTTGTATTTCCGCTGCAAGGCTTCAAGCTGTGCATCGATCGAAGCATCGATGGATTTGATGTCGAGTATCTGGACCGAGTAGGTGATGCCCGTCGCGAACGGATCGTCGGGCCGAACGCCGAAGACGCGGTCGCCCTTTCCGTAGGTTCCGACGACCGTCTTGAAATCGCTCTTGTTCGCGCTCGTCCAAACCCCGAAGGTGACGTCGGCCGCACGCTCCAGCTTGAAGCCGAAGGTATCGAGCGGGTCGTTCGGTGCCCCGAGCGTGTCGGTGAACAGGCTGCCCACGCTCGCCAGGTCGAGGGTCCCGATGTTGCGCTCGGCCAGTTGGACCACGGCTGGATCGAGCGTCACGGACTTGCTCCGGACCGGGGCGCCCAGCGTCACATTATCGATCGCAAAGCCTGCGGCCTCGGTGCTGACGATGCGGGCCACGACCGACGCGATACCGACATTGTTGTCGCTGAACGAGAATGACCCGATCGCAAGGCCCGCATTCCGGACGGAGGAGAGGACCTGACCGGACGGACCAAGAAACTGGATCACCGTCGAGTTCGTGTTGTCGAAATACCCCGCGGTCAGGCTTACCGTCGTCACCGGGCGATCAAAAAACAGCGAGATTGGCCCATCGAAACGAGGCACGCCGGACAGGACCGGACTTGTCGGTGTCCAACTGTCCGTGGTGATGAAGCCCTGTGTTCTGACTATGTTGTTGGCCAGAACGAAAACCGGGTTGCTTGTTCCATTGGCGAATTCGCTGAATGTGATCGAAGCCGACATGGACCATTCCTTGCGAGTTGTTCACAAGCGCTACAATAGATTTTTAGAATGTCAATCATTTGGTTTGCGCCGTCGGGATGGCGTGCGATGGCGATGGCCGGATCGGCCGATGAAGCGATGGCACGACGCCGAGCCGGGAGTGGCGGTGACGAGGGCCGCCCGTCCGTGACGCCTGCGCCCTACTCCAGCCGTGCGCCCGAGATCTCCACGAGGCGCTGCCACACCGGCGTGTCCCGCGCGATCAGCCGCGCGAGATGCGCGGGCGTCTCGCTCGTCACCGCGCCGTAGCCGAGCGGCCTGAGGCGCTCGATCACCTCCGGATCGGCGCCCACGGTGCGGACCGCCCGGTGCAGCCGCGCGATCACCGGCTCCGGCGTGCCGCCCGGCGCCATCACGGCGTTCCAGGTGGCGGCCGAGTGCTGCCCGAGGCCGAGGTCGGCGAAATCCGCCATCCCCGGCACCTGCGGCAGGACGGCGAGGCGCGGCCCGGAGGACACGGCGAAGGCGAGGAACCGCCCCGCCTCCACATGCGGCATCAGCGCCGGCATCACGTCGAACATCATGTCGATGTTGCCGGCGACCAGGTCGTTGATCGCGGGGCCGCCGCCCCGATAGGGCACGTGCAGGATGCGCGCCTCGGCGAAGTGGTTGATCGCCTCGATGTTGATGTGGGACGAGGTGCCGGCGCCCGAGGAACCCATCCGCACGCGCTCCGGGTTGGCGCGCGACCAGCGGATGAGGGCGCGGAAACCGGTCCAGCCGTGGCGCCGCGCCGTCTCGGCGTTCACCACGCAGAGCAGCGCGCCATCCGTGATCAGCGAGACGGGCGCGAGATCCCTCCGCGGGTCGAAGGGCAGGCGGGTCGTCATGAAGGGAACGGCGCAGAGCGCCGTGGCGCCGATCAGGCCGATCACGCTGCCGTCGTGCTCGCCCCTGGCGATGGCGTTCGCGCCGATGACGCCGCCCGCGCCGCCGCGGTTCTCGACCACCACCGTCTGGCCCAGCACCGGCGAGAGGCGCTCGGCGAGGGTGCGGCCCAGGATGTCCACCGCGCCGCCGGGCGGGAAGGCAACGATCAGCCGGATGCTCCGCCCCTGCGCGAGGGCGGGCCCGGCCAGGGTCGCGGCGCTGCCGGCCAGCAACAGGCGTCGGGACAGGCTCATCGCTGCGATCTCCCGCGTGGGTCGGCGAGAGTGGCGGGCCTCAGCCCCCGCTCGCAAGCAACTCGCGCGCCCGGGCGATGACGCGCAGCGCCTCCGGCGTCAGGACGTAGCCGGGCAGGGCTTCCGGCGCGGCCCAGGCGACGGCGTCCACGTCGTCGGCGGCGCGTGCCTCGCCCGCAGCCCACCGGGCGCAGAAATCCACGATCGTGTAGTGGAAGCGCACCGAACCGGCCTCGTCGCGGGTGATGGCGTCCACCACCTCGCAGAGCAGGAGGGGCCCGACCTCGATCCCCGTTTCCTCGAGCAACTCGCGGCGCGCGGCGGCCTCGGCCGTCTCGCCCACATGCTGCGCGCCCCCCGGCAGCGACCATGACCCGATCCTGGGCGGCTTGCCGCGCCGGACCAGCAGCACGTCGGCGCCGCGCAGCACGATGCAGCCGATGCCGATCCAGGGACGGTCCGGATACTCGCGCGCGCTCAAGAGGGCAGCAGATCCTCGAGCCGCGGGACCATCGCCTTCTCTTTCCAGACGCCCACCTGATAGGCCCAGCCGCGCCAGCGCGCGTTGAGCGCGGTGGCTTCCGGCGTCGTGCCCTCGGCGCGCAGCCGGATCCAGAGGAGGTTGCCGTCGCGGCTGGCCCAGACCGCGATGGCGAGGCCGTCGGTCAGCTCGAAGCGTCCCTCACCGAGCGCCTCGCCCGGGATCTCGGCCTCGGGGCGAACCTCGATGAAGGTGAGCATCTCGAAAGCGCGCCCGACCTCGTCGAGGTTGAGCGGGTCGGCGGCGGGCGCGCTCTCCGGCTGCTCGATGCGGAGCAGTTGCTGCCCGTCCGGGTGCCGCCCGATGACGAGCGGCGCCTCCCCCGCGCGGGCGACCTCGACCCGGCGGATGCGCGCCGGGGCGATGTTGGCGATGTCCCGATCGAGCCAGAGCTGCGGGTCCTGCTCGGCCGCGAGGCGCCCTTCGGCCAGCCAGGCCCGGGCCTCGCCGGGGCGGCGGACATAGACGGTTTCCGGCACGTTGCCCTGGGTGCGGACGCGCCGCCGGCCCAGGATCAGCTCGACGATCGGGGATCCATCCGCGCCGAGCAGCCGTAGCAGCGTCGAGCTGCTGCCCGGCGCCTGCGGATCCTCGACGCCGAGGCGCGACAGCATGGCAGGGTCGGAGGTGCGCTCCTCGGTCAGGCGCAGCTCGGTCAGGCCGGTCAGCAGCTCCCGCACGCGTTCCGGCCGCGCGAGGTAGGAATGAGCCTCGGCGACCGCCCAGCCCTCGCCGACGCGCAGCAGGTTCAGGCGCGCGTCGCCGCGCCGGATCTCCACGCGCTGGACGTCGGGCAGGCGGGCGGCGAGGCCCGGGAAGGCGAGGGCGCCCGGGGCGATGGCCTCCCGCCGCTCGCTCTCGGGCTGGAACAGCAGCGCCGTGCCGACCGCCATGACGGCGGCACCGCCGAGCAGCAGCAGGCGGCGGGCCTCCCTCATGCGCGCGCCGCGCTGCGCCGGCGCGCGCGCAGCACCCCCATGACGACGGCGACGACGGTCAGCAGCACCGGGACCGCCGCGATGTTCAGGATGCGCAGCCAGGTCTCCAGCGCCTCGATGTCGCGGCGGAGTTCGAGCTGCACGGCGCGGAGCTGCCGCCGCGTCTCCGCGATCTCCTCGCGGGCGCGGTCGATCTCGGCGCGCTGCTCCGGCGTGATGAGGGTCTGGTTGGCGTTGCGCTCGCCGGCGGCCGGGTTGGCCGGCGTGCCCTGGCGCAGCTCGCGCAGGCGGCGCTCGGTGGCCTGCAGGCGCTCGGTCAGCTGCTGCTCGGTCTGGCGGTATTGCGCGTCGGCGCGGCGGCGGATGTCCTCGACCACCTCGAAGGGCCGCTGGCTTTCCCCGCGCGACCGCAGCGAGATCATGGCGTCCGAACCGAGCAGCGTGTCGGTCACGTTCACGACGAAGGAGCCGTTGCCGCTGAAGGGCTGGGCGACGAGCTGGCCGAAGAACTCCTGGACCCGGACCCAGAAGCTGTCGTTCAGCACGTCGCTGTCGTTCATCACGACGAGGTTGGCCGGGCCCTCGCTGCGGGCGCGGTGCGGCGGCAGCCCCTCGGCGCGCTCGACGCCCTCGGGAAGGGCGGGCGGACCCTCGGGGAAGGCCGAGGTCAGGGTGCCGCGGACCCTCGCCGCCAGCACGCGGCGCTGCCCGTCGGCCCGGAAATCGGCCAGGATGCGGACCGGGTTGGGCTGCTGGCGCACGCGCTCGGCCGGCACCACCATGGATTGGGCGGAGCTGGTCAGCAGCGGCACGAACTCAATCGCGGCCCCCGGCCGGGCGCGGACGGCGCCGGCCGAGCCGAGGCTGACCTGCTCGATCTGCGCGGTCGCCACCTCCTGCCGGTTCACGCTGTCGCCCTGGAGGTTGAACCAGGCGATGTAGTCCACGGCCTGCACGCGCTCCTGCGGTGGGGCGCGGACGCGCCACGCGCCGCGGAGGTCGAGCACGACCTCCTCCGACGGGGCTTCGAGCCCCCAGGCGGCGAGCAGCCGGTCGAGCGAGGAGGCGGTGCTGGTCGCCGGGCGGCCGCCGGGGCCAGGGCGCGTCGCCTGCATCTCGCTGTGCGGGTCGAGCAGGAGGAAGAGCTTGCCGCCCCGCATCACGAACTGGTCCACCGCGTATTGCGCGGCCTCCGGCAGGTCCTGCGGATGCGCGAGGATCAGGACCTGGACGTCCTCGGGGATGAGCTGCGCGTCGAAGCCGATGTCGCGCAGCGTCACCGCCTCGCGCAGCTGGGTGACGGCCTGCTGCGGGCGGGCGAGGGCCGGGTTGCGCATCATCATGGCGCGCGGATCGCCATTGAACGGCAGCGCCGTCATCAGCCCGACGACGGGGCGGGCGGCGTTCGAGAGCTCGAAGATCAGCCGCGTCAGGTCCGCCTCCAGGAAGCGCTCGCGCTCGGGCTGGAAGAAGGGGATGGTGCGCTCCTCATCGGTGAGGTTCGCCGCGGCGAGGCCGAAGAAGACCTGCTCCCCGCCGCCGTCGAGCGGCACGCCCTGGAGGCCGAGGGCCAGCGCCCGGTCCTCGATGTCGGAGAAGGGCTCGGGGTCGAAGAGTTCGAGGCGCAGCTTGCCGCCCGAGGCCGCGACGTATTCGCGCAGCATGTCGCGCACGCGGCTGGCATAGGCGCCGTAGGACGGCACCTCGGCCCCGAGGCGCCGCGAATAGAAGAAGCGCAGCGTGATCGGGTCGCTGAGGCCCGAGAGCACCTGACGCGTGCCGGGCGAGAGCGTGTAGAGGCGCTGCTGCGTGAGATCGAGGCGCGCGGACGCCAGGAAGCGGTCGGCCAGCATGTTGACGCCGACCGCGAGGATGAGGGCCAGCACCACGCCGAGGCTGGAGAAGGCCAGGCGCTTCGTCATCTCAGCTCGCCTTCCGGTGATCGAGGACCACCGCGTTGAGGTAGAGCCAGAAGGCGATGAAGCTGCCGAAGAAGACGAGGTCGGTCGCCTGGACGACGCCGCGGATGAAGCCCGCGAGGCGTTCCGACACCGAGAGCGCGCGCGCGACCTCCGCCAGGATCGGCAGGTTCTTCGACAGGAACTCCGTCACCACGGGCGACCCCGCCGCGGCGAAGAGGAAGCAGACCGCCACGCCGAGGACGAAGGCGATCACCTGATTGCGGGTCATGGCGGAGACGGCGGCGCCGACCGCGAGATAGGCGCCCGCGACGAGCAGGCAGCCGGCATAGCCCGTCAGCACCACGCCGTTGTCGGGCTCCCCCAGCCAGTTGATCGTGAGCCAGAGCGGGAAGGTGAGCGCCAGGGCGACCGCGCAGAAGGCCCAGGCGGCCAGGAACTTCCCCACCACGGCCGCCCAGGGCGGGATCGGCAGGGTGAGCAGCAGTTCGACCGTGCCGAGGCGCCGCTCCTCCGCCCAGAGGCGCATGGTCAGCGCCGGCACGAGGAAGAGGAACAGCCACGGGACGAAGCCGAACATGGGCTGCAGGTCCGCCTGGCCGCGCCCGAAGAACCCCCCCATGGTGAAGGTGAGGGTGCCGGTCAGGGCCAGGAAGATGACGATGAAGACGGTCGCGACCGGGGTCGCGAAATAGGCGCCGAACTCTCGCTTGGCGACGACCCAGGCCGATCGCATCATGCCGCCTCTCCGAGCGTCAGCTCGCGGAAGGCGCTCTCCATGGTCCGGCCGTCCACCAGGTAGTCCTCCGGCTTGCCGTCGGCGAGGACCTTGCCCCGCGCGATGACGATCGCGCGGGTACAGACCGCCTCCACCTCCTCGAGGATGTGGGTCGAGATGACGATGGCCTTCTCGGGCGCCATGGCGCGGATCAGCGCGCGGACCTCGTGCTTCTGGTTGGGGTCGAGGCCGTCCGTCGGCTCGTCGAGGACGAGGACGGGCGGATCGTGCAGCAGGGCCTGGGCGAGACCGACGCGCCGCTTGAAGCCCTTGGACAGGGTCTCGATCGGCTGGAGGCGCACGCTCTCGATCTGGGTCAGCGACATGGCCCGCGCCACCTCCGCCACGCCCTTGCCGCGGACATCGGCGACGAAGCGCAGGAAGGCGGCCACCGTCATCTCGGGGTAGGTCGGCGCGCCCTCGGGCAGGAAGCCGAGCGCCCGCTTGGCGGCCTGGGGTTCGGCCTGGACGTCGTGCCCGCAGATCCGCGCGGTGCCGGAGGTCGGTGTGATGAAGCCCGCCAGCATCCGCATGGTGGTGGATTTGCCGGCCCCGTTCGGACCGAGGAAGCCCACCACCTCGCCGCGGCGGACGGAAAAGCTGACGCCATCCACGGCGGTGAAGCCGCCGAAGCGTTTCGTCAGCCGCTCGATCTCGATCAGCGCGTCCACGCCATCAACCCCCGCTTGGCCGGCGGATTTACAAGCCGGGCTCGGGTTGGCAAGGCCCTCACGACAGCCGGTTCAGCACCCGATCCGTGAATTCCATCGCGGCACCGAGATAATTCTCCGGGTTGCACAGCGCCGCGATCTCATGGGGCTGCATCCTGGCGGCGACCGAGGGCTCCTTCTGCAAGGCGAGCGCGAGGGGCACGCCCTGCTCGCGCGCGACGTCGCAGGCGTGGTTGACGACGTGATGCGCCTCGCCGCGGCCGAGGACGGGGGCCAAGCCCATCATCACCTGCTCCGCCGCGATCAGCCCGCCGGTCGCCGCCAGGTTCTTCAGCATCCGGCCCGGGTCCACCACCAGGCCCTCGGCGATGGCGCGCGCCTGCATCACGGCCCCGTGGGTGAGCAGGAAGGCCTGGCCGATGGCCAGCGGCTCCGCCTGCCAGGGGCCCGTGCCGCGTTCCTGGTCCTGGGCCATGGCGGCCAGCATCTGCGGCACGAGGGCGTGGACGCCGCGCGCCTGGGCCAGGACGTACTCGCAGGAGATGGGGTTGCGCTTCTGCGGCATGGTGGAGGACCCGCCGCGGCCCTGGACATGGGCTTCCGCGGCCTCGCCCACCTCGGTCTGGGAGAGCAGGATGACGTCCGTCGCGATCTTGGAGAGCGCCCCGCAGAGCAGGCCGGCGAAATTTACGGCCTCCGCCATGCCGTCCCGCGCCACGTGCCAGGGGATGTCGCTCTCGCCGAGCCCGAGTTCCCGCGCGAGTTCCGCATGGACGGCGAGGCCCTGCGCGCCGAGGGAGGCGAGGGTGCCGGCGGCGCCGCCGAACTGCACGCGCTCGACGCGGGGCCGCATCTGGTCGAGCCGCTCGACCATGGTGACGAGCGGCGAGAGCCAGACCGCGACCTTGTAGCCGAAGGTGACGGGCAGCGCGTGCTGGAGGTGGGTGCGCCCGGCCATGATCGCCGCCCGGTAGCGCCGCGCGAGGCCGGCCAGCGCCATGTTCAGTTCGAGCAGGTCGGCCCGGATCAGCGCCAGTCCCTGACGGAGCTGGAGCACCACCGCCGTGTCCATGATGTCCTGGGTCGTGGCGCCCCAATGCACCCATTTCGCCGCGTCGGGCCCGGCCAGGCCCTCCATCTGCCGGACGAGGCCGACGACCGGATAGCCCGTGTTGCGCGTCGCGGCGGCCAGCGCGTCGAGATCGAGGCGCGAGACATCGGCGGCGGCCGTGATGGCGGCGGCGGCCTCGGCGGGCACGATGCCGAGGCGCGCCTGGGCGCGCGCGAGGGCCGCTTCCACATCCATCATGCGCTGGAGGAAGGCCGTCTCCGAGAAGGCGGCGCGCATGGCGTCGGTGCCGTAGAGGGCGCCGAAGACGGCGCCGTCGGCGGGGTTCACGGGCATGGGTCTCAGAACTCCAGGAAGACGGTCTCGTCCGCGCCCTGCAGGCGGATGTCGAGGGTCCAGAGGCCGGGTTCGGCCTCGCGCGCGATGAGCGTCCCGCGCCGCGCCTCGGGCACCAGGGCGAGCAGCGGGTCGGTCGCGTTCAGCGCCTCGCCGGCGAAGTAGAGCCGCGTCGTGACATGGGCCAGCAGCCCCCGCGCGAAGATGCTGAGCGCGACATGCGGCGCCTGGAGGGCGTTGCCGCGCCCGGCGACCGGCCCGGGCTTGATCGTGGTGAAGCGGAAGCGGCCCTCCGCGTCCGTGGCGCAGCGGCCGAAGCCCTGGAAGGCGCCGTCGTAGCGGCCTTCGGCGTCGGCCTGCCAGATCTCCACCATGGCGTCGCCCACCGCCGCGCCGTCGCCATCGGTGATGCGGCCGGCCAGCGTGATGCGCTCGCCTCCCGCGCCGGCGTTCGGCCCGTCGGCGCGCAGCAGGTCGGCCCACTCCGGAAAGTCGATCATGTGCCAGTAGGGGCCGGCGGTCTGGTGCGCCGTGGCGGGGGTGCGGGCCATCAGTGGTCCTCCTCCGAACCATCCTCGAAGGGCGTGGCATCCTTGCCGCGCAGCACGATGTCGAAGCGGTAGCCGAGCGCCCATTCGGGCTGCGTCACCTCGAGGTCGAAGGACGCGATCAGGCGGTTCCGCGCGGCCTCGTCGGCGGTGCAGTTGAAGATGGGGTCGACCGGCAGCAGCGGGTCGCCCGGGAAGTACATCTGCGTGATCATCCGCTGCGCGAGGCCCGCGCCGAACAACCCGTAATGGATGTGCACCGGCCGCCAGGCGTTGTGGTGGTTGCGCCAGGGATAGGCGCCCGGCCGGATGGAGGTGTAGCGGTACCAGCCCTCCTCGTCGGTGAAGAGGCGCGCCCGCCCCTCGAAATTGGGGTCGAGCGGCGCGTCGTGCTGGTCGCGCGGATGGTGGTAGCGGCCGGCGGCGTTGGCCTGCCAGACCTCGACCATCGCGCCGCGAACGGGGCGGCCATCCTCGTCCAGCACGCGCCCGGCGACGATGATGCGCTCGCCCATCGCGGCGCGGCCGTTCACCTGGCTCATGTCGGACTGCACGGGGTAGTGGACGGGCGAGAGCTTCGGCGCCGTCGCCTCCGTCCAGGTGAAGGGGGCGCGGATCGGCGGCTGCTTCGGATGGCGCTTGTGCGTGCTGCCATAGGCCGGGCTGTCGAGCGGCGGCTGCGTGCCGGGAAGCGGCATGCGGTAGGGGACGGGGTCGGTCATCCCGGTTGTCCTTGCTGGGTCAGGTCAGGTGTCATGTGAGCGCCCGCACCAGCCAGAGCGACAGGGCAGGGAAGGCGACGCAGAGGGCGAGGCGGACTACGTCCGTCGCCAGGAAGGGCAGCACGCCGGCATAGGTCTTCGCGATCGGCACGTCGCGCGCGATCGCCGAGACGACGAAGACGTTCAGGCCGACGGGCGGCGCCGTCAGCCCGATGCCCACCACGACGAGGACGAGGATGCCGAACCAGATCGCCGTCTCCTCGGTCGTCATCCCGAAATCGAGCGCCGTGACGACGGGGAAGAAGATGGGCAGCGTCAGCAGGATCATCGCCAGCTCGTCCATCACGGCCCCGAGCACGATATAGGTCAGCAGCAGGGTGACCAGCACGCCATAGGGGGGGAAGCCCTGGTCCGTCACCCAGAGCGCGAGCAGGTCGGGCGCCTGGGACAGGGCGAGGAAGGCGTTGAAGACCTCGGCGCCGAGCAGGATGGCGAAGATCATCGCCGTCGTCTCGGCGGTGGCGAGCAGCGCCTCGCGGATGGCGCGGGCCGGCAGCGTCCGCCGCGCGAGGCCGACCAGCAGCACCGCGATGCAGCCGACGGCGGCACTCTCGGTCGGCGTGAACACCCCGCCATAGATGCCGCCCACCACGACGACCGCGATGGCGAGCACGGGCAGCACGTTCAGGAAGACGCGCCGCCGGTCCCCGGGATCGAGCCGCGGGGCGGGCGGCCCGATCTCCGGCCTCAGCCGCGTCCAGAGCCAGATCGCCGCGATGTAGAAGGCGGTCGCCATGAGGCCGGGGATGAGCGCCGCCATGAAGAGCTTGGCGATGTTCTGCTCGGTGCTGATCCCGTAGACGACCAGGATGACCGAGGGCGGGATCAGGATGCCGAGGGTGCCGCCGACCGCGATGGTGCCCGTGGCGAAGCCCGGCGCGTAGCCGCCGCGCAGCAGCTCGGGCAGGGCGGCGCGGCCGAAGGTGGCGGTGGTCGCCACCGAGCTGCCGCAGACGGCGCCGAAGGCGGCGGAGGCGCCGATGACGCTCATCGCGAGGCCACCCGGGCGCCGGCCCATCACCAGATTGGCCGCCGTGAACAGGTCGCGCGCCAAGCCACCGCGCTCGGCCAGCGCGCCCATGAGGATGAAGAGCGGGATGACCGAGAGCGTGTAGTTCGCGAAGAGGTGATAGGGCGTCGTCTTGAGGTAGTTGAACAGCGCCGCCTGGTCGAGGATGTGGACGTAGCCCCCCGCACCCACGAGCAGCATCGCCAGGGCGATCGGCGCGCGCAGCGCGATCAGCAGCAGGAGGACGGCGAAGCCCGTGCCGGCCAGGATGAACTCCGGCGCCATCAGTCACGGCCTTTCAGGAGGCGCGGAACCCAGAGGCAGGCGGCGAGGGCGGTGAGGGCGAAGCAGACGGCGCCGATGGCGACGGCCCACCAGATCGGCAAGCCGAGCAGACCGATGGTGCGCTGGTCGCTCCGCCACATGTCGACGGCGCCGCGGGCCATCCGCTCCGCGATCACGAGGGTCGCGGCTGCCCAGACGAGCTTCCAGACGGCGTCCACCCCGTCGTTGACGCGCGCGGGCAGCCAGGCGGTGAAGCTGTCCACCAGGATGTTCGCCCGCATGGTGGTGCCCCAGGCGAGGAAGCACAGGACCGCGACCCCGGAGCCGAGCGACACGATCTCGAAATCGCCGCGGATGGGCTGGCTGGTCAGCCAGCGGAGCAGCACCGAGGCGACGGTGAGCCCGGCGACCGCCAGGAGGACGAAGCCGCCGAGCCGCGCGAGAATCGCGGCGAGGCCCGAGACCGCGCCAGCCGGTGCGCCGAAGCGTGGCGTCGCACCCTCCGTTCCCATGGCGGCTCCCCCAGCTTTCCTCGGCCGTCGTCAAACCACGCGGCGGCCGGGGCCGCAAGGCGCGGCAGCGGGCGCCGCGCGGGCGTGGCCGGTGGTCAGCTGACGCCCTGCCCGTAGCGGGCGATCAGCGCGCGGGCTTCCTCGAGCAGGGCGCGGCCATCCACGTTCCGCTCCCGCACGGCGTTGACCCAGTTGTCGATCACGGGCTGGGTAGTGCGGGCCCAGCGCTCCCGCTCGGCATCGGGGAGGGAGAAGATCGCGTTGCCGCGGCGCCGCACCATCTCCTCCACCTGGGGGCCTTGCTCGTCCCACACCCGCGCGGCCATCGCGGCCGCCGTCTGGCCGCTGTTCGCGTCGAGCACGCGCTTGAGGTCCGCGGGCAGCGCCTCGTAGCGCGCGCGGTTCATCGCGAGGACGAAGCTCGCGGTGTAGAAGGTCGGGCTGCCTTCGATCTCGGTGTGGTTCCGGACCATCTCCTGCAGCCGGAGCGAGGGCACGACCTCCCACGGCACCACGGCGCCGTCGATCACCCCCTGGGTCAGCGCCTCGGGCACCTGCGGGATGGGCATGCCGATGGCCGCGGCGCCGAGGGCGCGGAGCGCCTCGCCCGCCTGGCGGGTCGGGAAGCGCAGCTTGAGGCCGTTGAGGTCCTCCATCCGCCGCACCTCGCGGCGGGCATGGATGACCCCGGCGTCGTGCGCCCAGGCGCAGAGGATATGCGTCTCCCGGAATTCCTCGCGGAAGCGGGTCTCGAACAGCTGCTGGACGACGCGGCAGTTCACGCTGGCGCGCTTGTGGGCGACGAAGGGCAGCTCGATCACCTCGATCGAGGGGAAGCGGCCGGGCGTGTTGCCCGGCAGCGTCCAGATGATGTCCACGACGCCGTCGCGCGCCTGGTCGTAGAGCTGCGGCGGCGCGCCGCCGAGCTGCATCGCCGGGAAGATCTGCACGCGCAGCCGCCCGTTGCTCTCCTGCCCGACCTTCTGCGCCCAGGGCTGAAGGAAGTGCCGATGCACGTTGGAGACCGCCGGCAGGAAGTGATGCAGCCGCAGCGTCACCTCCTGCGCCTGCGCGCGCGGGATGTGCAGGATGGCCGGCGCGGCGAGGGCGCCGAACAGGAGCGAGCGGCGATCGGCTGTCATGGGCGGGCTGGTCCTTTCCTCCGTCTCCGCGGCGGGCGGCCCAGGGGCGCGTCCCGACTCGGTTGGCGCCATCTGGCCTTCGGCCGGTCGGCAGCGCAAGCGGAAAGGGACTTGCCAGCCGGGTCGGCCGCGGGGACGCTCGCGCATGCGCGCGATCCTCGCCTTCCTCGCCGCGATGCTGGGCGCCGGGCCGGCGCTCGCGCAGCCGGAACTCCGCCTGCGGCCGGACGGACATGTCGCGGCGCCCACGATGTTCCCGATCGGCGTCTGGTTGCAGAGCCCGGGGACGGCGCCGCGCTGGCGCCAGACGGGCGTGAACCTCCTCCTCGCGCAGTTCCAGCCGACCACCACGGCCGTGCTGGACCAGTTCCGCGCGCAGCGCCTCGCCATCGTCGACAAGCCCCGCGGCGCGTCCGCGGTCGCCGCGAACCGCGACGTGGTGCAGGGCCTCATGCACATGGACGAGCCCGACAACCGCCAGCCCCTGCCGGGCGGCGGCTGGGGCGACTGCATCCCGGTGGCCGAGACGCTCGCCCAGGGGCGCGCCCTGCGCGAGGCCGCCGCCGGGCGCCCCGTCCTGCTCAACTTCGGCCAGGGCGCCGCGCGCGACGACTGGGAGGGGCAGGGCCCGTCCTGCCGCGGCGAGGCCTATTACCGCGCGGCCGCCGAGGCCGCGGACATCATCAGCTTCGATGTCTATCCGGTCGCCAACGTCCGGGGGCCGCTCGCCGGGCGGCTCGAACTGGTGCCGCAGGGCGTCGCGCGGATGCTCGCCTGGTCGGGCGGGCGGAAGCCGGTCTGGGCGATCCTGGAGACGGGACCGATCCACAACGCCCGCATCGGGCCGTCGCCGGCCGAGGTGCGCGCGCAGTTCTGGATGGCGATCATCGCCGGCGCGCGGGGCATCATCTGGTTCGCCCATGGCGGCGAGCCCTTCCGCAGCACCATGCTGCTCGAGAATCCCCTCATGGTCGCCACCGTCTCGGCCCTGAACCGGCGCGCCCTCGCCCTCGCGCCGGTGCTGAACGCGCCGCCGCCGACGGCCCCTCCGGCCCGCGTGACCGGGGAGGACATCGCGGTGTTCCAGCGGCGCCACGAGGGCATGGCGTACATCCTCCTCGCGAACCACGCGCGGGAGCGGCGGAGCTTGGAGCTCGAGCTGCCGGGCGGCACCACCCTCCAACCGATCGAGGGCGGGGCCGAGGTCGCGCTGCAGGCCGGGCGTCACCGCGAGGAACTGGAGCCCTACGGCATTCGGCTCTGGCGCGTGCCGCTCTCGGCGCCCGGGGGGCGGCGCCGCTGATGGGCCGGCGGCCCCGCCGCGAAGCGCTCCGCCGCCGCCGCTGGTTCGGGGCGGGGCAGGGGACCGGCGCGATGAGCGGACGGCGTGGGACCCGCCGGTGAGCCCGGATCGCGAGCCGCGTCCGGCCTGGCTGCCGGCCGCGCCGTTCCTCTTCGTGGCGTTGTGGTCCGGCGGCTTCACCGCGGTGAAGCTCTGCCTGCCCCATACCGGCGCGCTGACCCTGCAGGTGGCGCGGTACCTCGCCGTGCTGGCGCTGCTGCTGCCGCTCCTCGTCGCGCTGCGGCCGCCCCGTCCGGACCGCGCGACGCTGCTGCACCTGCTGCGCATCGGGCTCGTGCTGCAATTCGGCTACTTCGCGGCCATGAACCTGGCGATGGGCGCGGGCATGAGCGCCGCGGCCATCGCCCTGATCATCGGCCTGCAGCCGGTCGTGGTCGCGCTGTTGGCCCCGATGCTGGCCGGGGATCCGCCGGTCGGGCCGCGCGGCTGGGCGGGGCTGAGCCTCGGCGTCCTCGGCGCGGGGCTGGTGATCCTGTCGGGCGACGCGGTGGTCGAGGGCGGGGGGGCCGTCTCCTTCGTCTTCGCCCTCGCGGCGCTCGGGCTGATGGCGGCCTCGGCGCTCATGGAGCGGCGTGGCGGCCGCGCCTGCCACCCGGTCACCGCCAACTTCGTTATGTGCGGCGTGGCGCTGCTCGCCACCCTGCCGCTGGCCGCCGCGACCGAGTCCCTCCGCGTGAACTGGACGGCGGAGATGATCGGCGGCCTCGCCTATCTCGTCGTCGTGAACTCCCTCGTTTCGCTGTCCCTGCTGCGGCTGATGCTGCGCCATGGCGAGGCGGCGCGGGCGTCGTCCGTATTCTTCCTCGTCCCGCCCGTGGCGGCCGCCATCGCCTGGGTGGTGATCGGGGAGGAGATGACGGCGCTCGCCATCGGCGGAACGGCGCTCGCGGCCGTGGGGGTTGCCCTCGTCGTCACGCTGCGGCGTTGACCGGTCGGCGATCCAGTTCCAGCCTGCCGCGAACGACAGGGACGGATGCGCCATGGCCCACGCCGGATTGCAGTTCGGGATCTTCCTCGCCCCCTTCCACCGGCTGGGCGACAACCCGACCCTCGCCCTGGGGCGCGACCTCGACCTGCTGTCGCATCTCGACGCGCTCGGCTTCGACGAGGCCTGGATCGGCGAGCATCACTCGGCCGGCTGGGAGACCATCGCGAGCCCCGAGATCCTGATCGCCGCGGCACTCGAGCGCACCCGCCACATCCGCCTGGGCTCCGGCGTCACGAGCCTGCCCTATCATCACCCGCTGCTCGTCGCGCAGCGCTTCGTCCAGCTCGACCACATGTCGCGCGGCCGGACCATGCTCGGCTGCGGGCCGGGCGCGCTGGTGTCGGACGCCTACATGATGGGGATCGAGGCGAAGGACCAGCGGCGGCGCATGGACGAGGCCCTGACCGCCATCATGGCGCTGCTGCGCTGCGAGGAGCCGGTCACGATGAAGACCGACTGGTTCGAGCTGCGCCAAGCGCGGCTGCACCTCGCCCCCTACAGCCATCCGCGGTTCCCGGTCTCGGTCGCCTCCTCCACGACGCCCGCCGGGGCGCTGGCGGCGGCGAAGCATGGCTGCGGGCTGATCTCGCTCGGGGCCGGCCTGCCGGGCGGGCCGCAGAAGCTCGCCGAGCAGTGGCGCATGGCCGAGGCCGAAGCCGCGCGGCACGGCAACCGGATGAGCCGGGCCGATTGGCGCCTCGTCGTCAACATGCACTGCGCCGAGGATGACGAGCGCGCGATGCGCGAGGTCCGCGTGGGCGAGCGCCTGGAGACCGAGACCTATTTCGGCGAGACGCTCGGCCGCCCGCCGACCCGCAGCGAGGACCCGCTGGGCGACGGGCTGCGCGCCGGGACGACGCTGGTCGGCAGCCCCGAGACGGTCGCCAAGGGCATCGAGCGGCTGCTGGCCTTCACCGAGGGCGGCGCCGGCGGCATCCTCTTCCGCAGCCATGAATGGGCCGACCGCGAGCAGACCTTCCGCTCCTACGAGCTCTTCGCCCGCTGGGTGATGCCGCGCTTCCAGGGATCGCTGCGGATGCCGAGCGAGAGCCGGGAGTGGTGCGTCGCGAACCGGGAGGGGATCTTCGCCCCCAACCTGCAGGCCCTCAAGCAGGCCTTCGTCGAGGCCGGGCAGGCCGTGCCGGAGATGGACCGGCTCAAGCTGCGGGAGCGCAGCCCGACCGGCTGACCCCCACGCGCAAGGCTGCCGTGCCCTCCCGCCGCGCCGGCGGACGCGAGGCGGCCGATCCGGGCGCCTCGATCAGCTGGCGGCGTCACGTGCGGCCAGCACCTCCTCGACCGGGCCGTCGGCGCGGATGCGGCCGGCTTCGAGCCAGATGGCGCGGTCGCACCAGCGCCGGATCACCGCCATGTCGTGCGAGGCGAGCACGACGATGTCCGCGCCGCCGACGAGCGCCGTGAGCCGCGCCTCGGCCTTCTCCATGAAGGCCGTGTCCCCGGCGAGGAACCATTCATCCATCAGGATGATGTTCGGGCTGGATGCGGTCATCAGCGCGAAGGCGAGGCGCAGCTGCATGCCGCTGGAATAGCCCTTGATCGGCACGTCGAGGAATTCCGCGAGGCCGGAAAAGCTGCCCGCCTCCTCCTCCAGCCGCGCGATCCCGGCGGCATCGAGGCCCCGGAACAGCCCGGCGAGGCGGATGTTCTCCCGCCCCGTGCTCTCGACGTCGAGGCCCGCGGTCGCGTCGATCAGGCTGCCGACCTCGCCGGAAACCTCCAGGAAGCCGCCCACCGGCTCGAACACGCCGGCCAGGGTCCGCAGCAGCGTCGTCTTGCCGGCGCCGTTGTGCCCCACCAGCCCCACACGCTCGCCCTTGCGGATCTCGAAGGTGAGGTCGCGCAGGGCCGAGACGACGACCCGGTGCGCGGCGTCCTCGACCACCTCGCCGCCGACGCGACGGGTCACGCGGTCGGTCGTGTGGGCGTTCATCTCGTGCGCGGCTTCGTCCCGCCGCAGGCGGACCCGGGCGCTGGCGAGGAGGCGCTTCTTCAGGCTCCGCGCGCCGAGGTGGTACAGCGGGAAGTCGATGGAAAGCCCCCGGGCCTTGATGTGCGACATGCCGCGTCAGACCCAGAAGGCGAGGCGGCCGCGGAAGCGGGCGAAGAAGGCGACCGCCAACGCCGCGAAGCCGGCGGTGTAGAGCACCGCCGCGACCCAGACGGCGGCATCGGCGCCGCCCGCGATCAGCGGGCCGCGCACCGTCTCGAGGATGGCGTAGAAGGGGTTGAGCGGGAGCCAGACCGCCTGGTCGCCGAGAAGCTGCGGCTTCCAGATGATCGGCGTGACGAAGAAGGCGAACTGCATGAGGCTCGCGACGATCTGCGTCACGTCGCGGAAGCGCGCGCACACCATGCCGAGGAACAGCGCCGCCGAGGCCATGTTGACCGCGATCAGGACGAGGCCGAAAAGCGCCTGCGGCGCCTCGGCGGAGGGCGCGCGCCACAGGGCCAGGAAGACGAGGGCCAGCAGCGGAAGGCTGTGCGCGGCCACGATCAGGCTGCGCAGCACGGCGCGCAGCACGTGCAGGCTGAAGGGCAGCCGCATCTGCCGGATGATGCCGGCATTCGTCGTCATCGTTCCGCAGCCCTCGACGAAGGCGGTGCTGAGCACCTGCCAGACCACGAGGCTGACCGCGAGATGCGGCAGGTAGTCGGTGAGCGGCAGGTTGAACAGGCGGGCGTAGAGGAAGCCCAGGCCCACGAGCATCACGAGCGTCGAGAGGGTGATCCAGAAGGGCCCGAGCACCGAGCCGCGGTAGCGGTTCTTGAGGTCGAGCCGGGCCAATTCCCAGGCCAGCCGCCAGGAGGCGGTGCCCTGGCGGATATCGGCGAGCGCCGTGGACAGGCGCCGCGGCTGATCGGCGTCAACGCGGTACAAGATGTCTGCTCCGGTGCGGGCCCCGGCCTTGGCCGAGGGGGGCGGGGAAGTCAAGGAAGACCCCGCCTCCGCCGGGCTCAGCTCCGCGCTGGCTGCAGGGCGCGCCAGACGCGCTCCGGCGTCAGCGGCATGTCCAGATGGACGACTCCGAGGGCGTCGCACAGCGCGCCGACCACGGCCGGCGGTGCCCCGCAGGAACCGCCCTCGCCGGCGCCCTTCACGCCGAGGTCGTTGGACGGGCAGGGGACGACGTTCAGCCCGACCTCGAAATCCGGCAGGTCGCCGGCGCGGGGCAGGCAGTAATCCTGGAAGGTCGCGGTGAGGAACTGGCCCGACCCGTCCTCGTAGCGCGCGTGTTCGTAGATCGCCTGGCCGATGCCGCTGGCGATGCCGCCATGGCACTGGCCATGCACCAGCATGGGGTTGAGCGGCACGCCCACGTCGTCCACCGCGGCGTAGCGCACCACCCGCGCCTCGCCGGTGTCGGGGTCCACCTCCACCTCGGCCACGTGGCAGCCATTGGGGAAGTTGCACTCGGTGTCGCGCTTGTAGAGCAGCTCTTCGTCGAGGGCCGGCAGGCCGTTCGCGCCCGCGGCGGCCGCGACGGCGTCCCAGGTCACGCTGCGGTCGGTGCCGGCGATGCGGAAGGCGCCGGGTTCGGCCTCCACGTCGGCCTCGGCGCATTCCAGCAGATGCGAGGCGATGAGCTTCGCCTTGTCGAGCACCTTGAGCGACGTGCGCGCAACCGCCACGCCCCCCATCTGCGAGGAGCGGGACCCGCCGGTGCCGCCGCCCTGCGGCACCACGTCGGAATCGCCCTGGACGAGGCGGATGCGGTCAAAGGCGATGCCGAGCCGCTCATGCACCACCTGGGCGTAGGCCGTCTCGTGGCCCTGGCCGTGGTTGAAGGTCCCGACATGGACGAGGGCGTCGCCCTCCGGCGTCACGCGGATGCGCGCCCATTCGGCCGGCTGGCCGCCCGAGGCCTCGATGAAGTAGCCGATGCCGCGACCGCGGAGCTTGCCGCGCGCGGCGCTCTCCGCCCGGCGCGCGGCGAAGCCGTCCCAATCCGCGAGCTTGAGCGCCATCTGCTGCGTTTCCTCGAAGCGGCCGCTGTCGAGGGCGTTGCCGGCGCAGTTCACGTAGGGGATCTGCTCCGGCTTGACGTAGTTGCGGGCGCGGATCTCCTCGCGCGTGAGGCCGAACGCGACGGCGCCGGCGTCGAGCAGCCGCTCGATGACATAGGCGGTCTCGGGGCGGCCGGCACCGCGATAGGCGTCGGTCGGGACCGTGTTCGTGAAGGCGCAGCGCACCTGCACGTTCACCGCCTGCATGTCGTAGACGGTACCCTGGATTCGGCCGCCGGCGACGGTCGGGATGCGCGGGCCGAAATCGAACAGATAGGCGCCCATCGCCGCGATGGTCCGCACCTTCATGCCCAGGATCTTCGCTTCCGCGTCGAAGGCCATCTCGGCCTCGGTCACGTGGTCGCGGCCATGCGGGTCGCACAGGAAGGTCTCGGTCCGGTCGGCGCGCCACTTCACGGGGCGGCCGAGGCGCTTCGCGGCCCAGAGCACCATCGCGCTCTCGGGGAAGAGCTTGCCCCGCAAGCCGAAGCCGCCGCCCACATCGGGAGAGATGACGCGCAGCTTGTCCTTCGGGACGTTGAAGATGAACTTGGCGAGGCCCTCCTGAACCCGGACCACGCCCTGCGTCGGCGAATGCAAGGTGAAGCGGTCGGCGGCCGCGTCATACTCGCCGATGGCCACGCGCGGTTCCATCGGGTTGCCGACCAAGCGGTTGTTCACGAGCGAGACGCGGACCGTGCGCGCGGCCTGGGCGAAGGCCTCCTCCGCCTGCTGCTCGCGCCCGCTCGACCAATGGACGCAGAGGTTGCTGCCGCGCTCCGGCCAGACGAGCGGCGCGTCGGCGTCGAGGGCGCCGGCCGTGTCGGTGACCGCGGGAAGGATGTCGTAGTCCACCATGACGAGCTCGGCCGCGTCCTGGGCCTGGGCGCGCGTCTCGGCCACGATCAGGGCCACCGGGTCGCCGACGAAGCGCACGGCCCCCTTGGCGAGGATCGGCCGGGGCGGGCACCAGAGCTTCTCGCCGCCGACGCCCGGCACCTCGACCATCACCGGGAACAGCCCGAGCCCGTCCTGCTCGGCATCGGTCACCGTCAGGACGGTGACGACCCCCGGGGCCGCCTCGGCTTCGGCCGTGTCGATCGAGAGGATCCGGGCATGGGCGTGCGGGCTGCGCAGGATGACGGCGTGCAGCTGGCCCGGACGGTTGATGTCGTCCGTGTAGGTGCCGCGGCCGGTCAGCAGGCGCGAATCCTCCTTGCGGCGCACGGGCTGGCCGATCCCGAATTTTTCCATGTCCGCTCTCTCCCGCTTTGTGTCGGGTGCCAAACTATGGATGGCGGCGGGGAAGGGAAGGGGGGTTGCGCCGGGAAGGCCCCGGCAGCAGCCTCCGCGGCCCATGCGCTTCGACCTGCCGACCCTCCCCGCCGAGGCCTCCGCGCTGCGCGGCGAGGTCCGCGCCTTCCTTCAGGACTGGGCCCCGCGCTGGACGCCCGAGATCCGCGCGCGCTCCTGGATGGGGTTCGACCGGGCCTTCTCGGAGGCGCTCGGCGCGCGCGGCTGGATCGGCATGTGCTGGCCGCGCGCCTATGGCGGGCATGAGCGCAGCTTCCTCGAGCGGAACGTGGTGCTGGAGGAGTTGCTGGCCGCCGGCGCGCCCGTCGGTGCGCACTGGATCGGCGACCGGCAGTCGGGCCCGCTGATCCTCCGCCTGGCATCGGAGGAGGTGAAGCGCCGCATCCTGCCCGGCATTGCCGCCGGGACGCTCGCCTTCTGCATCGGCCTGTCGGAGCCCGAGGCGGGGAGCGACCTGGCGGCGCTCCGCAGCAATGCCGAGCGCCGGGGGCAGGGCTGGGTGCTGAACGGGCGGAAGATCTGGACGACCTTCGCGCACAAGAGCGACCACATGATCGCCCTCGTCCGCACGGCGCCGGCGCCCGAGGGCGGGCCGCGCCAGGCGGGCCTGTCCCAGTTCCTGGTGGATCTGACGACGCCGGGCATCACCATCCGCCCGATCCGCGACATCGCCGGCGCCGACAGCTTCAACGAGGTCACCTTCGACGGCGTGGAGCTTCCCGCCGACGCCCTGATCGGCGCCGAGGGCAAGGGCTGGGCCCAGGCGACGAGCGAACTCGCCTTCGAGCGCAGCGGGCCGGACCGCGTGCTGTCCTCCTTCCCGGCGCTGGTGGATGCGGTCGAGGCGCTGCGGGGGACCGGCGGCGCAGAGCAGACCGTGGGGCGGATGGTCGCCCGGCTGCACGCGCTGCGCGGCATGTCCTGGTCCGTGGCCGGGCAGCTCGCGGCGGGCGGCCTGCCCAATGTCGAGGCGGCCCTCGTGAAGGATGCGGGCAACAGCTTCGAGCAGGCGCTGCCCGAGCGCCTGCGGGAGCTGTTCCACGCCGAGGACCTCCCCGAGGGGTTGCGGCGCCTCCTCGACATGCTCGCCGCCATGGCGCCCACCTTCAGCCTGCGCGGCGGAACCCGGGAGATCCTGCGCGGGATCATCGCGCGCGACCTGGGGCTTCGCTGATGAACGAGATCGCCGAACAGCTCGACCGGCTGCTGGCCGCACGGGTCACGCCGGAGCTGCTGCGCGCGGCCGAGGCTGGGGCCTTCGCCGCGGATCTCTGGGGCGAGCTGGAGGCCATGGGCCTGCCGCTCGCCCTCGTCCCGGAGGGGTTGGGCGGCGCGGGCCTGGGCTTCGCCGAAGCCGCGCCCCTCTGGCTCGCGCTCGGGCGGCACGCCGCCCCGGTCCCGCTGGGCGAGGCGATGCTGGGGGCGGGGCTGCTCGGCGCCGCCGGGGTCGCGCCGCCCACGGGCGTGCTGACGGTGGCGACGAGCGCCAGCGCCGTCCCCTTCGGCCGCGACGCCGCGCATGTCGTGCTGGGCGCGGTCGCGCTGCATCGCCACCGCCTCGCGGCGGCGCGGACGAACCTGACGCGGGAGCCGCGCGATGCGGTGGATCCCGGCGCGGCCCTGGCCGAGGGCACGCTGCCCGACCGGCACGGCCCGCGGGCCATCCGCTTCGGCCTCGCCCTGCTGCGGGCGGCGCAGATGGCCGGCGCGGTGGAGAAGGCGCTGGCCCTCGCGGTGGACTGGGCCAACACACGCCAGCAATTCGGCCGCCCCATCGGCAGGTTCCAGGCCGTGCAGCAGCAGCTCGCCGCCATGGCGGGCGAGGTCGCGGCGGCCGGCACGGCGGTCACGCTGGCGGCACGCGCGGCGGACGCGCGCGGGCTGGACGGGGCCGCCTTCGAGATCGCCTGCGCGAAGATCGTGGCCGGCGAGGCCGCGACCCTCGGCGCCGCGACGGCGCATCAGGTCTTCGCCGCCATGGGGATCACCGAGGAGCACGAGCTGCATCGCCTGACGCGCCGCTTGTGGGCGTGGCGGGACGAGGGCGGCAACGAGAAGAGCTGGGCGGAGGAGGTGGGGCGCGACGTCCTCGCCCGCGGCGGCGCCGCGCTCTGGCCCGACCTCACGGCAAGGGATGTCGCATGAGCTTCGTGAAGTACGAGCAGGACGGGCACCTCGTCACGCTCACCCTCGACGCGCCGGCGCGGCGCAACGCCATCTCCTCCTTCGCGGATTGCGACGAGGTGGAAGCCGCCTGCCGCCGGATCGCGCGGGACGAGGGCGTGCGCTGCGTCATCGTGACGGGCGCCGACCCGGCCTTCTGCGCCGGCGGCGACGTGAAGGGCATGCGCGACCGCACCGGCATCATGGAGGCCGACGGGCCGTACCGGATGCGGGAGAACTACCGGCGCGGGATCCAGCGCATCCCGCTCGCGCTGTGGGAGCTCGACGTCCCGACCATCGCGGCGGTGAACGGTCCGGCGATCGGCGCCGGGCTCGACCTCGCCTGCATGTGCGACATCCGCGTCGCCTCGGACAAGGCGGTCTTCGCCGAGAGCTTCGTCCGCGTCGGCATCGTCCCCGGCGATGGCGGGGCGTGGCTGCTGCCCCGCGCGGTGGGCCTCTCCCTGGCGGCGGAGATGTCCTTCACGGGGGACCCCCTGAACGCCGAGCAGGCGCTGGCCGCGCGGCTCGTCAGCCGCGTGGTGCCGCATGGCGATCTGATGGGCGCGGCACGGGCGCTCGCCGCGCGCATCACGCGCAACCCGCCGGGCGTGCTGCGCATGACGAAGCGGCTGCTGCGCGAGGGGCAGCACTTGTCGCTGCCCTCGCTGCTCGAGATGAGCGCGGCCTACCAGGCCATCGCGCAGGAGACGGAAGATCACCGGGAGGCGGTGAACGCCATGCTGGAGAAGCGGGAGGCGCGTTTCGAGGGGCGCTGACGCGCCCCTCGACGCGCGGTCAGCCGCGCCCCTCGAAGGGCATGGCCGTCGCCTTGATGGTCATGAACAGGACGTTCGCCTCGAGGTCGAGGCTGTCCATGAACAGGATGGCCTTGCCCACGTTGTCCACGTTCATCGTGGGCTCGACCTTCACCTCGAGATTCGCCTGCTTCACGCCGCGCTGCATGCGCTGGGTCATGGGCGTCGCGGCATTGCCGATATCCACCTGGCCGGCGGCGATGTTGTACTTGCGGCCGTCGAGCGCGAGGGACTTCGTCAGGCCCGTGATGGCGTGCTTCGTCGCGGTGTAGGGCGCGCTGTCCGGGCGCGGCGCATGGGCGCTGATCGAGCCGTTGTTGATGATGCGGCCACCCTGCGGCGACTGGCCCTTCATCATGCGGAAGGCGTGCTGGGCGCAGAGGAAGCTGCCCGTCAGGTTCACCTGCACGATCTCGGCCCATTTGTCGTAAGGCAGGTCTTCGAACAGCACGCCGGGCGCGTTCAGCCCCGCGTTGTTGAACAGCAGGTCGAGCCGACCCCACTTCGCCTGCACCGCCTCGAACAGCGAAGCGACCGAGGCAGGGTCACCGACATCCGTCGCGAGCGGTAGGGCATTCGCGGCATTGGCACCGGCGAGGCCCGCCGTCTCTTCCAGCGGGTCCTGGCGACGCCCGGCGAGTGCCACGCGGTAGCCCGCCCCCAGCAGCCCCAGCGCGACGCTGCGCCCGATGCCCGTGCCGGCCCCCGTGACGACCGCGACCTTCCCCGTCATGCGTTCTCTCCCGCCATGAAACGGCCGGCAGATTGCGCGCGGCCGCGGCACTCCGCAATCTGCCGCCATGGATCTCGCCTTCACCTGCGCCGCCGCCCATGCCGTGACGAGCCCGCCGCGCCGGCGCGCGCCGCCGGGCGCCTGCGACGCGCATTTCCACATCTTCGGGCCGTATGAGCGCTTCCCTCTGAGCCCGACGCGGCCCTACACGCCGCCCCCCGCCACCATCCCGCACTACCTGGACATGGCCGGGACGCTCGGCCTCACGCGGCGGGTGGTCGTCCAGGCCAGCGTCTACGGCACCGACAACGAGGTCACCCTCGATGCCGTCGCCCGGCTCGGCGAGGCGCGGGCGGTGTGCGTCGTGGACGAGGGTTTCGACGACGCGGCGCTGAAGCGGCTCCGGGCACGCGGCACGGTCGGGCTCCGCTTCAACGCCGTCAGCGGCAACGGCACGCCGGTGGAGCAGCTGGAGGCGCTGGCGCGGCGCGCGGCGGCCTTCGGCTGGCACGTGCAGATCTTCGCCCGGCACGCGGCGCTGGCGGAGATGCTGCCGCGGCTGATGGCGCTGCCCGTGCCGCTGGTGCTCGACCACATGGGGGGCGCCGATGCCCGCGATCCGGCCACGCTGGAGCCGGCGCTGCGGCTGCTGGAGGCGGGGCGGGCCTGGGTGAAGCTCTGCGGGTACCGTGCCTCGCGCCCGCCCTATGCCGATCTGGCGCCGCTCGCCCGGCGGCTGGTCGCGGCCGCGCCCGGGCGCTGCGTCTGGGGCACGGACTGGCCGCACACCCAGTTCGCGACGCCGGCGGAGATGCTCGACGACGGGCGGCTGCTCGACTGGCTGGAGGATTGGGTGCCCGACGAGGGATCGCGCCACGCCATCCTCGTGGACAACGCGGCCCGGCTCTACGGCTTCGCCTGAGGGGGCGTTTCCCCGGGCGCGGAAACCGCTCTACGGTTCCGGCCAACATTCCAGGGAGGAACGCCCATGACCACGCATCGCCGCGCGCTGCTGGCCGCACCGCTGCTCGCCGCTGCCCTGCCGGGCGCCGCTGGGGCCCAGGGGACCTGGCCCGACCGGCCCGTGCGGATCATCGTGCCCTTCCCGCCCGGGCAGGCGGCCGACACCTTCACGCGCCTCGTCGCCGACCAGCTCTCCCAGCGCTGGCCGCAGCGCGTGGTGGTGGAGAACCGCGCGGGCGGCGCCGGCGTGCCCGCGATGGACGCGGGGGCACGTTCGGCGCCCGACGGATACACGCTGGTGGCCGGCTCCTCCGGGACGTTGAGCGTCAACCCCGTCGTGCTGCCGCGCAGCCCCTACGACCCCGAGCGCGACTTCGCGCCGATCACCAACATCGCCATGGTGCCGCTGCTGCTGATCGCGCACCCGTCCTTCCCGGGGCGGACGGTCCAGGACATGGAGCGCCTCGTGCGGCAGCGGCTGGGCGACTGGAACATTGCGAGCGCGGGCCCGGCGACGAGCCAGCACATGGCGATCGAGCTGCTGCAGCTGCGGACCGGGCTGCGCTTCAACATCGTCCACTATCGCGGCAGCGGGCCCGGCCTCGCCGACCTGATCGCCGGCAACGTGCCGCTGATGATGGACAGCGTCGCCAGCGCCCTGCCGCAGATCCAGGCCGGCCGGGCGCGGGCGCTCGCCGTGGCGCTGCCCTCGCGGCTCCCGACGCTGGCCGACACGCCCACCATCGCCGAGACGCTGTCGCCCAACTACCGGGCCTATGGCTGGACCGGCCTCGTCGCGCCGGCCGGGACGCCCGCCGACATCATCGCCCGGATCTCGAACGACGTCGGTGCCATCCTGCGGGATCAGGCGCTGGCGGATCGCTTCGTCGCCATGGGGGCCATCGCCGACCCGCAGACGCCGCAGCAATTCGCCGCCTTCATCCGCCAGGAGATCGCCCAGTGGGGCGAAGTGGCGCGCGCCGCGAACGTTCGGCTGGAGGGCTGAGCCTCAGGCGCCCAGCCTGGCCTGCTCGGCCTCGATCGCGTCTTCGATGGCGCCGAGCAGGGCGTCCTTCCCGAGCCCGTGCGGCAAGGGCGGCAGGACGCTGACGGTCAGGACACCGGGGCGCTTGAGGAAGGAGCGCCGCCCCCAGAACCGCCCGGAATCCGTTGCGACCGGAATCACCGGCGCCTTCATGGCCGCGGCGAGGGCGGCGACCCCCGGCTGATAGGCGCGACGCTCGCCCGGGGCGGTGCGCGTGCCCTCGGGGAAGATCACCACCTGCCGCCCCTCCGCGGCCGCCTGCTGGCCGGCGCGCAGCAGGCCGCGCATGGCCCGCGCGCCGGCCTCGCGGTCCACGCCGATATGGCCGGCGGCGCGCGCCAGCCAGCCATAGAGCGGGATGCGGAACAGCTCCTGCTTCATGACATAGGCCGGCGCCGGCAGCAGCGTGAACCAGACGATGGTGTCGAAGGCCGATTGGTGCTTCGCCGCGATCAGGGCCGCGCCCGACGCCGGCAGATGGTCCCGCCCCAGGACCCGCAGCTCGATCCCGCAGATGGCGCGGAGCAGGACCAGGACGCAGCGGCCCCACGCCCGCATCATCGCGAGGACCCGCGGACGCGAGCCGAGGGCGAAGGGCAGGACGAGCGCCGAGGCCAGCGCCGTGCCGGCGAAGAAGATCAGGTTGAAGACGAGGGACCGGACCAGGACCATGGCCCGGGCGCTACCGCGAAACGGGCGCCCGGGCCATCCCTGGCCCCGGTCAGGTGGACATGTCGTCCGCCAGGCTGGAACTCGTGCCGGGATCGTCGCGGTGATGGCGGTCGCGCTGCTTCATGTACCGGCGCAGCGCGCACAGCCCGACGACGCCGGCCGTGCCGGCGACCGCGCCGGCGGTGAAGGCGGCCTGGGCCACCACCAGCATCGCCATCGGACCGGCCGCCATCATCGAGAGCGGCCCGGGAACGGGCAGGGTCATCAGCGTCTCCTTCCTCTGCCCATCTGTCCTGGGCCCGTCTCACCTGGGGCCGGATGGCCGCGCATCAAGCGCGGCCGTCGCCCACCATCGCGCCGTAGACCAGGTTCTTGAACAGCATCCGCGTGTGGACGCGGTGCGTCGGTCCCTGGGCCATGAAGACGCCGACGAGGCGCTCCGCGCGGTCGATGGTGAAGCTCGTGCCCCAGGCGCCGGCCCACATGGCGTCGCCGGGCGAGCCGGGTGCCACCGCCATCCCGTCGGCGAGCCGCACCCCGAAGCCGAGGCCGAAGCCGTAGCCCGGGCCCGTGGAGGCGGCCGGCGTGCCGCCCATGCCCACGATGTGGTTCGACATCATGAACCGCACGGTGTTGGCCGCGAGGTAGCGCCGCCCCTCGAACTCGCCGCCGTTGCAGAGCATCTGGGCGAAGCGGTGGTAGTCCGCGGAGGTGCCGACCATGCCGGCGCCACCCTTGAGGTAGGAGCGACCGGCCTCGTTGTTGCGGATGCGGTAGCTCTCCCACATCGAGGCCTTCAACGGATCGGCGTCCGGCGCCTCCGCGAGGCGCGGGGCGCGGGCGTCGTCCACCCACCAGACCGTGTCCCGCATCCCGAGCGGGGCGGTGATGCGCTGCTCGATCAGCTGGTCGAGGCGCTGGCCGGCCGCGCGCTCCAGCAGCAGGCCGAGGACATCGGTGCTGATGGAGTAGAAGAACTGCGTTCCCGGCTGGAAGGCGAGGGGAATGGTGCCGAGGTTGCGCAGCATGTCCTCGGTGGAGACGGGGCCGCGCCGGGCCTCGATGTCGTGCCGCTCATAGGCTTCGCGGATCGGCGCCGGGGCGGCCGCCGCGTAGACGAAGCCGGAGGAATGCCGGAGCAGGTCCTGCACGGTGACCGGCCGGGCGAGCGGCTGCAGCTCCCCGTTCGGCCCGAGGACCCGCAGGTCGCGCAGCTCGGTCAGGTACTGCGCGATGTTGTCGCGGAGCTGCAGCTTCCCCTCCTCGATCAGCATCATCGCCGCGACCGAGGTGATGGGCTTCGTCATCGACGCCATCAGGAAGATGCTCTCGCGCGTCATCGGGCGCTGCTTCGCCATGTCCTGATGGCCGAAGGCCTCGTGGAACACGACGTGCCCGTCCCGCGCGATCAGGGCGACGGCGCCGAGGAAGCGGTTTGCCTCGATCTCGCGCGCCATGGCGGGGGCGAAGCGGTTCAGCCGCGCGCGGGAGAAGCCGCGGATCAGCTCGGCGCGGTTCTCGGCCTCCTGCGCGCGGGCGAGGGCGGGGGTGGCGAGCAGGCCGGCGCCGACCAGGAAGCCCTGACGGCGGGAAAGGTGGGACATGGCGCGTTCCTCTCGGTTGGGGTTCAGGTGCGGACGAGCGGGCAGCCGCCCTCGGCGACGGGCCGGAAGGCTTCCTCGGCGCCGACGGTGGCACGCAGCTTGTAGAAATCCCAGGGGCCGCGGCTCTCCTCGGGCGACTTCACCTCGAACAGGTAGGCGGGGTGGATCTTGCGGTTGTCCTCGCGGATGCGGCCCGGGCCGAAGGCGTCGTCGTCGCAGGGCATGCGCTTCATCAGGCTGATGACCTCGATGCCCGAGGCCTTGGCGCGCGCGGCGCCGATCTCCGCCACCGCCTTGAGGTAGTGGACCGCCGCCGAATAGGTGCCGGCATGCTCCTGGTTGGGCATGTTCGTGGGCGTCCGCCGCAGGATGCGCCGGGCCAGGCCGCGCGTCCGGTCGTTGAGGTCGTGGTAGAAGACCTCGCTCAGCAGCAGGCCCTGCGCGTCGGCGAGGCCGATGGCGTTGATGTCGGTGACGAACATGATCATGCCGGCGAGCTGCGCGCCGCGCCGCGTCAGGCCGAACTCCCGCGCCTGCTTGATCGCGTTCACGGTGTCCTGCGCCGCGGTGGCGAGGCCCACCACCTTGGCCCGGCTCGCCTGGGCCTGCACCAGGAACGACGAGAAATCCGTCGTTCCGGGAAAGGGGAAGCGGGCCGCGCCCAGCACGCGCCCGCCGGCCCGCTGCACGAACTGGGAGGTGTCGCGCTCGAGCTGGTGGCCGAAGGCGTAGTCCGCCGTCAGGAAGAACCAGGTGTCGCCGCCCGAGCGCACGGTCGCGCCGCCGACGACATTGGCGAACATCCAGGTGTCATAGGTCCAGTGGATCGTGTGCGTGCTGCACTGGGCCCCCGTGAGGGCGGAGGAGGCGGCGCCGGTCGCGAGCTGGATCTTGTCGCGCTCGCGCACGAGGTTGGCGACGGCCAGCGCGATCGCGCTGTTGTTCACCTCGCAGATCATGTCCACGCCGCGCTGGTCCACCCATTGGCGCGCGAGGGCGAGCGCCGCGTCCGGCCGGTTGAGGTGGTCGCCCTGGATCACCTCCACCTGGATGCCGCGCTGGAGGATGCCGCTGTCCTCGATCGCCTGCTGCACCGCGGCGACGGAGGTGGGACCGGAGGTGTCGCGGTAGGGGCCGGAAAAGTCGGCGAGCACCCCGATGCGGACCACCTGGTCGCGGGGCTGGGCGCGCGGGGCCGCCGGAACCGTGAGGGCGGCGGCAGCGCCGCCGAGCGCGGCGCGGCGCGTGACCTCGACCATGGACGCATCCTTCCCTGTTTTCTTGGGAAGGATGCTGGCCCAGGCCCCGCGCTGCCGGCAAGCCCCGTCAGCGGAACACGAGGTCCGGCAGGAACATGACGACGGCCGGCACGTAGGTGATGACCATCAGGCAGGCAAAGATCACCGCGATGAAGACGGGCAGGTAGCGCATCATCTGGTCGATGGAGGTGCCCGCGACCTGGGCTGCGGCGAAGAGATTCACGCCAAAGGGCGGCGTGATCATCCCGAGCGCCAGGTTCACCACCATGATCGTGCCGAAATGCACCCCGTTGATGCCGAAGCGCTCCGCCGCCTCGGACAGGATGGGGGCGAGAACGATGATCGAGGCCGAGGTCTCGACGAACATGCCGACGACGAACAGGAAGAGGTTCACGCCGAGCAGGTACCAGCCGGGCCCGTCGAAGGTGCGGACCAGCCACTCGGCCGCCATGTCGGGCACGCCCTGGCGGTTGAGCAGCCAGGAGAAGAGCCCCGCGCAGGCGATGATGAACATGATCACCGCGGAGGAGACGACGCTCTTCTTGAAGATGGGGTAGAGGTCCCGCGGCTTGATCTCGCGGTGGACGAGCATGCCGACGACCAGCGCGTAGACCACGGCGATGACCGAGGCCTCCGTCGGCGTGGTGACGCCGCCATAGATGCCGCCCAGCACGACCACCGGCATCAGCAGCGCCCAGCCCGCCTGGCGCAGGGCGACGAGGAAGGGCAGCCGCCCGTCGCCGTCGTTCTTCCCCCAGCCCTTGATCCGGCACCAGATCAGGACCGTCGCCATCAGGGTGAGGCCGATGAGGATCCCGGGCCCGAAGCCGGCCATGAACAGCTCGGGGATCGAGGTCTGGGTCGTGACCCCGTAGAGGATCATGGGGATCGAGGGCGGGATGATGACGCCGAGCTCGGCCGCCGTGGCCTGCAACGCCGCCGCGAAGGGCACGGGGTAGCCGTGCTTCACCAGCGCCGGGATCATGATCGCGCCGATGGCGAAGGTCGTCGCCACGGACGAGCCGCTGATCGCGGCGAAGATCATGCAGGTGACGATGCAGGTGCACGGCAACCCGCCCTGAACGCCGCCCACGATGGACTTGGCGAAGTCCACCAGGCGGCGGGAGATGCCGCCCACATCCATGAGGTTGCCCGCCAGGATGAAGAAGGGAATGGCGGCGAGCGGGAACTTGTCGAGCGAGACGAAGAGCTGCTGCGCCGCGACGATCAGCGGGAAGCTGGTGTAGCCCGCGATGCCCCAGACGGCGGCGATGCCGATGGCCACGGCGACGGGTATCGCCGCGGCGAACAGCACCAGCATGACGGTCAGCATGGCGCCGCTCATGGGTGGCTGCTCCTGTTGGGCGGGCGGCTCATACGGCGGACTCCAGCTCTTCGTTCTGGCGGTCGAGGAAGTTGGCGAGCGCGCCGATGATGGCGAAGACCGCGCCGATGGGGATGGCGGCGTAGCCCCAGCTCATCGAGACCTCGAGGCCGGCCATCTCCTGGAACTGCACGCGCTCGGCCATCATCCAGCCGAACCAGAAGAGGACCCCCATGAGGGAGAGGCAGCAGGCGAGCACCGCCGCCTCGATTCCCCGCCGGAGGGCGCCCCGGCTGTAGCGATGGGCCACGTCGATGGAGACGAGCGCCCCGGTGCGCAGCGCCACGGCGAGGCCGAGGAAGGCCATCCAGATCAGCGCCACGCGGACCAGCGCCTCGGACCAGACGGAGGGTGTTTCGGTCGCGAAGCGGGCGACGACCTGCCAGAAGCCGGCTGCCGTCGCGACCGCGAGGGCGATGCAGGCCGCCACCGCGCAGAAGCCCGTGAGCCAGCGGTCGCCGGCCAGCACGGCGCGCCGGAGCGCCACGCCCGGGCCGCCCGCCGCGGCACCGGCCCACAGCGCGACCGCGACGGTCACGACGGTCGCGGCACCCGTGACCTGCAAGGGCAGCAGGTTCATCGCGTTCATGACAAGGAGCCCCCCGGATGCGGAAAGGGCGCGGGCCCAACCGCCCGCGCCCTCCATGGACAGCGCGCTAGCGCCTTACTGCGCCGGACGCCAGTCGCGGATGCGGCGCAGCAGCGCCGAGTCGAGACCCTGCTCGATCGTGCCGGCGGCCGGGGCCAGCGCCTGCTGGAAGGCGGCGTTGTCCACGCTCGCCGTCACCGTCATGCCGCGGCGGCGCAGCTCGTCCACGCCCGAGGCCTCGTCGGCCGAGACGCGGTCGCGGTTGGCGCGGGCGCCGACGCGGGCCGCTTCCATGAAGGCCGCCCGGTCGGCGGCGTTCAGCCGGTTCACGAAGCCCGGATTGCAGATGAGAATGGCGGGCGAATAGACATGGGCGGTCAGCGTCAGGAACCGCTGCACCTGGTTCAGGTTGTTCGCCACGATCACGGGGATCGGGTTCTCCTGGCCGTCCACCGTGCCCTGCTGCAGCGCGGGCACGAGCTCGGAGAAGGCCATGGGCGTCGGCAGGGCGCCGAGGCCGGTGAAGGCCCGCATGTGCACCTGGTTCTCCATCGTGCGGACCTTGAGGCCGCGCACGTCACCGGGCGCGTTCACCTCGCGCCGGGAGTTCGTCAGGTGGCGGAACCCGTTCTCCATCCAGGCGACGCCGACGAGGCCGCGCGGCTGGAAGCGCGTGAGGAGCTGCTGGCCGATCTCGCTGTCCAGCACGCCGCGGGCATGGGCGTAGTCCCGGAACAGGAAGGGCACGTCGAGGTTCCGGACCTCCGGCACGAAGTTGCCGACCGGGCCCGTCGAGGTGAGGGAGCACTCGATCGTGCCGATCTGCACGCTCTCGATCGCCTCGCGCTCGTTGTCGTTGCGCTGGATGTTGACGCGGAAGCGGTTGTTGGTCGCGCGCTCGAAGGCCTCCTTGAAGCCCTGCGAGCCGGCGCCGTAGTGGCTGTTCAGCGGCAGCGGGTGCTGGAGCGTGATCTGGGTCTGCGCGGCGGCGGGCGCGGCGAAGCCGGCCGCCAGCGCGGCGCCGAGAAGGGCGCGGCGGAAGCTGGTCATGGGGTGTCCTCCCTGGATCGTCCCTTCGATGACGGATACGTCATGTCCGGCCCGCTCGGCAACGGCGTCTCCCGAAACCGCGGGAACCGTGGCAGGGTGGACGAAACACGTTTCCGGGACCGAGCATGACGCTCCGCTGTGACCTCGTCATCCGCAACGCCACCGTGTTCGACGGCACGGGGGCGGCCCGGTACCGCGCCGACCTGGCGGTGCAGGGGGACCGCATCGCGGCGATGGGAGACCTCGGCTCGGCCCAGGGTCTCCGGGAGGTGGACGCGAAGGGCATGGCGCTGGCGCCGGGCTTCATCGACGCGCACACCCATGATGACCGGGCGGTGACCTGCGGCCCGGCCTGCATGCACTGCAAGACGAGCCAGGGCGTGACCAGCGTCGTCGTCGGCAATTGCGGCGTGTCGCTCGCGCCGCTGCGGCTCCACGGCAAGGCGCCGCCGCCGCCCCTCAACCTCATGGGCGACGAGAGCTGGTTCACCTTCGGCTCCTTCGGGGAATACGCCGAGGCGCTGGCGAAGCGGCCGAGCAACGTCAACACCTTCGCCTTCTGCGGCCACCAGTCCCTCCGGGTCGAGGCGATGGAGGGCGACGTCTACCGCGCGGCGACGGACCGCGAGATCGCCCGCATGCAGGACCGCCTGCGCGAATCGCTGCGCGAGGGGGCAGGGGGGTTCTCCACCGGCCTCTACTACCCGCCCAACATGCACGCGCCCACCGAGGAGGTGATCGCCGTCGCCGAGGTCCTGCGGGAGGAAGGCGGCCTTTACGCCACCCACATGCGCGACGAGGCGGACGGGGTGATGGACAGCATCCGCGAGACGCTGCGCATCGGCCGCGAGGCGGGGACCGAGGGCGCCCCGGTCGAGGTCGTCATCTCCCACCACAAATGCTCGATGCCCGAGAATTTCGGCCGCTCGCGCGACACGCTGGCGCTGATCGACACGCTCGGCCAGGACCAGCCCGTCGCCTTCGACGTCTATCCCTACCCCGCCGGCTCCACCGTCCTGATGCCGGAGCGGCTGCGGCAGGATGTCCCGGTGCAGATCACCTGGTCCACGCCGCACCCGGAGATGTCGGGCCGGGACCTGGACGACATCGCCCGCGAATGGGGCATGACGCGGCGGGCGACGGCCGAGAAGCTGCTCCCGGCCGGGGCCATCTACTTCCAGATGGACGAGGCCGATGTCCGCCGGATCATGGCGCATCCCCGCGCCATGATCGGCTCGGACGGCATTCCGCACGACGCGAAGCCGCATCCGCGCCTCTGGGGGACCTTCCCGCGCGTCCTCGGGCATTACGTGCGCGATGTCGGGCTGTTCAGCCTGGAGGTCGCCGTCCACAAGATGACGCTGCGCTGCGCCCAGGTGTTCGGCCTGCCCGACCGCGGCGTGCTGCGTCCCGGGGCCTTCGCCGACCTCGTGCTGTTCGACCCGGCGACGGTGCGGGACCACGCCACCTACGCCCATCCCGACGCGCTGTCCGAGGGCATCCTGGAAGTCTGGTGCAACGGCGAGACGACCTTCGCCGCCGGGCGGACGAACGGCGCGGCGCCGGGCCGCTTCCTCGGCAACCCGCGTCGCCCGCAGGCCGCCTGACCATGGCCGATGGTCCCGCCAACAGCGCGCGCATGGAGCCCGGCACGATGCGCCGGGCCCTGCTCTTCGGCGTCGTGCTGGCCGCGGGCGTCGCCGGCGTGGCC
Source organism: Acetobacteraceae bacterium (assembly GCA_019750475.1). Lineage (GTDB taxonomy): Bacteria > Pseudomonadota > Alphaproteobacteria > Acetobacterales > Acetobacteraceae > Roseococcus. The sequence continues at coordinate 7,182 of JAIEOO010000147.1, read as the reverse complement.
TCCCTCGGCACGCGGGACCGGGGGAAGAGCCCCCTCGAACCCTATATCCGCCTCGGCCAGCGCGCCGGGTCGGAACAGCTCCGGCGGGACCTCGAGCAATTGTCGCCGATCGGCGCCGACCCTGGCCCGGCCATCCAGCGCCTCGTTTCCCTCGGGTTTTCCTGCACAGCGCCTGGGTTGGCGTCGGGGAACTGGCACTGCGCCGTGAGGCTGCCGCAGGACGAACGTCGTGTCCTGTCGTTCGAGGCGACAATTCGCGTCGAGCGCGGGGTGGTGTCGGGGATCGAGGCGCGGATGTCGCAGCAGGCCGTCCGCTGAGGCCCGGTCACCGCGGGCGCATCTAAGTATCTCGAATTAAAAGAAAAACGTTCGTCGCCTGCCTTTGGCGACCGGCCACGGCCAAGCCCGACCCGATCCGACGCTCAGATGCAAATGGGCGGGCTACCAATCCCTCATCGAAGTTCATGGATGGGGGAACACCATGAAGATCACCGCTGACGCACTCCGCACCTTCCGCAACGCCACGCTGGTCGGGGCGATGCTGGTTTCCGGCCTCGCGGCCTACGCATCGACCAACGGCAACCCGCCGCCGGTCCGGATGCCCAACGAAGCCGCGCGCCACATGGCGGGGGGCGTCATGGCGGCGGAGCAGCGCCTGGGCCGCGAGCTGGCGGCGCACCACCCGGTCGGCAGCGACGCGAACTCGCTGCTCTCGCGCCTGTCGCGGGAAGGGTTCGAGTGCATGCCGGACCTCGCGCGGCCCGGCTCCTACGAATGCGTTTTCGTGCGGCCGCTCGCCTTCAGCCGGGTGGCCCGGCTGGAGACGCGGGTGGACACGGACGGGCTGCGGGTGACCGGGCTGCGGCCCGCGGTGATCGTCCAGCCTGCGCCGGCGACGCTCTGAAGGCTTCCATCTCGAACAGGAAAGGGGGGTGTCTGAACCGTGGATGACAAAGAATGGCTGCACACGCTGAAGCTCATGGGGATGGCGATGGTCATCCTCTTCGGAGGGATCGCGGCCTTCGCCGTTGCCTGGGGCGGGCAAAGCCCCTGGCCCGTCGAGGCGCCGGCCGATCGCTACCTCTCGCTGGGGTCGGAGAAGGGGACCAACCTCCTCGCCCGTGACCTGGCCGGGCAGCACCCGCCCGGCTCCGATCTTCACGCCGCGTTGAACCGCCTGCGTCAGGTCGGGCTCGACTGTCGGGCCGACGGTGCGCGGTCCGATGCCTACACCTGCGGCTTGCAGGTGAACCGCGGCGACCGCCGCTACGCCACGCGGCTCGAGATCCGCGTGGAGGGCGAGGGTCGCAGCCTCCGGATGATCGCACCGCCCGACCGCGGATGATCCGGTTCGGCGGGACGTCGTTCCCCCCCAGAACTCCAGACGTTCCGCCCACCCCGCCGGCTTCCCCCAGCCGGCGGGGTTCTCGTGCGTGCGCGGTGTCTCGGAGGCGGCGGGCGCCGCGGGCGCGCGCCCCGGTGCCCCCGCGGCATCGCGATGCCGGCAGCGGTCAAGGGGGCGCTGGGACGCGCCGGCGCGCGGTGCTGGCCCGCCGCCCGGTGCCGGCCTGGCACGGGGGGAAGGCCGATGGATGCCGCATCACGGATGGGTGGCGCCGAACGGCGCGGGGAAGGCGCCCCGTCGCAGCGGCACCCCCTCCCTCATCCGCCGGCAAAAACAGGAAGGCCCGGGCGGCGGCTGCCACCCGGGCCCTGAACGCGCGCTAAGGCTGCGCCGTCAGGCGACCACGGACCAGCCGGCGCCCACCGCGCCGAGGGCCGTGAAGCCGGCGAAGTTGACACCGGACATTTCCCAGACCGCGAGTTGCGTCGTCGTCGAGTTGTACCACAGCAGCTCCGCCGTCGGGTCGCCCGAGTAGTTGCCTGCGGCCACGGGCGTCCACGCGGTGCCGAGCGCGAAGGTGCCGGTCCCGGTCACGGTCGCGCCATTCATCGTCCAGACCTGGGTCTGGCCGGAGGTCGCGTCGCGCCAGACGATATCGCTGCGCCAGTCGTTGTTGAAATCGCCCGTGGCGGCGACCGCGAAGCCCGCGGCGATGGAGTTCGTCGCCGTCGTCGGGCCGGCGGTGAGGCCGTTCATGCTGACGATGCTGTTCGCGCCGTCGGGCGCCCGGAGGAGGAGATCCGCGCGGCCGTCGCCGTTGAAGTCCGTCACCGCCGCGACGGTGCTGGTGGAACCGGCGTTCGCGATGAAGCCCTGCGACTTCACGGTGGCGCCATCCATCAGCCAGCCATAGATCTGGCCGGTCTGGTTCTGGAAGACGATGTCCGACTTGCCGTCGCCGTCGAGGTCGCCGCTGCCGCGGATCACCCAGTTCGAACCGGGGCTGCCGAAGAAGCCCGTGCTCGTCACCGTGGAGCCGTTCATGAAGTAGATGGCCGGCGTCCCGTCCGCGGTGTTCTGAACGATGAGGTCGGCCTTGCCGTCCCCGTTCACGTCGCCGCTCGCCCGGACCGTGGCCGACGCGCCGAGGCTGGCCACCGAGCTCTGGGACGCGACCGCGTTCTCCGCCACGTTCCACATGTAGAGGAAGTTGTTGAAGCCGGCGTTGTTGAAGACGATGCCGGCGTAGCCGTTCCCCGAGAAGTCCTTGGGCTTCATGGACAGCGTCACGTCGCCGTCGGTGAAGCGCGCGACGCGCACGTCCCAGAGCGTGTCGGTCCCATCCGGCCCGGACACGGTGGCGCTGCCGTCCAGGTTGCGCGTGATCGTGCTGCCCGCCCGGGTGGACGCGAAGGAGGCGGCGTCGAAACCCTTGCCGCCTTCGAGGCGGTCGTTCCCGCTGCCGCCGACCAGGAGGTCGTTGCCGAGGTCGCCGCGCACGATGTCGTTGCCCGTGCCGCCATCCACGGTGTCGTTGCCCGTGCCGCCGTACAGGTCGTCGTCGCCCGTCATGCCGAACACGACGTCGTTGCCCGCGAAGCCGCGGACGTCGTCGTTGCCGCCGGCGCCCCAGAGCGTGTTGTTGTTGCCGTTGCCGTAGACGATGTTGTCGAGGTCGTTGGCGTAGCCGAACACCGCCGCGCCGAAGAGCTGCAGGCCCTCGATGTTGGCGCCGAGCGTGTGGTCCACCTCGGCCAGCACGCCGTCGTTGCCCTCGCCGGAATTCTCGACCACGACGTCGCCGACGTTGTCCACGCTGTAGATGTCGTTGCCCTGGCCGCCCGTCATGCGGTCGGCGCCGACATCGCCGAGGAAGAAGTCATTGGCGCTGCCGCCGACGAGCGTGTCGTCGCCCGTCCAGCCCCAGAGCCAGTTGGGCGCGTTGGCGAAGCCGGTCAGCACGTCGTTGAAGTTCGAGCCGTAGAGGCGCTCGACGCCCTCGATGGTGACGGTCCGGCCGCCGATCGTCTGCGACAGCAAGTTGAGATTGACCGACACGCCGACGGTGGAACTGAGGAACATCACCGCGTCGTCCGACCCGGCGCCGCCATTGATGTAGTCGGAGCCGGCGGTGCCGGGATCGAGGATGTCGTTGCCGTCGCCGCCGAAGATCGCGTTGTTGCTGGCGTTGCCGATGATGATGTCCGCACCCGTGGTGCCGCGGACGTTCTCGATGGAGACCAGCGTGTCGAAGGCCCCGGTCGTGTCCTGCCCGAAGCCGGCGAAGGCCGTCAGGATGTTGAAGAAGTTGATGTTCGTCGTGCCGAGGTTCACGATCACGCGCTCGGTGCCGCCGAGCAGCGTCTGCTCGTCCCCGTAGTCGACCGCGTCGTTGCCGGTGCCGCCGGTGAGGAAGTCGGCGCCCGCTCCCCCGATCAGCACGTCGTCGCCCGCGTCGCCGCTCAGGAAGTCGACGCCGCCCCGCCCGACGAGGACGTCATTGCCGTCGCCGCCGTAGAACACGTCGTTGCCGGCGCCGCCGGAGAGGCTGTCCGCGCCGCCATTCCCGACCAGCGTGATGGCCGTGCCGAAGCTGGCGGCGATGTTGAACGTGTCCGCCGAGTCGGACCCGAAGAAGATCGTGAAGGCGGAGCCGGCCAGGGTCGCGCCCGAGAGGTCGGTGGTGCCGCCCGACAGGTGCTGCACGCCGTTGAGGTTGGTGACGGTCGTGAAGTTCGAGAAGAAGCCGGAGGAGGGGTTGTAGGCGACGTTGGTGCCCGCCGCGAGGAGAAGGGACTCGACGTTGCTGATGCGGTCGTCAACCAGCCCCGCGAGGACGATGGCCGAGCCGGCGGAGGAAAGGTCGATCGTGTCGGTCCCGGTGCCACCATCGATGTTGGTGAAGGCGAGCGCGCCGGCAGCCTGCACCACGAAGGTGTCGTTGCCGGCGCCGGAGAACAGCACGGATCCGGCCGATCCCGACTGGAGCGTGATCGTGTCCGCGCCGCCGAAGAACGCGGGAGAGGCCAGCACGTCGCCGAGGAAGGTGCTGCTGAAGCCGGTCAGGGGTGCGTTGAGTCCCTGCGCGTAGCCGAGAACCGCGAAGGTCGTCGCGTCGTAGAGCGTGATCTGGGCGTAGGTGCCGCCGGTGGGCGTCGTGCCCGTGTAGGTGAAGTTCGCCGTCGGGCTGAACGCGAGGACTGCGACGTTGGTGCCGTTGTAGACGCCGCCGTAGAGGCTCGCGGTCGGTGGGTACAAACCAATGCCGAGGCCGCTCGTCTGCGGCCACAGATAGTACATGTTGACCGCGCTCTGTGCAACGAACGTTGCCATGACCCCATCCCTCCGGCTCTGGCCACGGCTGCCGACAGGACAGCCGCGGTCTTCCGCACCCAAGGTCAAGCGTCTCAGAAAATTCCGCACGGGTCAACGTTAAGACCGCGGTAACACTCGTCCTTGAACTTGGCCATTGGACAAATGGCCGTGGTCGCGCGAAGTATGCGGTGGTCAATCCGCGATCTCTGCTTCGATCGGCGCGACGGGTCGCAAGGGTGAAACCCCCGCGCCATGTCTGACACGCGGCGAGATCGTCCGGTTGACGCGTGGCGTGTCCGTCGGCATTCCGCCGCGTCGGAGGGCCGTTCCCATGATTTCTCGCCGGTGGCTGGTTTTTCTTCCTGCACCCGTCGCGCTTCAGGCCTGCGCGCAGCGCCCGCTGGACCCGCTGTCGCGCGTCCCCGCGGCCGCCGCCACCGAGGAGTACCGCTTGGGCGCGGGCGACCGCATCCGCGTCGTCGTCTTCAACGAGGAACAGCTTTCGGGCGAGGTGACGGTCGATCCCAACGGAGTGGTCAGCCTTCCGCTGGTCGGGAACGTCCGGGTGGACGGGCGCTCGGCGACGCAAGCGGCCACCGAGATCGCCCAGCGCCTGCGCGGCCCCTTCCTGCGGGACCCCAATGTCAGCGTGCAGGTGGTGCAGACCCGGCCCTTCTACGTGCTGGGCGAGGTGCAGCGGCCAGGAGAGTATCCCTACCGCCCCGGCCTCTCCATCGCGGCGGCGGTGGCCATCGCCGGCGGCTACACCTTCCGGGCCAATCAGACCCGAATCTTCCTGACCCGGCAGGGCGCGCCGACCGAGTTTCACCTGGCGGTCACGCCCGAGCTCGTGATCGCCCCGGGCGACGTGGTTCGGGTGCCGGAACGCATCTTCTGACCCCGGGATTCGCGCCGCTTCGGGGTCGGATGCCGGCCCGACGCGGCAGCGCGGGGGCGGGATGCTCGCGTCTGACGGCCAAGGGGGACCGTCAACTCGCCGCCGCCGCTCCCTCCGCGCGACGCCTGATCCATGCCTGCCGGGCCGCGAGGCAGGCCGGAATCAGGACCAGCACCCCGACGAGCGCGACGAGCGGGCGCTGCCAGGCGTTCGCTTCGGGCCACAGCGCGAGCGCCGCGACCAAGGCCGCGCCGCTCGCCACCGTGACACCGATGCCGAGCCCGCGGCCGTGCAGCGCCATGCGCCGCCCCGCGAACAACCAAGCCAGGGACAGCGACAGGGCGTCACCCAGCAGGATCCCGGCGGTGACGGCCTCGGGACCTGGCCAGAGCAGGACGAACCCGATCGCGGCCGCGACACCGAGCGCCGCGCTGAGATTCGCCACGCTGAGCAGGACCGTCCGTCCGGCCGCCATCAGCGCGACCGTCGGCGCGCCGCGCAGGACACGCAGCAGCACGACGGCTGCCAACAGGACGTGGAACAGGTCCGAGATCCCGTAGGCCGGGCCGAACAGCGCCGGCAGCGCGACGTCGAGAGCGAGGGCGATGCCGAGAGCGTAGGCCAGCCCGGCGACCGCGAAGACCCGGTAGGTCACCCGCGCGGCCGAGGCCCAGGCCGCGGCGCCGCGGGGCGCGGCGTTGGCCATCAGCGGCATGCTGAGAGCCCCGAGGCCCTTGAAGACCGGCGAGATGGGAACGACCGCGAGGGTCAGGGCCAAGCCGTACACGGCAAGGGTCTCGGGACCGAAGGCCCAGCCCACCACCACGCGGTCCGCCTGGCCGATCAGGGCCAGCCCGACGCCGTTCAGCATCAGCGGCAACCCGAAACGGAGCGCGGGCCCGAGATCCGCGGCGTGCGAGCTGAGCTGGAAGCGCGTACCGGCGACGCGCCAGCTGGCGGCCGTGAACGCCGCGGCCTCGGCCAGGAAGGCGACCAGGATGGCGCGGTGATCCCCGAGCCAGACCGCCGCCGCGACGCCGCCGGCGAAGCCCACCACCTGCGCGGTCGCGCTGACCGCCGCGTATGGCCCGAAGCGGTAGTCCTGCTGGGCCTGCGATACGCCGAGATGCGCGACGCCCCTCAGCAGCGGCAACAGGGCGACGAGGGCGAAGCTCGAGGCGGACTGGGGCACCTGGAAGAGCGCCGCGATGGGCTGCGCGAGCAGGAGCAGCCCTGCCGCGATCAGGAGGCCACGGCACAGCTGCAGCGTGTGCGCCGCGGCCAGGGCCCGGCGCCCCGGCTCTCCGCGGTGCAGCACGACGTAGCGGTCGGCGCCGAGATCCGTGGCCGACTCGCTCATGAACACGACGGTCGCCAAGGCCATGGCGAGGCCGAACTCGGCCGGAGCCAGCAGCTTCGCGAGGACGATGGTGCGGAGGAACCGCATCGCGTAGTCGAACAACGGCGCGCCCACCGCGAGGCCGCCGCGACCCGCCCAGCGCCGGAGACCGTGGCGCATCACGCCGCCGGCGGGGGCTGGTGGGCCGGTCCGGTCATGTCGCGCCGTCCCTGCCCATCGCCGGGAGCGAGGCGCTCGGCGCGACGCTGCCGGCGCGCGGCGAAG
>JAIEOO010000041.1 GCA_019750475.1 Acetobacteraceae bacterium | reverse complement strand
GACGGCTCCATCGTTCGAGTGCAACGACCCGAACCTTGGCACATCAGATGCCGCGGGGCCGTCCACCCCAACGCGAAACCGGGTCAACTCCACCGACCAGCTCCGCCCCAAGGTGCCGAAGCTCGCCACCCTCATGGACGCGGCCGAGGAGGACGTCCTGGCCTACATGACGTTCCCGGCCGTCCACCGCGCGAAGCTGCACAGCACCAACCCCATCGAGCGGCTGAACGGCGAGATCAAGCGCCGCACCAACACGGTCGGCATATTCCCGAACGAGACCGCGGTCGTGCGGCTGGTGGGCGCGCTGCTGCTGGAGCAGTCGGACGAATGGGCCACCCAGCGGGCGCGCTACATGACACTGGAAGGCATCAGCGCCGTCAGCGACACTGGCCCCGCCAGGCTGTCCGCCGTGCCAGCCTGACCAGCGGCCAACCCGCAGGAGCCAACGCTCCTACACCATCATCAGGGACACGACCGGCCAGCCCCGTCGCGGGCGGGGGAGCGGCGGGATGACCCGCCCCGCGGCATGTTCCCCACATGTCCCTCCATCGGGGGGCGCTTGCGGCACGACCACGGAAACTGACCTGCGTGGATGGCGGCGCGGCGCGCCTCGCACCGCGGGCGTCCGCGCGCCCTTCCCCCGCCGCGCCCGATTCGGGCCGCCGCTGCGCTGGTGCCGAATGTTGGAAAGGAGCGGTTTCCCGTGGGTTTCGGGCGGGCGGTTGTGCGCTGCGAGGCAAGCGACTATAAGCCCGGCTCCGCAGTGATCCGGCGTGGCGCAGCGGTAGCGCAGCGGACTGTTAATCCGTTGGTCGTTGGTTCGAATCCAACCGCCGGAGCCATCATCCTCGGAACAGTTCGGGTTTCCGGGCGATTAGCCTGACAACCCGCGGACCCGCTCACAAACAGCGCCGTCGTGGCCACGCCCTGGGCGTGCCGGCATGGCCTTCGCCCTCCGGGCGTCATGCCGCTCCGAACCCGTCGGCCCGGAAGGCGGGCCTCGGCGGCGGGGATGTCCACGCGCCAGGGGCCGCCCGGCAGCGCCGGACGCCGCGGCTGCCCGGGCTCCGAGGCCAGGCCACCACCCTCCCGGCCTTGGCTGGTCTTCACCGTGACCCACAGCGCCAGGCGGCGGCCGGGCGATCCGCACCAGGACGCGCGCCGCCCGCCGCCGCCCCTGTCCCGGGCCATCGGCGGCGCGGCCATCGATGCGGCCTACCGCCGGCATCGGCCGGCCGCGCTCGGCGCCAGATCGTTGCGCACGTATCCTGCGACGAGCCGACGGGGACGCCATGACAGACCGCCTCACCCTTCTCCTGATCGCCACGATCCTGCCGGCCGTCCCGGCGGCCGCGCAGCAGACGTTTCCATGCGCGGGGCGCCTCGTCCCCGTCTCCACCGGGACCCAGGTCGCGACGGCGGGTTCACCGGGCGGCGTGCCGGGAACGCGCTACTTCTACGTCTGGCTCCGGAACCAGGGGAACACGAACCTCGTCTTCGACATGGTGCACTCCGGCTTCCCGGCAGACGTGCAGACCCATCCACCGTTGACCCCGGGCTTGAAGCGGCTCACCCCGGGCCAGAGTCAGGGCTACCTCGTCGCGAGCACGATGAATGCCAGCTTCAGCCCCCTCACGATCGCCTACGTGCCCGACGACGCGGGCTCGTCCGGACGGCCGACGGTCCGCCTTCAGAACTGCCGGACATTCTAGCGCGGCCCCGCCCTGACCGGGATCGGTCAGGGCGAGGCCGCGACGAGCCGAGGCGAGAAGCGCGCCCGGGACCGCGCCCCTGCGAGGGCGTTTCGCGGCCCGCGCTCCCGCCGCGCCGATGCGGGCTGGCGCGCGCCAGCCGCCCGCCGCGAGCCCTCGGTGCTTTTTCGCACATTCAGCCGGGCGGCCCGGCGGCATGAAGGCGCCACCGCCCGGGTGACCGCCGGGCCGGGAATCACCCCCGCCGAGGAGCCCTCCCCATGTCCAACGCCACCGCCACCGTCGCCGCCCGCCGCCGCAACCGGGACGAGCCGCCGATGTCGCTCACCACGTACCTCCTGCACGGCGCGGGGTGGCTCACCTTCATGCTCTTCCTCTTCTGGCTCGCCGGCCTGAAGTTCTGAGCGGAGCGACCTGCGCCACGCGCGCCGGTTTCGCCACCCGCTCCCCGCGTTGTGGCCTCGTCGCGGAGGCCACGGCGCATGACCCTTCCCCAAACCCTGACCTTCGCCATCCTGGCCGGCATGATGGCGCTCTTCGTCTGGGATCGCCTGCGCTACGACCTCGTCGCCCTGCTCGGGCTGCTCGCCGCTCTCGCCGCGGGCATCGTGCCGGCCGGCCAGGCCTTCTCGGGCTTCGGCGATCCGGTCGTCATCATCGTCGCCTCCGTCCTCGTGGTCAGCGCGGGCATCGCCCGCTCGGCGCTGCTGCGGCGGCTGATCCGCGCGCTCGAGCCGCGGATGCAGGGCGCCGCGGCCCAAGTGGTCGTCCTCACCGGCGCCGTCACGCTGCTCTCGGCGCTGATGAAGAACATCGGCGCGCTCGCCATCTTCCTGCCGATCGCGATCCAGGTCTCCCGCCGCACCGGAACGCCGGTCTCGGCGCTGCTGATGCCCATGTCCTTCGGCTCGCTGGTGGGCGGCCTCGTCACCATGGTCGGCACCTCCCCCAACATCCTCGTCGCCCGCGTGCGGGAGGACATGACGGGCACGCCCTTCGGCATGTTCGACTTCGCGCCCGTGGGCCTCGCCATCGCGGCCGCGAGCCTGTTCTTCCTCGCCTTCGGCTGGCGGCTCCTCGCCGGCGTGGGGCGCCGGGCCGCCGCGAGCCCCGCCCCCGCCCCCTACCTGGCCGAGGCCCGCCTGCCGGCTGGATCGCCCTTCGTCGGGCGCAGCGTCGCCGCGCTGGAGGCGGAGGGCGAAGGCGATGTCGGCGTCGCCGCCATCATCCGGGAGGGCGGCCGCCGCTACATCCCGGCCGGCCACTGGCCGCTGTTCGCGGGCGACGTGCTGGTGCTGCGCGGCGACCCGGAGGCGATGCGCGCCCTCGTGACCGAGGCCCGCGTGACCCTGAGCCACGCGGGCAAGGGCGCCGTCGGGGCGCTTCCGGCGGAGGCGGTCGGGCTGATCGAGGCGGTCATCGTGCCCGGCTCGCCCCTCGCCGGACAGACGCCGCGCAACCTGCGCCTGCGGGACGCGCACGGGGTCAACCTGCTCGCCGTCTCCCGCCGCGGCGAGGCGGTGGAGGCGCGGCTGCGCGACCTGCGGCTCCGCGTGGGCGACGTGCTGCTGCTGGAAGGCGCGGCGGAATCGCTGCCGGAGACGCTGCGCGACCTGGGCTGCCTGCCGCTCCTCGAACGCCGGACCGAGCTCGGCCGGCGGCGGCTCGACTACCTGCCGGTCGGGCTGCTCGCCATCGCCATGGCCGCGGTGGCGAGCGGCCTCGTCCCCGTCGCGGTCGCCTTCTTCGCCGCGGCGGTGCTGACCGTGCTGCTCGGCGTCCTGACCCTGCGCGAGGCCTATGAGGCGGTGGATCTGCCGATCCTCGTCCTGCTCGCCTGCCTCATCCCGATCAGCGACGCCGTCTCCGCAACGGGCGGCGCCGCCCTGATCGCGTCGGGCCTCGCCGTCGTGGCGGGATGGCTGCCGGCGGTCGGGGCGCTCGCCGTCGTGCTGCTCGCGGCGATGGCGCTGACGCCCTTCCTCAACAACGCGGCGACGGCGCTCATCATGGCGCCGGTCGCGGCGCAGCTCGCGTCGCAGCTCGGCATCAAGCCAGATCCGCTGCTCATGGCCGTCGCCGTCGGCTGCGCCTGCGACTTCCTCACGCCGATCGGCCACCAGTGCAACACGCTGGTGATGGGACCGGGCGGCTACCGCTTCGGGGACTACGCCCGGCTCGGCCTGCCGCTGTCGGTCATCGTGGCGGTCACCGCCGTGCTGGTCATCCCGCTCGTCTGGCCGCTCCGGTGATCCCGCTCAGCGGATGGGCAGAGCCGGCGTCGCCAGCGCCGGCGGCCGGTCCACCCAGGCGCCCCCGGCCCGCATCCGCTGCTCGCCGTAGGCGAACAGCGCCCGCATGTAGCCCTGGTCGAAGGGCCTCTCGTAGGGCACCTCGAAGTCGGTTCCGATGAAGGCGAGGTTGTAGTCCATGCGGTCCGCCTGGGCGAGGACCCACATGCGGAGCACGTCGTTCTGGCCGGAGGACGCGATCATGGTGGAGATGGCGCGGCCCGCGACGCCCATGGTGCGCCGCTCCACCGCCGCCCATTCGGGATCGAGCCGCGCGTTGCGGATGATCCAGGCGCGCATCGGCATCACGGGCTGACCCCGGCGGATGCGCTCGCGCCGGTCGGCCGAGACGGCGGAGGGGTAGAGGAAGGCCTGCGCCACGGCGCCGCCGTCCACGTGCAGCTCCTGGTGGCTCTGGCCGCCCACGGTGACGTCGAACAGCACCGGCGGAAAGGCGCCGGGGATCGCCGCCGAGGCGAGGAGCACGCGGCGGATCGTGTCGAGGGCACGGGGATGCCCGCTCGCGGCGATGGCGCCGACGTTCCAGATCACCGGGATCTGCGCGTCGAGGTTGGTCGAGCCGATGAGGAGCAGGCGCCCCTCGCGATAGGCCCGCGCCAGCGCCTCCATCATGCGCTCGTCCAGGTGGCGCGAGATGGTGCGGAACAGCGGCGCGGTGTCGGCCAGCGCGTCGTCGAGCAGCGCCGCCAGCAACCCGCGCGACGCCGCGACGTCGGCCAGCGTGATGTTGGTGTAGACGTCGCGCAGCCCGGGATCCCACTCCGGCCCGAGGAAGGCGAAGGGCGCGGTGAGCGCGCCGGTCGAGACGCCGGTGACGAGGTCGAAGGCCGGCCGGTCGCCCCGCGCCGTCCAGGCCGTCAGCAGCCCGGCGCCGAACGCCCCGTTCTCGCCGCCGCCCGACACGGCGAGCAGGTTGAGCTCCGACATGCGGCCGCCGCGCGCCGCGCGCCGCCGCTCGATCGCCGCGGCGAATTCGTGGTCGAGCGCCGCGATGCCGTCGCGCGTCGGCAGGAAGCGCTCGTTCGGCAGGCCGAGGACCGTCGCGGCGGCGGTCTGCGTCCGCGGCACCGGCGGCTCCCGCACCGGCAGGGCGCAGGCGGCACCGGCCAGCGGCAGGGCGAGCGCCAGGCGGCGCGACAGGTGGGGAAACCGGTGCGAAGGCATGGGAAGGCCGCTTCCTCTTCTCCCGCGCAAGCTTTCCCGGAAGCCTCAGCGAGGCAAGAGGCGACGGCGGGGCAGCGTCACGGACGGCTCCGCCGCGGCGGCCCGAAGAGCCTCGAATCCCCGGGCCGCCCTCGTGGCCCGCCACCGCGCCGCAGCGCCCCGCGCCTCGGCCATGCGCCGTGGCCGCGTCGCGAAGAGACGCAGGCGGGCAAGCGGAGGGTGAGCAAGACCCCGCGATGCGGTGCCCGCCGGGGGCGGAAACCACGCGCCGCGCCATTCGTTTCGGCGCCATGAGCAGCACCATCCACACCGACGGGACCTACCGGACCGAGACCCATCGTTCGGAGGGCTACCGCATCCACGACGCCTGGCGCGGCGAGCGCAGCGTCCTGATCCCCATCCTCCTCGTGGGCGCCATCGCCTCGATCGGCATGGCCTTCATCGAGCGGATGTACTGACCGCGCCCGTCTCCCCCGACGGACGCTACATCCTGGTCCGCGGCCGCCTCTGGCGGCGCGCGAACCCGGACCTTCCGGCGGCGGAGCGCGACGCCCTCACGCGGCGCCTGATGGCGGCGCGGCGCGCGGTCCGCTTCGCCGGCGATCCCGCCGCCCTTCGCGCCGCGCGGGCGGAGGTGGATGGCGCGAAGCGCGCCCTCGGCGAGCGCGGCCCGGTCTGGTGGACGGACGGCGCGCCTGACCTGACCCGGCACCTCGCGCGGACGACGCCTTACGCCGCCTGGGCCGCGAGCCTCGACGCGGCGCCGGGCGCGAGCCAGGCCAGTTCCCCAGCCACGAAGACGGCGACCGGCGCGCGCGCCGCCGGGTCCGCAAGGACGAGATCGCCGCGGCGTCCCTCCGCGATCGCGCCCCGGTCGGAGAGGCCGAGCGCGGCCGCCGGGTTGGCGGACACCAGCGCCCAGGCCTGCGCCAGCGACAGCACGCCGCGGTCGGCCAGGCGGAAGGGCGCCTCGAACAGCGCCGGCCAGTGATAGTCCGAGGCGAGCACGGTCACGAGGCCGCGCTCCGCCAGCGGCGCGGCGCTCGCCCAGCCGAGATGGCTGCCGCCCCGCACCACGTTGGGCGCCCCCATCACCACGTGCTCGCCGGCGGCGCGCGCCTCCTCGGCGACGGACTCGGCCATGGGGAATTCGCAGATCGTGGCGCCGAGCGCGCGGAAGCCGTGCCGATCCTCGACCGTCGCGTCGTCGTGGCTGAGCATCGGGATGCCGGCGCGGCGCGCGGCCTCGGCCATGCGCGACCGTCCCGCCGGCACGTCGCCCCGCCGCGCCGCCACCCGCAACGCCAGATCGCGGAAGGCATCGGCGGGCATCCCCGCCCGGCCCGCGTATTTCGCCATCTGCTTCGCGTCGTCGAGGCGGCGCAGGATGCCCGGCGTGTGGTCGTTGAAGCCGAGCAGATGCACGCGCCCCCCGGCGATGGCGGCGCAGGCCTCGTCCATCGCGTCGAGATTGTCGGCCTCGAAGCGCAGATGCACGCGCAGGTCGGTCCCCGCGGGGCGCCGGTCGAGCGCCGCGAGCCAGGCGCGGAACGCCTCGATCGAGCGCAGCCCCGGCTCCCAGGAGAGGGTGACGCCGAGATAGGCGGTGGTGATCCCGGCCGAGAGGCACTGCCGCGCCGAATCGGCGAGCGCCATCGGCACCGGAAAGGCGACGCCCGGCCGCGGCTCCTGCGCGCGCTCATGCGCGTCGCCGTGGATGTCCACGATCCCCGGCAGGACGAGCAGGCCCGAGGCGTCGAAGAGGGCGGCCCCGGCCGGCGGCGCGCCGGCGATCCGGCCGCCGCCCAGGGCGACGTCGCCCGCGGCCAGCGACGCGTCGCGCAGCACCTGGCCGCCCGCGATGTGCCAGGCCGTCACGAGCCGCTTCCCTCCACGACCAGCTGGGCCCGCGCGGCGGCGTAGAGGCCGATCGTCGCGTCCACCGCCAGGCCCTGCGGATCCTCGTTCACCGACTCGGCCACGATCACGGGCCGCGCCCGCGGCTGGCTCAACGCCTCCGCTTCCTCCGCGTCCGGCATCGCGGCCGTGATCCGCGTCAGGCGGCGGCGGTAATCGGGCACGCCGCACAGCGCCATGGCCCGCGTGATGGACGGATCGGTCCGGAGATGCGCCTCCAGCCCGGCGAAGCGCGCCGCCGGGAAGTGGTGCGTGCCGAGGCAGACGGGGCGCCCGTTCGCCAGCGAGAGCCGCACCACCCGCACCACGCGCACGCCGGCCCGCAGGCCGAGCAGCGCGGCGATGCGCGCCTCCGCCGGCACCGTCTCCACCCGCAGGATCCGCCCCGCCGGCTCGCGGTTCTGGGCGCGGATGATCTCCGAGAAGCGGGTGCGGGGGCCGAGCGGATAGTCCACCACATCCTCGGCCACGAAGGAGCCGCGCCCCTGCTCGATGCGGACGAGGCCGTGGCGCTCCAGCTCCTCCATGGCGCGGCGGATGGTGTGGCGGTTCACGCCGAAATTCGCGGCCAGCTCGCCCTCGGTCGGCAGCCGCGCGCCGGGCGCGTGCTGGCCCGAGCGGATGGCGCCTTCCATCGCGGCCTGGATCTGGCGCCACAGGGCCACCCCGCTCCCCCGATGAAGCGTCATCGAAACTTCACCCAAGACCCAGCCCTTCCCGGTGCATTCCGCGTTGACGCATACCGGCCGGATGTTTAGCTGTCTAGACAAATGACGAGCCGAACCGACACCGAACCCGGTGCGCAGCGCACGCCGCGCCAGGGCTGGATGGCCACCCTCGCGCGGGCCGAGGGCGAGACCCTCGCCGCCCTTCTCGCCGCCGCCCCCGCCCTGCCGGCCTGGACGCGCCTGCGCGGGCCCGAAGCCGGGCTCGTCATGCTGCGCGGCCGCGCCGGCGGCGACGGTGCCGCCTTCAACCTCGGCGAGGCGACGGTGGCCCGCTGCGCGGTGACGATGGCGGGCCGCATCGGCCATGCCTGGCGCCTCGGGCGCGACCTGCGCGCGGCGGAGCTCTCGGCCGCGCTCGACGCGGCGCTTCAGGACGAGACGCTTCGCCCCGCGCTCGAAGCCGCCGTGATCGCGCCCCTCGCGGAAGCCCAGCGTGCCGCGCGCGCGCGGACCGCGCGGCGCGCGGCGGCGACCGAGGTGCGCTTCTTCACCCTGGCGGCGATGCGCTGATGCGGGCCGCCTTCGCCGACCCCGTCCTCGACGCGCAAGGCGCCTTCCGGGCGCTGCTGCACGCCATGTCCCATCCAGGCCGCGTCGTCGCGCTCGACGCCGCGCCGGACGCGCCGGCGCCGCTGATGCCGGCCGCGGCCGCCGCGCTGCTGACGCTCGCCGACGCCGAGACGCCGGTCTGGACCGACGCGGCAGGGGAGGCGCTCGACTGGCTGCGCTTCCACACCGGCGCGCCCTTCGTCGCCGATCCGCGCGACGCCGCCTTCCTCCTCGCGACCGGCGCCCCGCCCGCGCTCGACGCGCTCGACGCGGGCACGGACGAGGCCCCGCAGGAGGGCGCGACGCTCATCGCGCAGCTTCCGGCGCTCGCGGAGGGCCGTGGCTGGCGGCTGACCGGACCGGGCGTCGAGCACGAGCATCGCCTGGCGGCGGAGGGCCTGCCCCCGGGCTTCGCCGCGCAATGGGCGGCGAACGCGGCGCGCTTCCCGCGCGGCGTGGACGTGATCCTCTGCGCCGGGCCGCGCCTCGCCGCGCTGCCGCGCACCACCCGCCTCGCGGAGGGCTGAGCCATGTATGTCGCGGTCAAGGGCGGCGAAGCGGCGATCGAGGCGGCCCATGCCTGGCTCGCGCATGAGCGCCGCGGCGACCCGGCCCTGCCCGAGCTGACGCCGGAGCAGATCGCCGGGCAGCTCTCGCTCGCGGTGGACCGGGTGATGAGCGAGGGGTCCTGCCACGACCGCGAGCTCGCCGCGCTCGCGATCCGGCAGGCCCGCGGCGACCTGATCGAGGCCGCCTTCCTGCTGCGCGCCTACCGCAACACCCTGCCCCGCTTCCTGGCGGCCGAGCCGCTGGACACGGGCGCCATGCGCATCCGGCGCCGCATCAGCGCCACCTACAAGGACCTGCCCGGCGGCCAGGTGCTCGGCCCCACCTTCGACTACACCCACCGGCTGATCGACACGGCCCCGCGCCCGGCGCCCGCCCCGCCGGAGCGCGAGGCCGACGGCGCCGCCGTTCCGCGGGTTTCCGCCATCCTGGCGCAGGAAGGGCTGATGGCCGGCGAGGCGCCGGATCCGGGCGGCCCCGTGCCCGACCTGACGCGCGAGCCCCTGCCCTTCCCCGCCCCGCGCGCGCTGCGGCTGCAGGCGCTGGCGCGCGGCGACGAAGGCTTCCTCCTCGGCCTCGGCTACTCGACGCAGCGCGGCTACGGCAACGCCCATCCCTTCGTCGGCGAGATCCGCGTCGGCGACTGCGCCGTCGCCGTCACGCCGCCCGAGCTCGGCTTCGAGATCGAGATCGGCGACGTCCTCGTCACGGAATGCCAGATGGTGAACCAGTTCGCCGGCAGCGCGACGACGCCGCCGCAGTTCACGCGGGGCTACGGCCTGGCCATGGGCCAGGCGGAGCGCAAGGCGATGGCCATGTCCCTCGTGGACCGCGCGCTGATGGCGCGCGACCTCGGCGAGGAGGTGACCGCCCCCGCGCAGGACCAGGAGTTCGTGCTGCTCCATTCCGACAACGTGGAAGCCACGGGCTTCGTCGAGCATCTCAAGCTGCCCCACCACGTGGACTTCCAAAGCGAGCTCGAGAAGCTGCGCTCCATCCGCGCGCGCTGGGAGGCCGAGCGCGCGGCCGGAGACCCGGCGCGGCGGGAGGCCGCGGAATGACCGACGCGCTCCCCATGCGTCCGGCCACGCGGGATGCCGCCTACAACTTCGCCTATCTCGACGAGGCGACGAAGCGGGCGCTGCGCCGGACCATCCTCAAGGCCGTCGCCATCCCCGGCCACCAGATCCCGTTCGGCGCGCGGGAGATGCCGCTGCCCTATGGCTGGGGCACGGGCGGCATCCAGGTGACCGCCGCGATCCTCGGGCCGCGCGACGTGCTCAAGGTCATCGACCAGGGCGCCGACGACACGACCAACGCCGTCTCCATCCGCCGCTTCTTCAACCGCGTCGCCGGCGTCGCGACGACGACCGACACGCGTGCCGCGACCATCATCCAGACGCGCCACCGCATCCCCGAGACGCCGCTGCGCGAGGGCCAGGTGCTGGTCTACCAGGTGCCGATGCCCGAGCCGCTGTTCCGGCTGGAACCCCGCCTGGCGGAGACGCGGCGCATCCACGCGCTGGCCGATTACGGGCTGATGCAGGTGAAGCTCTACGAGGACATCGCCGCCCAGGGCGAGGTCGGCTCCTCCTACAACCATCCGGTCATGGTGGGCGGGCGCTACCTCATGTCCCCCTCGCCCATCCCGGGCTTCGACAATCCGAAGATGCACCGCATGCCGGCGCTCCAGCTCTTCGGCGCGGGGCGGGAGAAGAAGATCTACGCCGTGCCCCCCTGGACCGAGGTGCGCTCCCTCGACTTCGAGGATCATCCCTTCCGGCCCGTGCGCGCGCCCCATGCGTGCAGCCTCTGCGGCAGCACCGGGAGCTATCTCGACGAGATCGTCACCGACGACCGCGGCGGGCGCATGTTCGTCTGCTCCGACACCGACTATTGCGAGCGCCGGCGATGATCCTGCGCGCCGGGAACCTGTCCCTCGCCTTCGGTGCCGTCCGCGCGCTCGACGGCGTCTCGCTCGACCTCTGGCCCGGCGAGGTGCTGGCCGTCGTGGGCGAGAGCGGCTCGGGCAAGTCCACCCTGCTGCGCGTGCTGGCCGGGCAGATGCGGCCCGATGCCGGGCGCGTGCTCTACGCCGACGCGACGGGGGCGGAGCGCGAGATCGGCGCGCTCACGGAAGCCGAGCTGCGCCGCCTCTGGCGCAGCGAATGGGGCTTCGTGCAGCAGAACCCGCGCGACGGGCTGCGCATGGGCGTCTCGGCCGGGGGCAATGTCGGCGAGCGCCTGATGGCCGCCGGCTGCCGCCACTACGGCACCATCCGGGAGGAGGCCGCCGAATGGATGCGCCGCGTCGAGCTCGACCCCGCTCGGATGGACGACAGCCCGCGCACCTTCTCGGGCGGCATGCAGCAGCGGCTGCAGATCGCGCGCACCCTCGTCACGCGCCCGCGCCTCGTCTTCATGGACGAGCCGACGGGCGGCCTCGACGTCTCGGTGCAGGCGAAGCTGCTCGACCTCATCCGCGGCCTCGTCGCCGATCTCGGCCTCGCGGTCGTGCTCGTCACCCACGACATCGCGGCCGCGCGGCTGCTCGCGCACCGCATCGTCGTGATGCGCCACGGCCGCGTCGTCGAACAGGGGCTGACCGACCGCGTGCTGGACGATCCGCGGCACGAATACACCCAGCTCCTCGTCGCGTCGGTGCTGGCGGCATGAGTCCCTCCCCGCACCGCCCGGCCGCGCCGCGCCGCCTGGCGCCGCTCCGCGACCCATCGGCGCGAGGCCCCCGGTGAACGACATCGCACTCCGCGTCGAAGGCCTCGCCAAGGGCTTCACCCTGCATCTCCAGGGCGGCGCCTCCTTCCCCGTGCTGCGCGACGAGGCGCTGGAGGTCCGCGCCGGCGAGTGCGTGGCGCTGGCCGGCCCCTCGGGCGCGGGCAAGTCCACCCTGATGCGCTGCCTCTACGGCAATTACGGCAGCGATGACGGCCGGATCCGGCTGCGCCATCGGGGTGCCCTGCTCGACCTCGCGGCGGCCGATCCGCGCCTGGTGCGCGAGGTCCGGCGCGAGACGCTGGGCTACGTCTCGCAGTTCCTGCGCGTCATCCCCCGCGTCTCCGCCCGCGAGGTGGTGGCGGAGCCGCTCGCCGAGCGGGGCACGCCGCGCGCGGAGGCGCTGGCACGGGCCGAGGCGCTGCTCACGCGGCTCAACCTGCCGCGGCGCCTGCATGACCTGCCGCCCGCCACCTTCTCGGGCGGCGAGCAGCAGCGGCTGAACCTTGCCCGGGGCTTCGCGCCCGGCTACCCGCTGCTTCTCCTCGACGAGCCGACCGCGAGCCTCGACGCCGCCAACCGCGAGGTGGTGGTGGCGTTGATCGCCGAAGCCAAGCAAGCCGGTGCCGCCATCATCGGCATCTTCCACGACATCGAGGTGCGCGACCGCGTGGCCGATCGCCTCCACGAGGTCCGCCCCCTGCCGGACGCCGCATGACCCACCAGACGCCCCCTGGCGAGACCATCCTCACCAACGCCCGCCTCGTCCTGCCCGACAGCGTGATCCACGGCACCCTGGTGATGCGCGACGGGCGCATCGCCGAGGTCTCGGACACGCGCAGCCACGCCCCCGGCGCCCTGGACTGCGAGGGCGAGACGCTGATCCCCGGCGTGGTGGACGTCCACACCGACAACCTCGAGCGCCAGGTGCAGCCGCGGGCGAGCGCCCGCTGGCCGTCCCGCAGCGCCTTCCTCGCCCACGACGCGCAATGCGCCGCCGCCGGCGTGACGACGGTGCTCGACGCCCTCTGCCTCGGCGATCTCGGCTTCGACCAGGGGCGGGACCAGACCTTCCGCGACGGCGTCGAGGACCTGACGGCGCTCGCGCCCACCGGCCTGCTCAAGAGCGAGCACCTGCTGCATCTGCGCTGCGAGCTGCCCGCGCCCGACATGCCGCCGCTGCTCGACATGGTGGCGGACCACCCGCTGGTGGTCATGGTGTCGCTGATGGACCACTCGCCCGGCGTCGGCCAGTACCGCGACCTCGCGCGGTACCGCGCCATGCGGATGCGCCAGGCCAACCTCTCGCCCTCCGAGGTGGAGGCGAAGGTCAACCACCTCCAGGCGCAGCGCGCCCGGCTGCGGGAGACGCAGCGCCGCTACGTGCTCGACCGCGTCGGCCACCGCCACCTCGCCATCGCGAGCCACGACGACGAGAGCGCCGAACAGGTGGCCGAGAACGCCCGCGACGGCATCCGGATCAGCGAGTTCCCCGTCACGATGGAGGCGGCCGCGGCCGCCAGGGGCCTCGGCGTCGGCGTCATCGCGGGCGCGCCCAACATCGTCCGCGGCGGCAGCCACTCCGGGAACGTCGCGGCCGAGGCCCTGGTGCGCGAGGGCGCGGTGGACGTGCTCGCCAGCGACTACGTGCCCCCCGCCATGATCGAGGCCGCCTTCCGCATCGCCGACATCGTCGGCCTGCCCGCCGCCATCGGCACCATCACCCTTGCCGCCGCGCGCATGTCCCACCTCTCCGACCGCGGCGCGCTGGAAGCGGGGCTGCGCGCCGACGTCGTGCGCGTGAAGCTGCATGACGGCCTGCCCGTCGTCCGCCAGGTCTGGCGCGCGGGCGAGCGCGTGATCTGATGCGGATCGCGCTCTACTGGGCGCCGGAGCCGGACGACCCGCTGCACAAGGCGGGCTCCGCCTGGCTCGGCCGCGACGCCGAGACCGGCGCGACGCTCACCCAACCCGCCATCCCCGGCCATGACATCGCCGAACTCACGGCCGATCCGCGCGGCTACGGGCTCCACGCGACGCTGAAGCCGCCCTTCCGCCCGACCGGCGCCTACGAGGCCGTGCGCGACGCCGCCCTCGCCTTCGCGGCGCGCACCGCGCCCTTCGCGCTGCCGCCGCTCTCCGTCCAGGACCTCAAGGGCTTCCTGGCGCTCCGGGAGAACGCGCCCTGCGCACCGCTGCACGCCCTGGCGGACGCGGCGGTCGCGGCGCTCGACGCCTGGCGCACCCCACCGGACGAGGCCGACCTCGCGCGGCGCCGCAAAGGCGGGCTGACCCCGCGCCAGGACACGCACCTGCTGAAATGGGGTTATCCGCACGTGTTCGAGGATTGGCGCTTCCACGTGACGCTGACGCGGCGCCTCGGGCCGGAGGAGCGCGAGGCGGTCACCGCGGCCGCGACGCGCCATTTCGAGGGCATCGCCCGCGTGCCGCGCCGGGTGACATCGGTGTGCCTGTTCACCCAGGCCGCGCCCGGCGCGCCCTTCCTGATCGCCGAGCGGCTGCCGCTCGGCGGGTAGCGCGGGATCGCGCCCACCAGCATCGGCCGGGGCGTGAATCCGGCGCTCGACAAGGCCCACGCCGGCCTCGGCCGGACGACCGCCGGGCCGACGCCGCTGTCGCGCTCAGCGCGGCTGGGCCGGCGCCGCCGTGGCGGGGCGCGGGCCGCGGCGCGGCAGTTCGTCCAGCGTCACCGCGCCGTCGCCATTCGCGTCCATCGCGCGGAACCGCGCCTGGGCGAAGGGCCGCATCTCCGCCAGCGTGACCTGCCCGTCCTGGTTCGCGTCGAGGGCGCGGAACCTCCGGGCGCGCCGCTCCGCCCGGCGCTCGACCATGCGCGCCGATGGTTCGGGCGCGCCGTCCGGCCGCGGGACAGTTTGCGCCTGGAACTCGGCGAGGGTCAGGCCGCCGCTGCGGTCGGTGTCGGCCGCGTCGAAGCGCGCCGCCGCCGCCCCCCAGGCTTCGGCCCATGTCACCCGGCCGTCCCGGTCGGCGTCGAGGCGCTCGAACATCCAAGCCGACCGCTCCGGCCCGCCCCCGTGCGGTCCGCCGGCGGCGCAGCCCGCGGTGAGCAGGGCCAGGGCAAGGGTCGCGACGGCGGGGTGACGCATGCGCAAGGTCCTCTCGAAGCCGTGGCGCCAGCCACGCCCAGGATGACGCCGGCGTGTAACTTTCGGTCCGGGCCTGCGTAAGGAAATGCAACGGGCGCCCCCTTCGGCGCTCCGGCGGGAGGCTCCTTGTCGTCAGTGCTCGCGATGGCGGATTCGTCGGTCTATCCCATGCGCGTGGCCCTGCGCTTCGAGCGCGAGGGCCGCACCCTGGCCCGGTATTGCTACGAGGTGACCTCGCCGGCCGAGGCGCGGGAGGTCGAGGATGACGCGCGGCAACGGCTGTGGCGCGAGCTGGGGCGATTCGGGGTGATCAGCCACCTGCGCCGGCACCGCGAGGAGGGCGTGGCCGACCAGGTGGGCGTGCTGCGCCGCTTCCCGGAGGGCTGGGCCGTGGACGCGGACGGTGGTGCCGGGTGTCGGGATTGAACCGACGACCTACCGCTTACAAGTCTCATAATATTCACAGCCAAGCGGTGCCACGGGCAGACAAGCGAGGAAATACTTAGCCTCGCCTATCTGTCGTTGTTGCCATTGAGTGCCAGGGAGTGCCCACACTACCCTCTCACGGGAGTCCGCAGCGGGTCCGCAAGCCCTCTGGCAGGGCTCTCAGGACATGGAGAGGACTGGAAAAATGGGGCTCTATGTGTTCTCCCGTTCTCACTCAATGATAATTACCTGTTTTTGGCTCACTTTTTCCCTGAACCTCGGTGAGAACCGGGGTTCTCCCCCATTCTCCCGTTCTCCCCAGGGGCTGCCG
Organism: Acetobacteraceae bacterium; assembly: GCA_019750475.1. GTDB lineage: Bacteria > Pseudomonadota > Alphaproteobacteria > Acetobacterales > Acetobacteraceae > Roseococcus. The sequence goes on along the minus strand of JAIEOO010000041.1, from coordinate 31,878 downwards.
TCGTGAGCCGCGGCCGGTCCCGCCTGACGAAGCGCGTCGTTGACGCCTTCACCTGCCCGCCTGGCCGAAAAGACGCACTGCTGTTCGATGCCGAGCTGAAGGGCTTCGGCGTCCGGGCCACGGCCGCCGGCTCACGCCTGTTCCTGTTCCAGTACCGCCAGGAAGGCCGGACGGTGCGCCTCCCCCTGGGCGAGTACGGCGTCATCACGCCCGATCAGGCGCGTTCCCTAGCCGAGAAAGCCCGCTTGTCACTGAAGCTGGGGCAGGACCCCCTCGAGGAGCGGCGCGCCGCCGCCCGCGCGGCCGAGGCAGCCCGCGAGGCCGAACGCGAGCGCCAGGCGCGGGAGGCCTTCACCTTCGGCGTCCTGGTGCAGCGCTGGCATGATGAGGGCCTCGGCGGCGGCAGCCGCCACGCCTACGACGCGCGGCGCGATCTCCTCGCCCAGCTCGCCGCCTGGGTGGACCGGCCGGCGGCCGAGATCACCCGCGCCGACGCGCGGGAGGCGCTGCAGGCCATTTGGGATGAGCGCGGTGAAAGCATGGCGCGGCACGTCAGCCGCTACCTGCACGCCTGCTACAACTGGGGCATGGACCATGCCGAGCTGCCGGCGAACCCGGCGCATCGGGCCCTGGCCCTGCCCCGGGAGCAAGGCCGCGAACGGCTACTGACGGATGAGGAGATCGGCGCCATCTGGCGGGCGGCGGAGCGCATCGGCCCGCCCCTCGGCAGCTATGTGCAGGTGCTGCTGTTGACGCTGCAGCGGCTGCGGGAAGTCGCCGGGATGCGTCGGGCGGAGATCCTCGCCGATCAGCGGGAGTGGCGGATCCCGCGCGAGCGGATGAAGAACAAGGCGACGCACATCGTCCCGCTCTCGCCCCAGGTGCTCGCCCTCCTCGAGGCGCAGCCGGTGCCGGAGGGAAGCCCCCTTGTCTTCACCACCACGGGGGAGACGCCGGTGAGCGGCTTCGCGAAGTTCAAGCTCCGCCTCGATGCCGAGATCGCGACGGAGCGCCGCAAGGCCGGCCTCGAGCCGGCCGAGCTGCCGCCCTGGCGCTTCCACGACTTCCGGCGCGCCGGCGTCACCACCATGGCGCGCCTCGGCGTCTCGACGGACGTGGCCGATCGCATCCTCAGCCACCAGGCGCCGGCGACGAATAGCGGCGTGAAGGGCGTGTATCAGCTCTTCCAGTTCCTCGATGAGCGCCGCGCTGCGCTGGACCTGTGGGCGCAGCACGTTCTGGCCTGCGCACGGGAGGAGGCCGGGCCGCTTCGCCGCAGCTCGCGCCAGGTGGGGGCGGTGGTTGCGCTGCGGCGAAAGCGCGTCGCCGCGAGCTGAGCGGCCGAGAGCGACGAATTCAGGCGCGATGGCAGTCGTTGGCCGCACTTGGCCGCACGAAACCTCGCCGGGGCACATGCGGCGGGGCGGTATCCTTGGGGCCTCCGCATCGTGCGCCGGTGACGGCGCGAGCCCTGGAAAGCCACCATGCCCGACGCTGATCCGAAGCCGCTCCCGTTTCCCGCCGCCTTCGAAAAGTACCTGCCGAAGGATGACAGCTCCGCCGCCGCGCGCGAGGCCATCGCCCGGACCGAGGAGGCGGTGGCGCAGCACCACAAGGCCGCGACGGATGCGATGGCGCAGCGTGACGCACGCCTCCTCGATGCGACGTATGACGAGATCGAGCAGCTCGAGCGCACCGCTGGCCGCGAGCGGCATGAAGCTGAGCGCCTGGCCGTCCTCCTCGCCCGGCTGCAGGACATGCTGGCCGATGCCGAGCGGCGCGAGCGCGTCGCCGCCATGGTCGAGCGCATCGAGGCCAGCAACGCCAAGAGCGCGGAGTTCGTACGACGTTGGAGGGAAGAATACCCGGCAGCCTCGGCGGCGATCGTCGCGCTGCTGCGCCTCGAGGAGGAAGCCGCGCACGAGCACGACCTTACCGTGAATGCGATCGGCCAGATGGCGGAAGGGGAACGCGCGGAGCTGCCGGCCCTTATGCCCGCCTGGGTGGAGCTGTTCGGCGGCTTCGCGATGATGGGCAAGGTGACGCAGCTTCCCGCGCCCGACGGGGAGGTGATGTCGGAGGATGCTTGGCGCCCGCTGGGCGGCCCTGACGACGACACACCGGCGTCGCGGCACAAGGCCATGACCCGGTCGGCAGCCGAGCGCGAAGCAACCGACAGAGCGTATCGCGAAGCCAACGAGCGCCTGCAGGAGCAGCTGCGGCGCGAGACGGCGGAGGGCAAGTTTCGCAAGATCGGTTCCAATACTTGGGCAGGCCCCTTCAACGGCGAACCTTATCCGGTTCGCCTCTGACCGTGACGCAGCCGAACCCCACGCGAGGAGCGCATCATGGCTGACGCCACCTTCCGCGCCGTCATCACGGCGGTCGACAAGGCCACGGGCCCTCTCCGGCAAATCAGCGGGCGCATCGCTGGCCTGACGAATCCGTTGGCCAACGTATCGCAGTCGGTCCGGGGACTCGGCGAGGCGATGACGCGCCTCGGCAACAACATGGGCCTGCCCGCGGTCCGCAACCAAGCGGCCCAGGCCGGCCAGGCGCTGCAGACGCTGCGGGGCGGCGTGAACCTGCTGCTGCCAGCGTTGGGCGGGCTCGGCGCCGCACTGTCGGCGCGGGGGCTGATTGGCCTGGCGCAGTCGGCGGCCGATGCCGCGACAGGCCTCGGCGATTCGGCGAACGCGTTGGACGGGGTGGCGCGTCAGATCGGGGCGTCGAACGATCAGCTCCGCAGCTTCCGCGTCGCGGCCGATGCCGCCGGCGTCGGGAGTTCGAACGTCTCCTCCGGCCTTCTCGCCCTACAGCAGAACATGATCTCCGCCGCTCAGGGCGGAAATCAGGAATTCGCCTCGATGCTGGACCGGCTCGGCATCCGGCTCCGCGACGCTCAGGGCCGAATCCGTCCGGTGACGGACGTGTTCCAGGATCTCGGCCGAACCCTCGAGGGCACGCGCAGCCATTTCAACCGGGTGCAGATCGCCCAGGAGGCCTTCGGCTCCGCCGGGCTCAACCTGATCCCGATGCTGACGAAACTCCGCGAGGCGACGGCCAGCATCCGCGCGAATGACGAGATCGCCGGCCGCCCGCTATTCACGCCGGAGGATATCGAGCGCGGCAAGGCCATGCGGGAGGCGTTCTCGGCCCTCAACACGGCCGTCACCGATGTTGGTCATGCGATCGGCCGCAACCTCTTCGGCGCGCTCACGAGCATCGCGCGCGCCGCGGAGGGCTTCCTGGTGCAGAACCGGGAGATCATCGCGTCGGGCTTCTCGGACGCCTTCAACAAGATCAGCGACGCCGTGCGCAGCATCAACTGGCAGCCCATCATCGACGGCGCGCGGTCGCTGGTGTCGGGGCTCGGCACGCTGATCGAGCGCGTCGGGGGCCTCGGCAATGTGCTGATCGGCCTGGGCACGTTCGGGGCTGCCGGCATCATCGGCGCGCTTGGCAAGGGGCTGATCGCGCTGGGTGCGCTGGCCTTCTCGCCGCTCAACCTCGCCGTCATGGCCTTCGCGGGCGCCGCCTACGTCATCTACAACAACTGGGAAGGCATCTCCGAATGGCTGAAAGGCGCGTGGGAGACGGTGGGGCCGCTCTTCACCACCCTGTGGCAGGCCATTCGCGAAGCCGCTGAATTCGGCGGCCGGATCATCCGCGCGGTGGTCGGCGGCGCCGTCGTTGCGGCACAGCAGCTCATCGACAATTGGGGCGGCATCCAGGACTTCTTCCGGGGCCTGTGGGATGGCGTCGTCGGTATCTTCGAAAGCGCGTGGCAGCGCATCCGGCCCATCGTGGATGCCATCCGTGAGGCCGCGTCCTGGGTCGGGCGGCAGTTCGGCAGCGGGCAGCAGGGTCAGCCCGGCCAGCCGCCACAGCAACAGCTCGGCCCGCGCGCCCCGTCCGTGCAGCAGCAGCAGCGCGACAACTGGCGCAACCGCTCCGGTGCGCAGCCTCCCCCGCCCGGCGGCTGGCGCGATAGCATGGCGACGCCGGCGCCAGGGGCAGCCGGTGCGGCTGGCCGTGTGGTGGTGGACTTCCGCAACGTGCCGCAGGGCGCCCGGGTCAGCCCTGAGGGGGCGTCCTCCGGCCTCTCCGTCGATGTGGGGTACGCCTTCGGATGAGCGACGCCTACATCCACGGCGAGTGGGATGAGCCCCTGCCGGACGAAGACTGGACGGTGGGGCCAGAGAACCCGAACAAGTGGACGTCGGGCGACGATGACGCCCTGATCGAGGCGCCGCCCGGCGAGACGGCCGAGGCCTTCACGGTGCTCGTGAACGGGCAGCCGCACCAAGGCTGGCAATCCATCCGCGTGACGCGCGGGATCGAGCGCTTGGCCGCCGATTTCGATGTGAAGTACAGCGACCGCATCGCGGGCGAGGCGCCAGGCGTCATCCCGCCCTTTGCCCGGACCGCGGTGCGGCTCGATGGCATCCTGACCGTCACCGGCTACGTCGAGGGTGTCGAGGCCAAGGTGGCGAAAGACGGGCTGGAATTCGCCGCCCTCGGCCGTTCCCGCGTCGGGGACCTTCTCGATTGCGTGCCGATGCCGCCAGGTCAGGAAATGCGCGGCGTCACCCTCGCCGCAGCGGCGCGCGCCCTGTGCCAGCCCTTCGGGATCGAAGTCATCGAGGAATACATCTCGGCTGAGGTCTTCCCGCTGGTGGCCGCCGAGCCGGGCAAGAGCGTGCATGACGTGCTGAAGCCGCTCGCGGATCTCCGCGGCGTGATCCTCACGGACGATGCGAAGGGCAACCTGGTCATCACCCGCGCCGGCGAGCAGCGGTATCTCGACGTTCTGGACCTGACGGACACGCTCTCCTGCACCATCACCCGCAAGCAGAATGAGCGCTTCAGCCTGACGCACGTCCTCGGCCAGTCGGCCGGGGAAGGCGCATGGCGTTTGGTTGACCCCGAAAACCGCGAAGGGCCGCCCCCGCCGGCCGGTCGCGCCCAGCCGAACATCCTCGGCGCCATCCGCGATGACGAAGTGCCGCGGTACCGCCCGCGCGTCATCGACCCGAAGCAGGGCGTGACGACGGCGGAGGCGCTGCGCCGCGCCGAATGGCAGGTGGCGCGCGACCGGGCGAAGGGCCTCCGCGCGACGGTGACGGTGAAGGGCTGGTACCACGGGGATGAACCCTGGTGGCCCAACCGCCTGGTGACGCTGCGGGCCGAGCGGCTGAATTTCGAGGAAGAGCTTCTGGTTGCGCGCGTCACCTGGACCCTGGGTAAGGAAGGCCGCCGCGTCGAGCTCGAGCTCGGGCCCGTCGATGGCTACACGCCGGAGCCCCCCGATCCGACGCCCTCACGCGGCCGTGGCAACTGGCGCGCCGTCGAGCGCGACCCTGGGCTTCCGGCTGGTGCGCAGCCGTTGAACCGGCCCGGCGCCTCCTCTTCAACCGGGAGCACCCCTCGATGATCCGCAAGTTCCTCCCCGGCGGCCCGACGCATCTGGCCTCGCGCGCCCCCGTGCCTGTGCCCGCCCTCCGCGGTGGGCATCCTGCCTTCGTCGCCCGGCTGGCGGCCGAGCTGCGGGCGAGCGTTCCGCCGAAGCCGCCGGCGCCCGTCTCGGCCGATCCCGACGCCGATATGGAGGGCAACACGCCGGCCGCCCGCGCCCGCGCGAAGGAACGCGCGCGGTGCATCGCGATCTTCACCTGTGAGGCCGGGCGGCGCCTGCCGCAGCTCGCGGCCACCCTCGCCGCCAACGTGAAGATGGACCGGAAGACGGCGATCGCCGCGCTCGAGGCCGCGGCCGCCGGCGCTGGCCCTGAGAGGCCCGGCCTCTCGGCGAGGATGGCGGCTCACCGCAACCCGCGCCTGACGCCCGACGCCCCGCCGATGACGGGCAGCGAGGCCACGGCCGCGAGCTGGGCGGGCGCCTTCGCCGCGATCGGCGTGAAGCCCCGCAGCTAGGCGGGCGCGATCGCCGCGCCAGCGGTGCGCCTTTGGTTGTGTCGGGGTGCTGCCGTCCCTATCCTGGCGGCGAGGGCCCCGGCAGGAAACCAGCGGACGCCCGCCACAGACGACCCTGTCCGGCCGGAGCGGCGTCGCAACCGGCCCCCTCGCTTTCTGCCACGGAATCGCCGCCCGGCCGCGTCAGAGTGCTGCCCTCCCCTGGGGTGCCGCCATGCTCCGCTTTGTCATCGCCCTCGCCCTCCTCGCCCTGCCCAGCCTCACCCAGGCGCGCGACGTCGGGATCCGCGACCGCGGGGACCGCATGGTGGGCACGGTGACGCCGACGGCGCGGGGGGACCTGGTGGTGCGGGACAGGGCCGGCCGCCAGGTGGGCAGCGTCACGGGCACGGCGCGGGGCGACGGCATCGTGCGGGACCGCGCGGGGCGCCAGGTGGGCAGCGTGACGACGCGCGGCCGGTAGCCGCCGCGTCGCGCTCAGGCGCCGTGGATCAGGATCAGGTCGGTATCGATGAGCTGAGCCGCATCCGCGACGAAGCGGATGAAGGGCAGGCCCTGCGATGCGCCGGGCTGCAGCGCGATGGCGCGACCGGGGCCGGCCTGCAGCGTCATCGCCTGGCCGGCGGCGCTGAGCGCGGGCGTGAAGGCGGAAGGCCCTGGGCCGCAGCCATCCGGGCGGCTCGGATCCAGGGTGTAGGGCGCGGCGGTGATTGTCAGGCTGGTGCCCGTGAAGTTCGCGGGGACCATGACGGCCGTGGGCTTGCGGTTCATGAGTTCGAAGTGGGCGCTGGTGGTGCCGCCGGCGGCAATGCGCAGCACCGTCTGGCGTTGTTCATGCTGGCGTAGGGTCATTGCGATGGGCTCCCTGGGGATGGGCGCCGGCAGGGGTGTGAGTTCAGGTCACACCCCTGCCGGCGAAGACGTCAGGCGGGCTGCGGATCCTCGGCGGGCAGTTCGACCGACGCCTCCGGTTCGTCGCCAAAGTGCAGGATGAAGTCGGTCTCCTCCGCCTGCGGCTCGGCCGCCGCGATGCGGAAGAACGGCGCGTCACTGAGCGCATTCGGGCTCAGGCTGATTCGGCAGCCGCCGGATACTGTCAGCGCGGTGACAGTGCCGTCCGGGAAGCGCCTCGGCCGCCACTCGCCGGGCTCCCGCGTCCAGGGCGCGATGGCGGCGAATTCGAAGGCGAGGCTGGTCCCGGTGAAGTGCGCCGGGACCGTGATGGCGGTTGGCCGCTCGTGCGCTTGAGGAAGGTGGTTGCTGGTTGTCGCGCCGGCAGGGATGCGCAGCACGGTCTGGCGCGGCGGTGCGGGGGTGTCCGTCATGGCGGAGGATCCTCGGATCAGCGGGCGCGGGATGCGACGCCGCGCTCGGACCCTAGGTTTGCCGTTGCATGCGCCTCAACGCGAACCTGCTGCAGAACCCAGACAAGAGCTGCCAGCGCCTATCGGGCGCCCTCTCCCGCTTGCGTCGCCGCGTTCTTCACAGGACCTGCCGCCTCATAATGACTTGGCCGTCAGCAACTGCTTGCTCAGCCTCCTCGAGCTGACGCAGAGCCGCCTCTACCGCTTCGGACATTGCGTTGTGCTTCGTCGCCCAGTCGCGGAGCTCGGCGGCTGACGGTGCGCTCTCGCCTCTCGACCAGGCCTCTTCGAACCGTTGAGCCTCCGCGCTCATAGCTGGCTTGGCATCGTTGTCGGCCGCCTCAAAAGCGGCGTGTCGCGCCCTGATTCCAAGGTCGTGGAGGGCGATGGTCGTAATCTCGCGGAAGACCTGTCTCTGTTCCACGACGGACACCTTGAGGTCTTCCACGAGCTTATCGATGTCTCGATTCACAAGGTGCCGCACGCGGCGGTTGCCATCCATTCGGCCGCCGGCGTGCGCAAGCCCCAGGGCCAAGCGCATCATCGAGAGGGCGAGCTGGCGCACCTCGCTCGCCGATGCCATCGCCTCTTCAGCGGCTTTCTCGGCCGCGCGGAGCTTTGCGGACACGCCCCAGGCGGTGAAGCTCTCGAGGCGATCCATCGCGCCGAAGATCAGCAGGGCAATGCCACCCCCCATGAGGAAGAGCGTGCTGTCACGCGCGATGCCTGCGGCGTGCAGCAGCGGTGCGAGGAGGAGCAGGATGGCGCCAGCGCCCTTCATTGCGATGCGGACGGAGTTCGGCAGCTCCGCGCTTGTGGAGGTCGTGTCGTTGGACATGGGCTTGCAGCTCGCGGTGGCGCTGGGCGCAGCGATCGCGCCGCGCCCAGCTTTTGCTGACTGAGTTTCGGTGGCGCGAATCAGGGCGCCGCGTTGCGCTCGATCAGGGCCTTCAGATCGAGATCACCCATCTCGCACCGATGCCAAGCCGCCGCGTTCTTCACCTCGATCGCAAGGAAGCGGTCATTGTTGTCGAGGTATCGGCCGAGGTCGTTGCGGATGGCGACGGCAACGTCGCCTCCGCCGGTCCGCTGTGGCAAGAGCCACGTTGACAGAAGGACCCGCTGAGCGCCGAGTTCATGCAGACGCTTGATGAGCGGGCCATAATCCTGGCCCTCCTTGCGCAGATCGTAAGTCACCAGAAACAACGCCATTGTCGTGTTCTTTCAGCCGGCGCTTTTCGCCGACACCGAAGTTGAACCGCATTGACGAGGCTTGGCGCACTCCCCTACGGGAGAGTCGGGCACGCCCAGGAGCCGCCGTCCGGTCTGTGACGGCAGCTTCCGCGGGGGCCGAGGGGTCGGATCCTCGGTTCCCCGCGTCTCGCCTTCGGACCGCCTCCCCCGCGAGGGGGAACCACTAGGGCTTGCGTTCCGATGGCTGAGATAACCCCTACCCCTTGTGGTTTCCATAGCCGAAACCCTGTCGGGGGGCTGTGGATATCGGGGATACGGAGGCTTCCACGGGCCGGCGATCGCCAGGCGCCCGCCACCACACCACCCTTGACCGACACGACTCCGCCGGCGCATCGTCCGCGACGGAGCTTCGAACACTCCGCACTACCGTAAGCGGTCCCCGCACCGACCCCCGCGGGATCCCTTCTATGTCCGGGGGCGGCGCGCGCATGTCCAAGGCGCAAGCCTAAAGGCGCGTCGGCTCGACTTACGGCGAGTGTTCGAACCCCCGGGCGCCAAGGCGGCTTCGAACCCGCACGCGTGCTCGGCAACTCAAGCCGTAAGGACCCCGCCATGTCGCATGGCGAACCGGGCGCGTTGCGCCCTGCCCAGCACCCCACCACCCCGCCCCAGGGCGCGGTACCCATGGCCGGCCGTCGCGCCGCGCTGCTGGCCCTGCCCGGCCTGGCGGCCGCGCCCGCCGCGGCGTCGGCTGAGACCGATGCGGAGCTGCTGGCCTTCCTGCCGCGCATCCGCGCGGCGCGGGCGCTCAGCGACGCGGCCGCGATGGCGGAGGATGCGATTCCGCTCGCCGATGTTGCTGGGTTGCAGGCGCAGCAGGCGAAGACGCGGGCCGTGATGGCCGAGGAAGACGCCCAGCTCGAGCGCTTCGCGCGGATCCCCGCGTCCACGATCCTCGGCATCGTCGCAAAGGCCGGGGTTCTGGCCCGGTTCGGCGGCCTCAATGACGCGTGGGAGGGTCCGTTGGCGGATGCCATCCTCGCCGATGTGCGGCGCCTGGTGCCAGCCTTCGCGCCGTCCCTGTCGCCGCCCAGCGATGAGGCCGCGATGGGAGGCGTGTGATGCCGCAGCAGGATCCCGCCCCCCTCACGATCGAGACGGCCGCCGCCGCCCTCCGCGGCCTGACCGGGCCGCAGCTCGCGGGCCTTCTTGCGGCGTGGGCACCCGCCATGCATCGCCGCTGGCGGAACCCGGCGGAGAAGACGGCGAACCGCAACGCGGTGGTGACGATGCTCGCCGCCGGCGTCTTCCTGGCCGAGATCATCGAGGCCGCGCCGGAGGCCGATGCCGCCCTGACGGAGGGCGAAGTCACGCGCATGGTGCAGGCGCTGCACCTGCCGCAGCTCCCCGCCCTGGTGGCCTCCTCCGCCCGGCTGCTGGCCGAACGCTGGGGCTCCCCGGCGCTGCTGGTGGAGAACCTCAACGCCGCGCGCGTCGTGGCCCTCGCCTGCCAGCGGCTGCTGCAGGCCGATGACGCCGGCGAGGATCTGGTGGGTGAGGCGCCGCCCCTCCCCGCCCCTGAGCCGACCGCGCCGCCCTTCCCGGAGGCCGTGGCGGCCCTCGGCCGGCTGGCGGCGGCGCCGCACCCTGACGCGCGCCTCCTCGCCCTGTGTGACCGCCTGGGCGAGCTGAGGGACCGCCAAGGCGCGATGCGCCATCGCACGTATCGGGGCGCCGCGAAGGCACTGAGGGCCTTCCTGGCCGAGCATGCCGGCGAGATGAACCGGCTGATGGCCGAGATAGCCGAGCTGCCCGCCCTCACCGATGCCGGCCGCCGCGCAAAGGGAGAGCTGGCGGCCGCCTTCGGGCCCTCCGCCGGCATCATGGGGCGCTTCGTCGCGAGCGCCTTCCGGGACTTCCTGGCGCAGCCGATCGGGGGTGCAGCGTGAGCGCTCCGGCCTCGCCCTCCCGCGCCCTGACGGCGGAGGAGGCCGCGGCGCGCGTCGCCGGCCTTCCCCGCCCCGCGCTGCTGCGCCGCGCCGCTTCCGCCCTCGCGACGGCCCTCCGTCGCGAGGGCGAGCCCGGCGCCGCCATCCCGAACCGCAACGCCCTGTCGATCGCCGCCGCGTGCCTGGCGCTGCTGCTGCGAAAGGGCGCCCCATGATCGCGCTCGCATCCTCCGCGGCTGCGGCCCGCCACCCCTTCACCACGACCCTGAGCGCGACCACATCCCGGACGGGCGCGGCTAGGTCTGGCCGCCGAACGCCGGGATCCCATGCCCGGCCCGCCGCGCCTCTTCGACGTCATGGGGGCAGCCGGCATGGGGCGGCGATGGCAGGACCGGACGGGCCTGACGGCGACATTCCGCCGCGCTTGCGCGAGCTGCTGCGAGAGCGCGGCGCGGCCGGCGTCACGCCGGCCGAGGCGTTCGACGCGATCCTGTTGCCCACGGAAGCCGTCGAGCTGCGAGCGCTGCAGCAGGCCTGGCCACCAGGCGAGAAGCGCCTCGCCAACGCCCGAAGTTACGGCAGCCGCATGGCCAGCATGTTTGGGAACACAGGTCCCGAGCGTGAGGCTGCACCGTCGGCCGATCTCCGGCGCCTCAATGATTTGGAGGCAACGGCGCGAACGCGCGTGACGGACCTTCTCGCCAGCGGATCGGTGGTGGCGGTCGGACGCCTGTCGCCGCGCTCGCCGATTGGACCCCTGGCACCCGCCGAGTGGCACCGGAAGGTGAGTTGGGGCCACGGTTCGTCGGCCAGGTTGGGCAGCGCTGTCTGGCAAGATCTTCGGCTGCTACTAGCGGAGCCCGCGGCGGCACCTTCCCGTGAATACTCAGAGACGGCCGGTGATGTAGTGCCTGCGAGCAAAGGCGGTCGGCCAAAGGGGCCGCAGAACCCGACGCTGGTGCGCGCGGTGCTCGAGGCGGCAGCTCCCCTGATCGCTGCCGGTTGGCATCTGGAGACAGCCTTCAAGAAGGCTCACGAGGATCTGGCGAGCGATAAGGACAGGGCGAAGAACCTCAGGCTGCGAAGCGTACGCGCCGGCGAAGCTGACCTCGAGCTGTACGGCCGCTGGTGGGAGAGGCGCGCGGAGATAGGGGTAAAAACGGACAGATAGGGACGTGTCCCTTTTCGTCCGTGGCGCGCGCTCGGCGCTGCGCTGCATCCCTTGGGCTCCGCCGATCGCCGCCAGCAGCCGCTGGCCGGCCCGGCGGGCAGCTCGCGGAGGTTCCACGCGCATGATCCGTCACTGTCACGGCGGCCGCGCACAACCGGGTGACGCTCCGAACCTGACCTGCACCGAGGTCCTGACGCGGCCGCAAACCGCGCGGCGCCTCAACATGGGGGTGCGGACGCTCGAGAGGTATGCGCAGCTCGGCATCGGGCCGCCGATGGTCCAGCTCGGCCCCGGGCGCGTCGGCTACCGGGCCGAGGACCTGGCCACCTGGTTGGCCTCGCGGGTGAGGGCATGAAGCCCCCGGCCCGCCCCGCCGCACCGCGCGCGACGACGACGCGAAAAGGGGGCGCCGGCTCCGCCGCCAGCGCCCCCCACCCGGTACTCGATCAACGCTGTCCAGACGTCCACAACCCTGAAGGAACCAAAGCCGTGAACGGCAATTCCTTTACCGCGCCCACCGCGGCGCCCGCATCCGATTTCGCCCGGCCAGCCGGTGCCAGCAACTGCCAGCCGACCGGAAAGGCGCTGCGCTTCACCCGCCTCAATCCATGGGCCGGCGATCAAGGTGAGCGCGCACCCTTCGGCCGCGTCTTCCGCGTGCAGCTCCCCGACGCGCATGTGCACGTCACGGCGCTGGCCACCCTTGAAACCGTCTTCGAAGGCCTCGGCGCCCTCGATGTGATGCTGGGCTTGGCGCAGAAGCGCGCCGGCTTCCTTCGCCGCAGGCGGTTGGCAGCCATGCAGCGTGCCCTGCACGAAGCCTCGCCCCGGGCCGTCCATCACGGGGTGAGCCCGGATGCCATTTCTGGCTCCGCCGATTGGGACGTGATCGCCGGGACCGACCCAGCCGACCACCTGGCCCTCGCCACGGCCCTTGCCGCGACGCTGGCGGAGTGCCTGGCCGGCGCGCGGGAGCCGGTGGCGCTGTCGGTCCTGCACTGCGACCTGCCGCCCATGTTGGCCGCCCTGTCGGTCGCCGCGCGGGCGCCCATCCCGTCCGTCCTGGACGTGCGGGAGGTGCGCCATGGGTAAGGGCGCCGTCATCCCCTTCATCGCGCCGCCCGCGCCGCGCCGGGCGGGCCTCGGCTGCTCTCCGGCCGAGGCGCTGGCCACCTTCTGCGGCGACGCGTCGCCGGCCCCGATCGTCATCCATCCGGCCGATGCACAGGTGCAGTCCCGATTCCCGGCCAACATTCTGTCGCCAGGCGTCGGGTCGGGTTGCCTGCCGGGTGAGCGGGACGTCTTCCCGCATCGCCTCGGCCGTTCCGAAAACGAGTTGGAGGCGCTGGCGCGCCTGCAGCAATGGAAGCACCTGGCCTGGGCGGCCGCGATGCACGGCCAGGCCGTCGAGCTGCGCCGGCGGCTCAGCGGCGGCGGCCGGCGCGCCGGCGATCAGGACGCGCTCGACGCGCTGGTCACCGATGCCCTCCGCCGCCTCTCCGTCGTGGAAGGGCAGTTCGCCGCGCTCCTCGATCGGCTCTGTGACGGCAGCCTCACGCTCACCGGGCGCGCGGCTGACGAACCGCCAGGCACCCGCACCGACTTCGCGTCGCCCTGGTGGCAGCAGGTGCTCGGCAGCGGGCGCAAGCGCTCGACGGCGCGGCTCGCCAACTGGCGCGCCCAGGACGTGCTGCACCTGGTGGGGTCACGCCCGCGCATCTGGCGCGAGCTGGCGATCATGCCGGGCACGCCGCAATCGGCTCGGAAAGACGCCGCGAGCGACGGCGCGCCGCGTGAGGTCATGTCATCGCGCGAGGCCGCGGCGTTCCTGGGGATCTCCGAACGCAGCCTGCAGCGCTTCCGCATCGAGGGCGGCGGGCCCGTCTTCGTCCGTCTCGGCCAGACGCGCGTGAGCTACTTGCGCGCGGACCTGGTGGCGTGGCTGCACAGCCGCCGGGCCTCGAGCACGAGCGAGGAGACGGCCTCGGCGGAGCGCCGCGCATGACGCCCCGCGAACGCGAAGCGGGTGCGCCGCTCTCGCCGGCCGAGATCGAAGGCCTCCTCCGGGAGATGAGCTTCACCCTCGGCATCATGTCGGATGCGTGCGGGCGGCTGGCCCATGTGCTGCAAGCGGCCCGCACCGGCGCCGGCGCCGGCGCGCCGCCGGAGCTGCTGGACCAATGGCGCCGCGGCGAGCAACCCGTCACCGAGGCGATCGCCGGCCTCCTCGGCGGCGTGCACGACCTGGCGCATCACGCCGCGCCGCTGATCGAAAGCGCGAACGATCGAAGCGAGGCGACGGATGCGCTGCTGGCGGAGCTGGCGCGCGGCCAGGGCGCGCGCGTCATCGCCTTCCCGGGCCGGAGGCGGCGGCGATGACGGAACCCCGACGACTCTCGGCGCGTGAGCTGGCCGAGCGCCTCGGCGCCAACGCGATGACGCTCGCGGCCGGCCTGGTGCCCGGCGGCCGGCGTGAAGGCTCCCGCTGGGTCGCGGGCAGCATCGCCGGCGGGCCGGGGCGCTCTTTCCAGATGCGGATCTCCGGCGCCGGCGCCGGGCGATGGACCGAGTACGCTGGCGGCGAGCACGGTGACGCCCTCGATCTCGTGCGCGTCGCCCTCTGCAATGGCGACGTGGTGGCAGCGATGCGCTGGGCCGAGAGCTGGTTGGGCCTGTCGCCCAGCGGGCCCGCGCCCACCTTGAAGCGCGCGCCGCCGCCAACGCCGCAGCAACAGGCGGCGGCCGAGGAGAAGGACCGGCGTCGCGCCGCGTGGCTGCGGCGGCAGGCGATCGAGATCTTCGACGAAGCGCAGCCGCTGCTGAAGGGCACGCCCGCCGAAGCCTACCTTCGTGCACGGGGCATCGAGCTTGCGGCTCTCGGCCGTCAGCCGCGCGCGCTGCGCTTCCATCCTGCCTGCCATTGCAGCGAGACGAAGACGAAGCTGCCGGCGATGGTGGCGGCGATCGTCACGGCGGAAGGGCAGCACCTGGCCACCCATCGCACCTACCTCGCCGAGATTGGAGGCGTGTGGCGGAAGGCACAGCTCAGCGACGCGAAGCTGTCCATAGGCGCGCTGAGAGGCGGCTTCATCCCCCTGTGGCGCGGCAGCTCCGGCGCGACGATGGCAGAGGCGCCCCAGGGCGAACGCGTCGTCATCGCCGAAGGGATCGAGACGGCGCTGAGCTGCGCCCTCCTCGCCCCGGAGTACCGCACGATCGCGAGCGTCAGCGGGTGGAACCTGCGGAACCTCGTGCTGCCGCCAGCGATCACCACCATCACTATCGCGGCCGACAACGACAAGCCGGGCTCTCCCGCTCACCGCGGCCTCGAGGCGGCGATCGACCGCTTCGTCGCTGAGGGGCGCGCCGTCTTCGTCGCGCGCTCGCCGGCTGGGAAGGACTTCAATGACGCGATCGCGGAGGTCGCGGCATGACGCCCCCGAACGGCGGGCGGCCCGATCGCCGCAAGAGCGCGGCGGCGGCCGCGCTGCACAACCCGACGCCGGCGCGGCCTGGCGCGGGCCCCTTCGCGCATACCGAGGTCCCGGGCTTCAGCATGTCGGCGGGGGGCCTGTTCAAGATTCATCCCGCGCGTGACGGAAAGGCTGAGGCGCCGCAGTTCTTGTGCGGCGCCTTCGAAGTGCTGGCGGAGGGGCGCGACAACGAGAGCGAATCGTGGTCGCTGCTGCTGCGCTGGCATGATCGCGACGGGCAGCCGCACGAGTGGATTTGCCCCCGCGCGATGATGGCCGGTGACGCGGCCGAGCTGCGGTCGCGGCTCGCTGCCGGGGGCCTCGTGCTGTCGCCGAACCCGGCGGCGCGGCAGGCTCTCCTCGAGTTCCTGTGGCGGCAGCAGCCGGCCGGGCGCTTCCGGCTGGCCGCGCGCTGCGGCTGGTTCTCCGGCCTGCAGGGCGGCACGTGCTTCGTCTTGCCGCATGTCGTGGTGGGGAACCTGCCGAAGGAACGCGTGCGCCTCGATGCGCCGCCGGCGGCGGGCAACCCGTATCGGTCGCGCGGGCAGCTCGACGCGTGGCGCGCGGGCGTGGCGCAGCTCGCGACCGGCAATCGGCTGCTGATCTTCGCGATCAGCGCCGCCTTCGCCGGCGTGCTGCTACAGCCACTGGGGCTGCCAGGCGGGGGGTTCCACCTGGTCGGACAATCGCAGCGCGGGAAGTCGACGGCGCTGCGCACGGCCGCGAGCGTGTGGGGGGCGCCGGAGGGAGCTTCCGCGTTTCTGAGGAGCTGGCGCACCACGGCGAACGCCCTCGAGGGTGTGGCGGCCGAGTGCAATGACGGGTGCCTGGTGCTCGATGAAATCGGCGAGGCGGAGCCGCGCGAAGTCGGCTCGGCCGCGTACATGTTGGCGAACGGCAGCGGCAAGGGTCGCGCGTCACGCGACGGCCGGGCGCGCCAGGTGGCGACGTGGTCGCTGCTGCTGCTCTCCGCCGGTGAGCGCCGCATGGTGGACCTGATCGCGGAAGCGAAGATGCAGCTCGCGGCGGGGCAAGAGATTCGGTTGGTCGACGTGCCGGCCGACGCCGGCGCCGGCTACGGGCTGTTCGAAAGCCTTCACGGACGGGCCAACCCTGGCGCCTTCGCGGAGGCGCTGCTTGATGGGATGCGTGGGCATCACGGCGTCGCCGGGCCCGCCTTCCTGTCATGGCTGGTGCCGCGCATCGCCGAGGATCCAGACTGGCCGCAGCGCGAGCTGCGCCCGCGGTTGAAGGACTTCCTCGCCGAGTTCGTCCCGCCGGGTGCCGATGCTCAGGTGCGCAGCGTGTGCATGCGCTTCGCCCTGGTCGCACTGGCTGGTGAGCTGGCGGCAGAGGCCGGCGTTACCGGCTGGGCGTCGGGTGCGGCGTGGGCGTCCGTGGGCGCGTGCCTGACGGCTTGGCTCGACGCCCGCGGCAGCACGGCCAGCCGGGAGGAGTTGGAGGCCGTGCGGCGCGTCGCGGCGGTTCTGGCCGCAGACGGGCAAGCACGCTTCGAAGTCTGGCGCGACCGCCACAGCGATGACGACGCGGTCCCCGACGCTGCTGGCGCGCCGCACGAACCGCGAGCCGTGATGAAGCGCATGGGATGGCGCAAGTGGATGCCGGAGGCGGGCCTGCCCGGCGGCGGCCGGTGGGCGTACTTCTTCACGGCCGAAGGCTTCCGGGAGGCGCTGGCAGGCCTGCCCGTGGGCCTAGCGGCGGCGACGCTGCATCGGCTCGGCTACATGGCGCCGCCTCGGAAGACGGCGGGTGGCAAGCTGATTTGGTCCCGCACGGCGAAGCCGCCCGGCTTTCCGAACGGTATCGGCTGCTACGAGGTAAGCCCCGCCATCATGGCCGACCCTGACGCGACGTCGGAAGCCGACGGGTGAGAGATGCCAGGCGCGGGCCGCGCCCCGGATGCCGCGCGGCGATGGCGGGGCGGGGACAGGGGAAGCTTTCGGCGCCAGGTGCAGCTGGTGAGACCGCGGGGAGAGAACGGGAAGAACCAAGGTGAGAACCGCGAAAACAGAAACTCCCAAGCAGTATCAGTGACTTACGACCTAGGTGAGAACGTGAGAACGGGAGAACGGTTTTGGGTAGGGGTAGAGGGGATGAGGGGCAACGACAGGCGGGCCGCACGCCCTCCCCCGCCATGTCCGCATCGTCGAGGCCGGAGGGCATCGGGCGCGATCGGGAAGGCGGCGCCCGTAGGGCATTGGGGCGGGCCCGGGGCCCCAAGGCATCGCGGGTCCTTCCCAGGCACCCCCTGACCCACGGGGATTTCGCACCCCGGGCCTCGCCCGAATTTCTCAAATAGATCAAGGGCTTCTGTTGCAGTTGTTGCTGTCGTGAGGGAAGCGGGACGATGACGACGCTGGTCAATCAACGAGAGCTGGCACAGGTGCTGGGCGTGAGCCTCCCCACGCTCCGCGACATGGTGCGACGGCATGCCGGCTTTCCCGTCGAGAGCCGCGGCGATCGCGGTGTCGAGTGGAAGTTCGATCCCGATCGCGTGAAGGCCTTCCTCGCCGCGATGAAGGCGGAGGAGGCCGCGGCAGAGGCAGCGCGGCACGAGAAGCTGGCGCAGATGGCCCTGCCGCTGGGCAGCACGGCGACGCCTGGCGCGGTATCGGCGCAGCAGCTCGCCCAGGCGCTGGCGGAGGTCGAGCGGCAGCTACTCGAGCTGCCCGCCGTCATAGGCGCCCGCCATGGCCTCGAGGCGCATGCGGTGGAGGACGTGCGGCGCCTGCTGGTCGAGGCGTGGAAGAGCGGGCGGGCCGCGTTGCTCGGCGCCAGCTAGGCCTGCTTGGTGGCGATACCCGCCGCCGAGGTGGCGCGGCAGAGTCCGCAAAGAGTCCGCGAGGAACAAACGGAAGACGGGCGCGCCGCATGTAATCGCCCGGAAAGCCGCAGAAAACGTGGTGCCGGGTGTCGGGATTGAACCGACGACCTACCGCTTACAAGGCGGTTGCTCTACCGCTGAGCTAACCCGGCGCACGCGCCCTTCATACCCGAAGTGAGGCCGCAGCGGAATCGCCGGCAGCGCGGACGTGACCGCTTGTCAGGCGCCCCCCAACGGCGCTTGATGCACCCATGCCCCCCGCGCCGCGTCCGCCTCGCCCCCGCCCGACCGGCACCCGGCGCGGCCCGGTTCCCGGCCGCCCCGAACCAGCGCCGTCGCCGCGCCGCCCCGAGCCGGAGGGCGCCGTCTGGCTTCATGGCCTCCATCCCGTGGCCGCGGCGCTGGCCAACCCGGCCCGCCGCCTGCGCCGCCTCCTGCTGACCCAGCAAGGCGAGGCGGAACTCGCCGCACGCCTGCCGCCGCCCTGGCGCCTCGCCCATGAACGCGTCCAGCGGGAGCACCTCTCCGCCATCCTCGGGCCGGAGGCGGTCCACCAGGGCATCGCCCTCCTGGCCGACCCGCTCGAGCATCCGCCGCTGACGCGGCTCGTGGACGCGACCGAGGGCCCCGTCCTCGTGCTCGACCAGGTGACGGATCCGCGGAATGTCGGCGCCATCCTGCGCTCGGCCGCCGCCTTCGGCGCCGCCGCGATCGTGGTGCAGGAGCGCCACGCCCCGCGGGAGACGGGGGCGCTGGCACGGGCCGCCTCCGGCGCGCTGGAGGCGGTGCCGATGCTGCGGGAGGTCAACCTGTCCCGGGCGCTGCTGGCCTTGAAGGATGCCGGCTTCTGGGTGGTCGGCCTGGAGGCGGCGGGGCCGGTGACCCTCGCGCAGTCGGGCCTGGCGGGACGGCGGGTGGCCCTCGTCCTCGGGGCGGAAGGCGAAGGGCTGCGACGCCTGACGCGCGAAACCTGCGACGAGCTCGTGCGGCTGCCGATCCGCCCGCGCATGGAAAGCCTCAACGTCTCGGCGGCCGCCGCGGTCGCCCTCTACGAACTGGTGCGGGAGTGAATGCCATGGACCTGGCCTCGGCCATCCTCGAGGCGCGGCGCGAGCGCCGCGCCCTCGCGCCCTTCGGCGCCGCCGCCCCGCCGGACGAGGCCGCGGGCTACGCCCTGCAGTTCGAGGTGGCGCGGCGCCTGAACGCCGTGCCGCCGGCCGGCTTCAAGATCGGCGCGACCACGCGCCGGATGCAGGAGTATCTGGGGCTCTCCGGCCCGGCGGCCGGCTTCGTCCCCTCGGCCAGCCTGCTCGCGCCGGGGACCGAACTGCGCTTCGCCGGCTTCCAGTCGCCGGGGGTGGAGTGCGAGATCGGCGTCCGCCTCGCGCGCGACCTGCCCTACGGCCCCTGCACGGAGGCCGAGGCCCTCGCCGCCGTCGCCGACGTGTTTCCGGCTATCGAGGTGGTGGAGCGCCGCTACGGCGACCTCGTGGAACTCGGAACGCCCACGCTGATCGCCGACCAGGTGTTCCATGCCGCCGGCGTCCTGGGCCTCGCGCCGAGCCATTGGCGCGCGCTCGACCTCGGCGCCGTCCGCGGCGAGATCTTCGTGGATGGCGCGTCGCGCGGCGCGGGCCACGGGCGCGACCTGCTCGGCCATCCGATGCGGGCCCTCGCCTGGCTGGCGGGCTCGGGCGCGGCCAAGGTGTTCGGCGGGCTGCGGGCGGGCCAGGTGATCTGGCTCGGCTCCGTCACCCCGCCGATCTGGCTGGACGGGCCGTGCGGCGTCGAGGTCTCGTTCAGCGGCCTCGGCGCGGTGAGCCTCCGCCTGACGTGACCGCGCGGCGCCCGGCTCGCCGCTTCACCGGGCCTTAAGGCGAGGCGGGCGACAGAGGCGCCGACGATTTCCGCCAGGATGGTGGGCGACAGGGACGAAAAGGAACCCGATGCCCCCTTCCGGTGACTGGCACGCCATGCCGGACGAGCTGCAGCTCGCCCTGGCGCGCGAAGCGATGCGCCGCGCGGCCGAGACGCTGGCCGAGCATGCCGAGTTGCTGGCGCTCGAGATGGAGGAGGGCACCCTGCTCGACCGCGGTGGGCCGGATGCCCTGCGGCTCTTCGCGGCCGTGGTGCGCGCCACCAATGAGGACGCGATGGGCCCCGTCGGACGCGCCTGACCGCGTCAGCCGAGCACCCGCCCCGCCACCGCGTCGAGCTTCGCGAGCATCGCCGGGTCCCGCTTCTCGGGCGCCGTGATCAGCGCGTGGTCGAGCGCGCGGTCGCAGCCCGCGGGGCAAGGGCCGCGCGGCTTGCCGAGCGCGGGCACCACCGCCTTCACCAGCGCGCGCGCCTTGTCCGCGTTGGAGAACAGGACCTTCACCACCTGATCCACCGTCACGTGGTCGTGATCGGGATGCCAGCAGTCGAAATCCGTGACCATGGCGACGGTCGCGTAGCAGAGCTCCGCCTCCCGGGCGAGCTTCGCCTCGGGCATGTTCGTCATGCCGATCACCGAGCAGCCCCATTGCCGGTAGAGCAGGCTCTCGGCCTTGGTGGAGAATTGCGGGCCTTCCATCACGAGGTAGGTGCCGCCGCGCGTCACCGGCAGGCCGAGGCCCCGGGCCGCCCCCTCCAGCGCGTCGCCGAGGCGCGGGCAGACCGGGTGGGCGACGCTCACATGGGCGACGCAGCCCGTGCCGAAGAAGCTCTTCTCGCGGGCGAAGGTGCGGTCGATGAACTGGTCCACGATGACGAAGTGGCCGGGCGGCAGGTCCTCGCGCAGGGAACCCACCGCGGAGAGCGAGAGGATCTCCGTCACGCCGGCGCGCTTCAGCGCGTCGATGTTGGCGCGGTAGTTGAGCGCCGAGGGCGGCGTCGGGTGGCCGCGCCCGTGCCGGGGCAGGAAGACGCAGCGCACGCCGGCCAGGCGGCCGAACAGCAGCTCGTCCGAGGGATCGCCCCAGGGCGTGGTGACGCGCCGCCACTCGCGATCCTCGAGCCCGTCGATGTCGTAGAGGCCCGAGCCGCCGATGAGGCCGATGACCGGTTCGATCATGTCGCGTATCCCGCTCTGCGTGATGTCATGAAAAAGGCCGCCCCGTCGCCGGAGCGGCCCCACATTGGGCGTGGTCCGGTGGGGCGTGGCCCCCGCCGCTCAGTGCTTCACGTCCGCCCAGACCTTGCGCTTAGTCGCGTAGACGAGGCCGCCCAGGATCGCGAGGAAGATGAGGATCTTCACGCCCATCTGCCGCCGCGTCTCCAGCTCGGGCTCGGCGGCCCAGGCGAGGAAGGTCGTCACGTCCCGTGCCATCTGCGAGACGGTCGCCTGCGTGCCGTCGGCGAAATCCACCTGCCCGTCGTTCAGCACGTTGGGCATGGCGATCTGGTGGCCCGGGAACCACTCGTTGTAGTTCATGCCGTCCTGCATCTGGAAGCCGGCCGGCGGATCCTTGTAGCCGGTGAGCAGCGCGTAGAGGTAGTCGGCGCCGTTCGGGCGGGCCTTCACCATCACCGAGAGATCGGGCGGATAGGCGCCGTTGTTGGCCGCGCGCGCCGCCTGCTCATTGGCGAAGGGGCGACGGAAGCGGTCGGACAGGCGGGCCGGCCGCTCGAACATGTTGCCTTCGTCGTTCGGGCCGTCGGTGACGGTGAACTGCGCGGCGAGGGCCCGCACCTGCTCCTCGGTGAGGCCGATGTCGAGCAGGTTGCGGTAGGAGAGCTGCCGCATCGCGTGGCAGGCCGAGCAGACCTCCTTGTACACCTGGAAGCCGCGCTGCAGCGAGCCGCGGTCGAAGGTCCCGAAGAACCCGTCGAAGGAGAAGCGGGTGTCGGGCGGCGGCGGGGCTTCCCCGGCGGCGAGCGCCGGGGAGGTGAGACCGCCGAGGGTGACCGTGGCGGCGACCGCGAGGGCCTTGAGGATGCGCATCGTCGTCAGACCCTTCGATCTCATGCCTTGTCCATGGGCTTCGCCGCCGCGCCGGCTGGGACCGGCCCGCCGCCGGGCAGCGCCGCCCGCGCGCCGAGGACGGCGCGGCTGATGCTCTCCGGCAGCGGCAACGGCTTCTCGAGACGGCCGAGCAGCGGCAGCAGCACCAGGAACCACAGGAAGTAGTAGGCGGTGGCGAGCTGGCCGATGAACACGTAGGGCTGCTCGGCCGGGCGAGCGCCGACATACATCAGCACGAAGAAGCTGATGACCCACAGGAAGAGGAAGATGCGCGCGATGGGGCGGAAGCGCATGGACCGCACCTTGGAGGTGTCGAGCCAGGGCAGCGCGAACCACACCAGGATCGAGGCGAACATCAGCACCACGCCGCCCAGCTTGTCCGGCACCGCGCGCAGGATCGCGTAGAAGGGCAGGAAGTACCACTCCGGCACGATGTGCGCGGGCGTGGAGAGCGGGTTGGCCGGGATGTAGTTGTCCGGATGGCCGAGGTAGTTCGGCATGAAGAACACGAGGAAGGCGAACACCGCGAGGTAGGCGACGATGCCGACGCTGTCCTTGATCGTGTAGTAGGGATGGAAGGGCAGCGTGTCCTGCTTGTCCTTCGGCTCGATGCCGAGGGGGTTGTTCGAGCCCGTCACGTGCAGCGCCGCGACGTGGAGGAACACCACGCCGGTGATCACGAAGGGCAGCAGGTAGTGGAGCGAGAAGAAGCGGTTGAGCGTCGGGTTGTCCACCGAGAAGCCGCCCCACAGCCAGGTCACGATCTCGGGCCCGATCAGCGGCACGGCGCTGAACAGGTTGGTGATGACCGTGGCGCCCCAGAAGGACATCTGGCCCCAGGGCAGGACGTAGCCCATGAAGGCGGTGGCCATCATCAGCAGGAAGATGACGACGCCCAGCATCCACAGCAGCTCGCGCGGGGTCTTGTAGGACCCGTAATACATGCCGCGGTAGATGTGGATGTACACCACGATGAAGAACATCGAGGCGCCGTTCATGTGCACGTAGCGAATGAGCCAGCCGTAGTTCACGTCGCGCATGATGCGCTCGACGCTGTCGAACGCCATCGCCGTGTGCGGCGTGTAGTTCATGGCGAGGAACACGCCGGTCGCGATCATGATGGCCAGGTTGATCATCGCCAGCGCGCCGAAGTTCCAGAAATAGTTGAAATTCCGGGGCGTGGGGAACGTCCCGTATTCCTTCTGGATCATGGTGACGACCGGCAGGCGCTGGTCCACCCAGCGGAGAACCGGGTTCTTCACCTCGGAATTGTGCAAGCCCATGCCCATGGCGGCCTGTCCTCTAACCTCTGGCGCGGCGGGGAGCGGCCGGGACCATACCCGCGCCCCCCTTCAGCCGTCAGCCGATGCGGATCGCGGTGTTGGATGTGAAGGTGTATTCCGGAACGACAAGGTTCGTCGGCGCCGGTCCCTTCCGGATGCGCGCCGAGGTGTCGTAGTGGCTGCCGTGGCAGGGGCAGAACCAGCCGTTGTAGTCGCCCTTCGCGTCCGTCGGCTTCTGCCCGAGCGGCACGCAGCCGAGATGGGTGCAGACGCCGACGACGACGAGCCAGTTGTCGCGCTGCACGCGGGACTGGTCGGTCGCGGGGTCCTTCAGCTCGCTCATCGGGACGGAGCGCGCCTCGCGCACCTCCTCGGCCGAGCGGTTGCGCACGAAGACCGGCTTGCCGCGCCACATCACCGTGACCGCCTGGCCTTCCTGGATCGGCGACAGGTCCACCTCGGTCGAGGCGAGGGCCAGCACGTCCTTGGACGGCGCGAGGGAGCCGACGAACGGCCAGGCGAGGCCGGCCGCGCCCACCGCCGCGAACGCGGCCGTCGTCAGTTTCAGGAAATCGCGCTTGGTGGGATCGGACGGATGACCGCCCGCGGCGTCCTCATGCGTGACCGAATGTTTGCCCCCGCCGGGCGCCAGCGCTTCGACCATGGATAACCCTCGAGATGGACGAGCGAGTGAGGACAGCGGTTCAGCCGCGCCCAGGCACACGCGTCGCCGCCCTATAAGGGTGCATTCCGGGGTGTGGCAACCCGGCGGCCGTTCTGTTGCGTCCCGCCCCGGACCGGGCTGCAATGCCCGGATGGACGCCGTCACAGCCCCGGAAAACCACCCTCTCCTCGCCCCGGCCCGCGCCTGGTTCGAGTCGCTGCGGGACCGCATCTGCGCCGCCTTCGAAGCCTGCGAGGAGGCCCTGGCCGCGGGGCCGCACGCCCGGCTCCCCCCCGGCCGCTTCGAGCGCAGCGCCTGGACGCGCCCCGAGGGCGGCGGCGGCGTCATGTCGGTGATGCGCGGCCGCGTCCTCGAGAAGGTGGGCGTCAACGTCTCCACCGTCATGGGCGAGTTCAGCCCGGAGTTCCGGAAGAACATCCCGGGCGCCGAGGACGACCCGCGTTTCGTCGCGACCGGCATCTCCCTCGTCGCCCATCCCCGTTCGCCGCGCTGCCCGACCGCCCACATGAACACGCGCTTCATCGCGACGACGCGGGCCTGGTTCGGGGGCGGCGGGGACATCACGCCGATGGATGTCCACTCGGAGGCCTCGAAGGCCGACGCGGCCCATTTCCACGCCGCCTACAAGGCGGCCTGCGACAGGCACGACCCGGACTACTACCCGCGCTTCAAGCAGTGGTGCGACGAGTATTTCTACCTGCCCCACCGCGGCGAGACCCGCGGGCTGGGCGGCATCTTCTACGACTGGCTCGGCGACCGCACGCCCGGCAAGGGGGCCGAGGCCGACTTCGCCTTCACCCGGGACGTGGGCGAGGCCTTCCTGCACGCCTATCCCCCCATCCTCCTGCAGCACATGAACGAGCCCTGGACCGAGGAGGAGCGCGAGCTGCAGCTCCGCCGGCGCGGCCGCTACGTCGAGTTCAACCTGCTGCATGACCGCGGCACGGTGTTCGGCCTCAAGACCGGCGGCAACGTGGAGGCGATCCTGATGTCCCTCCCCCCGATGGCGAGCTGGTAGCCCGCCCGCGGCCGATGATCGGCTGGCCGCGGGACGCGCCCGCGCCCGATACGCGGCGACCGGCGCTGATCATCGGCAACGGCCCCTCTGCCGCCGCCGCCGATCCGGCCTGGCTGGCCGACGACCCGGTGATCTTCCGGATCAACTACTTCTTCCTGGAGGAGACGCGGCCCTTCGGCCGGCGGGTGGACGTCGCCTGCGCCGGCACGATTGACGCCAAGCTCGCCCTGCTGCTCCGCCAGGCGATCCGGCGCGGCGACTACGCGGTCGGCCTCGTCGCGGACGACCTGGCGGGCCTCGACGGCGCGCTGGGCATCGGTTCCGGGCTCCGCCGGCTCTTCCAGGACGCGCCCGTGCCGCGGCTGCCCTTCGCGGTCACGCAGCGGCCACCCCACGGGGAGCTGCCGCAGCCCCGGCAGCCCGGGTTGGAGGCGTTCTGGCCGCGGACCGGGCTGCGGGCCATCCATCTCGCGCTGCGGCTCGGCTTCCGGCGCATCCGCATCGTCGGCATGGATTTCCTGGGCCACACGCCGGCCGCCACGGCGCTGCGCTACCCGCCCTGGCTCGCCCGGTTCTTCCCGCCCGAGGTCCGGGCGGCGGGGTTTCATCGCGACGCCCACGCCACCGCCTATGAGCGCGCGGTGCTGGGCGCGTTGCTGGGCCACCACCCGAACACGGAACTGCGCGTGATGCGGCCCGGGCCCGGCCTCGATCCCGGCCCGGCGAAGCCCGCGGCCGAGATCGCGGCCCAGCGGGCGCTCGTCGCCTCGCTCCAGCCGCTCGGCTGCGTCGAGACCGTGGCGGGCGACGTCATCCGCGGCTGGGCGGCCGATCCCCGCCACCCCCATGCCCGGCTTCGCATCCTCGCGCTGTCCGGGGACAGGCTGGTCGCGGAAGCGGCGGCGGACCAGCCGCGCTGGGACACGGCGCAGCTCGGCCTCGGCAGCGGCGCGGCGGGGTTCGCGCTGCATCTCCCGCCGGGCCGGGACCCCGAGCGGCTCGCGCTCTGCGCCCTGCCGGAGGGCGCGCCGGCGACGGCCGCCTTTCCCCTGCCCCAAGCGGCCGCCTTCGCGGCCGTGCATCCGGGCTGGAGCCTCGGCGGCTTCCCGGCGGACGCCTCCGCCTGACGCGCGGCGCCGTCAGAACTCCCCGCGCGCGGCGAGGATGCGCCGCAGATCATCGCCCTGGGCGATGTCGTGGGCGATGCGGCCCTCGTTGTCGTTGCGGGCGAGGCAGCGCCGCAGCACCTCGGCCTCCCGCGCCTGCGGGACGATGCAGACGCCATCGGCATCGGCGAACACGAAGTCCCCCGGCGCGGCGGGCACGCCGCCGATGGTGATCGGCCGCCCCATGCTCTCGACCGTGGCGCGGCCGCGCACGTCGGCCGCCGAGAGGCCGCGGGCGAAGACCGGGAAATCCAGGGCGCGGACATTGTTGAAATCCCGCGTCGCGCCGTCCACCACGGCGCCGACCGCCCCCTGCCGCATGGCGATCCGGGCGTTGAGGTCGCCGAAATAGGCGAAGTCCGGCAGCTTGTTCTGCACCAGGATCACGTCGCCCGGCACCACCGTGTCGTAGGAGCGGAGCGCGTCGTAGATGCCGTGGAAGTCCTCCCCCGGCTCGAGCGGCCGCAGGGCGAGGGTGTTGGCGCGGCCCGCGATCCGCGCCCGCGAGCGATTGGGCTTCAGCCCCCGGGCCACGCCGGGAATGCTCATCTCGTCGAGCGTGTCCGACAGCATGGAGGAGGACAGAAGCGCCGGCAGGCTGCGCAGCGCCACGCGCTCCCTCTCCCGCTGCCCGGCGGCGATGAGGTGCGCCAGTTCGAGCTCCTCCGGCGTGTTCACGTCCACCGCCTCGATCGGCGCGATGGGCATGAGGAAGGGCCGGTCTCCGAAGCGCCGGCCGGCGCGCCGCGCCGCGTGGCCCTCGACCACGTAGAGGCTCATCGCCTCGATGTCGTTGGCCGGCAGGTCCACGCTGTTCGGGATGCGGCCGCGGCCATAGGCCGGCGCGCCCTCCTCCCAGCGGTAGAGCTTCTCGCGCCGGATGGCGACGCAGCTGTCATGCGGCCCGTCGCGCACGGCGGCGATCGCGGCCTCGATCGTGTCCGGCTTCAGAAAGGGGCTGGTGCAGAGCGCCTGGACGTAGATGTCGGCCTCGACCTGCGCGACCTCGTTGGCGAAGAGGGCGTGCCCATCGGTCGCGTTGCTCGCCAGCGCCGGGTCGCGGCGCAGCCAGCGGACCGGCAGGTGCTGGCAGAGCCGGAACACCGTCTCGCTCTCCGTGTCGAGCCAGACTTCGGTGATGGAGGGGCAGCGCAGCAGGCGCTCGGCCATGCGCAGCACCAACGGCTTGCCGTCGAGCAGGGCGACATTCTTGTTGGGCGTGCGCTCGCTGGTGCCCTTGGCGGGCAGGAAGGCGACGATCTTCGACACGTGGATTGTTCCGCTTCTCCCGGTGACCGGGCCCGGAAGGGGCCGTCATGCACAAGCCGCTCCCGCCCGGGCCAAGCTTCCAGAACGCCGGGGACGCGCCGGTGTTTCATGCGCGAAGATATATTTTTCGGGAAGGGCCGGGGCCGCGTGCGGCCGTCCGCGCTGAGCCCGACCCCACGGCTCGACGCGCGGCCTGGCGCCGGCGCGCGCGGGGAGCCGCCGCGCCGGTCGAGGTCTACGGGGCCCCGCGGCCGCGCATGTAGCGGCGCTCGGGGCGGTAGGAGAACCAGCGACGGAACATCGCGATCCAGTGGCCGAGCATGCCGGCGACTCCAGACCTGTTTCGGTTGCGGATGCTTTGACGGAACGCGGAAAGCGTGGCGCGGTCACGCCCGCTGCGCGTCCCGAATGTGGCAAGCACAAGTGAATTCCGAGTTAACGGTCCCCTCGTCACCCGCCCTGGCTTGCGGCATCCTCCGCCCATCAGGGAGGAACCAACCCATGCTGCATCGCCGCCGCCTGCTGGCCGCGGGCGCCTTCGCCCCGCTGGCTTCCGGCCTCGCCGCCCCGGCCCTCGCCCAGGGCCAGTGGCCCGAGCGCCCCGTCCGCGTGATCGTTCCCTGGCCGCCCGGCGGCTCGACCGACGTGCTGTGCCGGCTGCTCTGCGAGCAGCTGCAGGCCCGCCTCGGCCAGTCCTTCCTGATCGAGAACCGCCCCGGCGCGGGCGGCAACATCGGCGCCGACGCCCTCGCGAAATCGGCCCCCGACGGCTACGCCATGTCGCCGCTCACCCTCGGCGCCTGGACCATCAACCTCTTCCTCTACGAGCGCCTGCCCTTCAACCCGGACCGCGACTTCCAGCCCATCTCCATGCACTGGGAGCTACCGAACGTCCTCGTCGTGCCGGCCGCCCACAACCCCAGCCGCACCATGGCGGAGTTCGTGGCCTGGGGCCGCGGCCAGCGGCGCGGCGTCTCCTACGGCTCGCCCGGGGTCGGCACGACGGCGCATCTCTGCGGCGCGCTCTTCACCTCCCGCCAGGGCCTGGACGGCACGCACGTGCCCTTCCGCGGCGCGGCGCAGATCATCCCGGCGATGCTGGCGGGCGACCTCAACTTCGCGATCGACAACCTCGCGAGCTACGTGCCCGTCATCCAGGAGGGCCGTGCCCGGGCGCTCGCCGTCACCGGCCCGACGCGCCACCCGGCACTCCCCGACGTGCCGACCATGGCCGAGGCCGGCATCCCCGACTTCGTCGTGACCTCCTGGTGCGCCATGGCCTTCCCGGCCGGCGTGCCGCGCCCCATCGTGGACCGCGCCGCCAGCGCCATCCGCGAGATCAAGGAGGACCGCGCGATGCAGGAGCGCTTCCTGCGCACCGGCGCGTCTGCCGTCTGGTCCTCGCCGGAGGCGGTGTGGGAGCGCGCGCGGCGCGAGCGCCCGCTCTGGCAGGAGATGGTGCGGATCTCGGGCGCGCGCCTCGAATAGGGCGCGGCCCGACGCCGCGGCGGTCCGGACGGGAGACGGCCCGGGTGAAGCCGCCCCCGGCCGGAAACCGGCCCTTTCCGGCCACGTTGCACCTCCGCGGGTCAGGCGGCGGCTTCGGGCCGCCGCGCGCCCGAAGGAGATCCACCATGAAGCTTCGCCTCCTCGTGCCGGGCGTCCTCGCGCTCGGCCTCGTCGCCTGCGCCGACAACACCATGCGCGCCAGCACGACCTCTACCACCGCGACGACCAACCCCATCGCCGACGTCACCGGCCGTCCGGGCACGCCGGCCGGGCTGATGTCGCAGGGCGACAGCGCGACCGGCCAGGGCCAGGCGCCCTCCGGCGGCATGGCCGCGACGCAGTCCACCGGCGCCATGGGCAGCGGCGGCGCGATGGGCCGCAGCCGCACCGGCAGCGCCGGGCGGATGGCCCCGACCTCGGGCGGCAGCGGCGTGACCAGCACGGGCGGCGTACCGGTCGGCACCACCGGCGGCTCGCCGGTCCTCGGCGGCGGCCGCTGACGCGGCTCCGGCCGCGCGGCTCCCGGCCGGTCCGCGCCATCGCCCGCTTCCGGGATGACGTGGACCGGGCCTGAGCCACGCCCCCCTCGCCAGCGCGGCGCGGCCCCGGCATAGGCGGGCCATGCCGCGCTGGATCAACAGCCTCTTCGTGGACCACGCCCTGCTCCGCCTGCCCTGGCGCAACTGGGGCGCGGTCGAGAGCGGGCGCCTCTACCGCTCGAACCATCCCCTGCCCTGGCAGCTGCGCCAGGCCGCGCGCCGGCACGGCATCCGCAGCGTCATCAACCTGCGCGGCCATCGGGCGGATTGCGGCAGCGACGCGCTGGGGCGGGAGGCCGCGGCGGATCTCGGCCTCACCCACGCCGACCAGCCGCTCGAGAGCCGCGGCGCGCCCCACAAGGACCGCGTGCAGCGGCTGATCCACCTCTACCGCACCCTGCCCGAGCCCATCCTCATCCACTGCAAGTCGGGCGCCGACCGGACCGGCCTCGCCGCCGGCATCTGGCACCTGATCCACGGCCGGAGCGCGGCGGAGGCCGCGCGCCAGCTCTCGCTGCGCCACGGCCACGTCGCCGCGGCGCGCACCGGCATCCTCGACGCCTTCTTCACCGCCTACGCCGAGGCCGAGGCGCGCGGCGTCCCGTTCGAGGAGTGGCTGGCGCGCGAGTATGACGAGCACGCGCTGCGCGTCGCCTTCCGGCCCCGGCCGGTGGCCGCCTGGTTCACCGACAAGGTGCTCCGCCGGGAGTAGGTCACGCCCAGCACATCACGCGGGTGTGGTCGCGGATCTGCGCGTCGGTCAGCCGCGCCGTCCCGGCCGGCGTGGTGCCCAGCGTGATGGTGCGCGACTGCCGGTTCGCGAGGCTGTAGCCCTGGGGGTTGGTGGCGCTCGTCGCGCCCGGCGCGGTGAAGTCCACCCGGAAGCCGCGCTGCTGCGTCTCCCGCGTGCGGATCGTCGCGGCGTAGCTGAAGCCGCCACCCGTCCCGTCCGCCGAGCGCGCGTTCGCGCTGCTGGTCACGGCCGCGATCTCGAAGAAGCCGGCCGCGACGCAATCCCGCAGCTGGGCGGGGCCGCCGCGGGCGGCGGCATCCCCGGCCGCGAGCGCGGCGATGGGCAGCGCGGCGATGACGAAGCGACGCATGGCGAAGCGACGCATGGCGTGGTCCTCCTGTGATGGAGAAACGATACCCACGCATATGTCTCGCCGGCCAATCGGCCGGTCCCATGAAGCCGATCGGTTCAGTCGAGCGTGACGCGGTAGCGCAGCCGCCGCGTGTCGAGCCAGGAGCGGCGCCACTCCACCGCCCTGCCCTGCACGTCCCGCGCGACGCGCGAGATCGCGAGCGCCGGCGCGCCCTTCAGCCACCCGGCGCCGCGTGGCGGCGGCGCGGCGGTCAGCACCTCCTCCGCCCGCGCGACCGTCAGGCCGAAGCCGCGCTGGTAGAGCACGTAGAGCTCGTCGCGCAGCTCGACGCCGACCGGGAGCGCGAAGCCCGGGAACAGCGCCTCGGGCAGCGCCACGCGCTCCAGGATGGCGGGGCGCCCATCCACCAGGCGCTCGCGCTCGATGGCGATGACGCGGTCGGTCCCTTCCAGCGCCGCGCGCTCCTCGCCCGTCGCCGCGCGGCGCCGCAGGGCGAGCACGCGGCTCGTCGGCACGGGGCGCGTGCCGTCCGGGCGCTCGACGCGGAAGAAATGGAACAGGGCGCGCTCGCTCGTCGCCTCGGCGACGAAGGTGCCCACACCCTGCCGCCGCTCGATGAGCCGCGCGCGCTCGAGCGCGGCGAGGGCGCGCCGCAGCGTCCCCTGGCTGACGCCGAGCTCCGCGGCGAGGGTGGTTTCCGTCGGCAGGGCCGCGCCCGGCTTCCAGGCGCCGGCCGCGAGGCGGTCGCGGAGCGCGGCTTCGGTCCGGGCGTAGAGCGGCGCGGTCACCGCTTCAGGTTGGGCGCCGGCAGGCCCTCGATCAACACGTTCACCAGGGCCGGCTTGCCGCTGGCGAAGGCCCGCTCCAGCGCGGGTGCCAGCTCCTCGCCGCGGGTCACGAACTCCCCATGGGCGCCGAAACCCGCCGCCACCAGGTCGTAGCGCGTGGCGGGCGCCAGCTCGCAGCCATGGGCGCGGGCCTCGCCGTAGTCGCGCTTCTGGATCTGATACTCGGCGTTCCACTTCGCGTCGTTGCCGACCACCGCGACGAAAGGGAGGTCGTGGCGCAGCGCCGTGTCGAGCTCGGCGATGTGGAAGCCGGCGGTGCCGTCGCCCATCACCGCCAGCACGCGCTTTCCGGGCCGGGCCGCGCTGGCGGCGAGCGCGAAGGGCAGCCCCGCCCCGATCGAGCCCGCGACGCCGTTCACGATGCGCTCCGGCGCCGAGAGGCAGGCCTGCATCCATTGCCCGATCTCGCCGCCATCGGCGACCAGCACCGCATCGTCCAGGAAGGGCCGCAGCGCGGCGGCGAGCGTCGCCGGATGGATGGGCGCGCCGCCCTTCCCCGCGAGGCCCGCCCAGGCCGGCGGGCGATGGGCGATGGCCGCGCGCAGCTCCTCCGCCCAGCCCGTCGCGGCGTGCCGCGCG
>JAIEOO010000065.1 GCA_019750475.1 Acetobacteraceae bacterium | reverse complement strand
CCGGAGCCCGATGAATCACATATCATACCCGCGCCGGAAGCACCAATCGCGATTCCGGTCGGCGTGAAATGGCTCTATGTCGGCGCCTTCGTCTCCAACGTCCGCTTCGCCGGCACCGACGCCCGGCAGGAGATCGACGTCTTCGGCGGCTACCGCTTCTCCCTCGCCGGCTTCAACCTCGACGCCTACGGCATCTGGTACACCTATCCGGGCTTCACCCGGCAGGGCGGCCAGCCGCGCCTGAACTACGCCGAGGCCGTGATCAAGGCGACGCGCGAGATCGGACCCGTCACCCTTTCGGCCACCCTGGCAGGCTCGCCCAACTTCTTCGGCTCCTCCGGCACGGGCATCTACCTGGAGGGCGGGGCGGACTGGAAGACCGGCCTCTGGGATCTCACGGTCCAGGGCCGCCTCGGCCATCAATGGATCGAGCGCAACCCGCGCTTCGGCACGCCCGACTACCTCTGGTGGTCCGTCGGCCTCGCGCGCGACTTCACCATCACCGGCATCGGCACCGTCACCGCGAGCGTCGGCTACTACCAGACCTCCATCGCCCGCGCCGACTGCGCGCCCATCGGCGGGCGCGGCCAGGACATCTGCGGCGCGCGGGCGCTCGGCTCCATTTCCTTCAAGTTCTGAGCGGCGCATGCTGGGCGGGTGGAGAGCCTCCCGCCCGGCCCTTCGCCGCCCCCGCCGGCACCGTCCTGTTCCGCCCGGGTGATTCCTGCCCGGGTTTCGTGCTGCTGCGCCGCGGCTCGATCCGCGTGGACCTCGTCACCGCGGACGGGCACAGCCTGTTGCTCTACCGCGTCGGCCCGGGCGGCAGCTGCGCCCTCTCCGTCGCCTGCCTCTTCTCCGACGAGCCGCACAGCGCGGAGGGCGTGGTGGAGGCGGCGGCGGAGGGCGCGCTGCTGATCCCCGCGGCCTTCCGCCGGCTCGTGGACGAGGACGCGGGCTTCCGCGCCCGTGTCCTGGAAGCCTTCGGCGCCCGCCTCGCCGACGTGATCCGCCGCATCGAGGAGCTCTCCTTCCGCCCGGTGGATGCGTGGCTCGCCGCCTTGCTGCTGCGGCGCGGGCCGGAGCTGCCGGCCACGCACGACGCCATCGCGGCCGAGATCGGCTCGGCGCGGGAGGTGGTCAGCCGCCGCCTCGGCGTGCTGGCGCGGGCGGGGCATGTGGCGCTCGCGCGCGGCGTGGTTCGCGTGCTCGACCGCGCGGCGCTCGCCCGGATCGCCGCGTCTCCGTGACCAGGTCACGGACGCGACGCGGGCCGCGTGGCAGCCTGCCCCTCGCCACGACGGACGAGGACGGCGCGATGACGGTGAACATGGGCGGGATGGATCGGGGTCTGCGGCTGGCCGCGGGCGTCGCGCTGCTGGTCGCGGGCCCGGCGGGGCCGCTCGGCTGGTGGGGCCTCGTCGGCCTCGCGCCGCTGGCGACGGCGTTGGCCGGCCACTGCCCGGCCTACTCGCTGCTCGGCGTCTCGACCTGCGCGCGCAAGGCCTGAGCGGCCGCGCATGAAAAAGGGGGCGGTGGCCGATGGCCGCCGCCCCCGCCCTTCACGCGACGCCGGGACGCGTCAGGCGATGCGCTCGCCGTGCTGCGTGACGTCGAGGCCCTCGCGCTCCTCCTCCTCGGTGACGCGGAGGCCGACCATGGCGTCCACGATCTTGAGCAGGATGAAGGTGCCCACGGCCGAGTAGGCCATGGTCAGCAGGATGGACTTGACCTGGATCCAGACCATGCCGGCATTGCCGTAGAGCAGGCCGGAATAGGCCAGCGCGGCCTCGCCGCCCTCGGTCTTGTAGAGCGCGCCATAGGCGAACACGCCCGTCAGCACCGCGCCGATCAGGCCGCCGACGCCGTGCACGCCGAAGGCGTCCAGGCTGTCGTCGTAGCCGAGCGCGCGCTTCAGCGCCGTCGCCGACCAGAAGCAGACCACGCCGGCGATCAGGCCGATGGCGAAGCCCGCGCCCGGGAACACCCAGCCCGAGGCGGGGGTGATGGCGACGAGGCCGGCGATGGCGCCCGAGATCGCGCCGAGCACCGACGGCTTGCCCTTGCCCATCCACTCGGCGACGAGCCAGCCGAGCGTGCCGGTGGCGGCGGCGATCATGGTGACGAGCATCGCCATGCCGGCGCGGGCATCGGCCGCGACGGCGGAACCCGCGTTGAAGCCGAACCAGCCCACCCAGAGCATGCAGGCGCCGATCACCGCGTAGGTGAGGTTGAACGGCGCCATGTTGTCATGGCCGTAGCCCGTCCGCTTGCCGAGGACGATGGCCGCGACGAGGCCCGCCACGCCGGCGTTGATGTGCACCACGGTGCCGCCCGCGAAGTCGAGCGCGCCCCAGGCCCAGATGATGCCCGCCGGGTGCCACACCCAATGCGCGATCGGGGAGTAGATCAGCACCGTCCACAGCGCGGTGAACAGGCAGAGCGCCCCGAACTTCATCCGGTCCGCCACCGCGCCGGTGATGAGGGCGGCGGTGATGATCGCGAAGGTCATCTGGAACATCAGGAAGACCGTCTCGGGGATGGTCGTCGCGACCTCGCTCTCGCCGCCCATGCCGTAGCCGAGGACGAAGGGGCCGTCCCAGTTGATGCCCTGCAGGAAGGCCTTGGACAGGTCGCCGAACCACGGGCCGCCGTTGCCGAAGGCGATGGAGTAGCCGACGGCGAACCACATCACCGTCACGATGGCGGCGATGGTGAAGCTCTGCATCAGCGTGGCCAGCACGTTCTTCTTGCGCACCATGCCGGCGTAGAAGAGCGCGACGCCCGGGATGGTCATCATCAGGACCAGCACGGTGGCGGTCAGCATCCAGGCGGTGTTGCCGGCATCGAGCTTCGGCTCATCCGCCGCGAAGGCCGGCACGGCCAGCGCCAGCAGCGGGAAGGCGGCGAGCGCGCCGCGCATCCAAGGCTTCATGGTCTCAACTCTCCCGTTGTGTTGCGTAGGGGCCGGCGTCAGAGCGCGGCCACGTCGGTCTCGCCGGTGCGGATGCGCAGCGCGCGCTCCACGTCCAGCACGAAGATCTTCCCGTCGCCGATCTTGCCCGTGCGGGCGGAGGCGGCGATCGCCTCGACGACGCTGTCCACGAGTTCGGCGGGGACGGCGACCTCGATCTTCAGCTTCGGCAGGAAGCTCACCTGGTATTCCGCGCCGCGGTAGATCTCGGTCTGGCCCTTCTGCCGCCCGAACCCCTTCACCTCCGTCACCGTCAGCCCCTGCACGCCGAGCGGGGTGAGCGCGTCGCGCACCTCGTCGAGCTTGAAGGGCTTGATGACCGCCATCACCAGCTTCATCGCGTCGCCTTTCTGTCGCATCCCGGATGGACGACCCGCCTCGGGGTCGCCGCTCGGGTGACGGAAATCCAAGTTCCGTGCCACGGGGCCGATCGAGGTTTTCCGCGCGCGCCGCCGGGGGCTGCACAAATTCCAGGCAAGCGCCCCCTCTTGCGATGATGCGGAATGGGCTAACCTCGCTCCGATGACCTCCGAGAACTCCGCCCCGCTCGACGTCGCGGTCGCCATCGTGGGCGCCGGTCCGGTGGGCGCCACGCTCGCCGCCTCCCTCGCGGCCCGGGACGTCCCCTGCGCCGTCATCGACGCCCAGCCCTTGCCGCCCATGGCGCTGCAGGGCTTCGACGGGCGGGCCTACGCCATCGCGCTGGCCTCCCAGCGGCTGCTGGAGCAGGCCGGCGTCTGGAACCGGCTGCCCTGCACCCCCTGCCCGATCGAGGGGATCAAGGTCGCCGACGGCCGCCCGGGGGAGCGTCCCTCCGACCTCGATCTCGACTTCGTGGCGGAGGAAGTGGCCGAGGAGCCCTTCGGCTGGATGGTCGAGGCGCGGGCGCTGCGCGTCGCGCTCAACGCCCGCCTGCCGGAGCTGCCGGGCCTGCACGTCTTCGCGCCGATGACGGCCGAGGTGACGCGCGACGCCGAGGGGGCGGAGCTGCGCCTGGCCGACGGGCGGCGCATCCGCGCGCAGCTCGTCATCGGGGCGGAGGGGCGCGGCAGCCCGCTGCGCGGCCAGGCGGGCATCAACGTGCTGCGGCACGATTATGGCCAGGTCGGCCTCGTCGGCGCCTTCGCGCATGAGCGCCCGCACGGCAACCGCGCGCTGGAGCTGTTCCTGCCCGCCGGGCCCTTCGCGCAGCTGCCCCTGAGCGATCTGCGGGAATTCGGCGTCTCCAGCCTGCCGCATGCCAGCGCCTTCGTCTGGACCGAGCGCACGGCGACGGCGAAGCGGATGCTCGCCCTCGACGATGCGGGTTTCGGGCGGGAGCTGCGGCGCCGGATCGGCGACTGGCTCGGCGCGATCGAGCCGATCGGGCGGCGCTGGCACTACCCGCTGACCGCGATGCACGCCGAGCGCTACGTGGACACGCGCCTCGCCCTCGTGGGCGATGCCGCGCATGGCATGCATCCCATCGCCGGGCAGGGGCTGAACATCGGGTTCCGCGACGTCACGGCGCTCTCGAAGCTCGTCGGCCAGGCCCATGCCGCCGGCCGGGACGTGGGCAGCCCCGACCTGCTGCGCGCCTACCAGGCGGAGCGCCGGTCCGACGCCATGCTGATGATCGGCGCGACCCACGTGCTGGAGAAGCTGTTCGGCAACGACTTCGGGCCGGTGCGGCTGGCGCGGCGCCTCGGCATCGCGGCGGTGGACCGCATCGGGCCGCTGAAGCGCGCCTTCGCGCGCCAGGCGATGGGGCTGCCGATCGGCCCGGCGCTGCGCCGGGCGCCGTAGCGCCGGCCGGCGCGGTCAGCGCGGCGACGG
The DNA here is from genome assembly GCA_019750475.1 of Acetobacteraceae bacterium. GTDB lineage: Bacteria > Pseudomonadota > Alphaproteobacteria > Acetobacterales > Acetobacteraceae > Roseococcus. Next base: position 41,996 of record JAIEOO010000065.1, on the reverse strand, counting down.
GGGCTCGGTCCCCGGGGGACCGTTCCAGCCGCAGCCATGCGCCCCACCGCCGGGCAGCGGCGCGAGGTCCAGCACGGCCTGCATGGCGCCGCCCCGGAGGACGAGGATGGCGCCCTCGGGGAATTCGGCCTGCGTGATCCGGCGGCCGCCGACCTGCAGCGCCGAGGCGATGTGGCCGACCAGCATGCGGTTCAGGCCCGGCGGCGGGTCCTCGGCCAGCAGGGCGCGCTGCGCGGCGGCCGTCGCCGCCACGTCCGCCGTGAACTCGTCGGACAGCAGGCGCTGGTCGAGCACGACGGCCCCGGCGCCGAAGGCGGCGACGGCCGTGTCGCGCACGCGCGGCACGGGGCTCGCCAGCACCGGCGCGGCGATCGGGATGCGCCACGCCCTCAGCACCTCGCCGATGGCGCGCGCCTGCGCCTCGCCGGCGGGCGAGAGGTGGCGCTGCCCGGCCTCGTCCCGCCAGTCGGTGGTGCGGTCGCAGCCCATGCCGCGGGTGTCGCCATGGCGCAGCAGCAGGGTGAAGCCGCCGCGTTGCAGGGCGCGCATCCGGGGCTCCGCCTCCTCCCCGCGCAGCAGGGGCGGAGCCGCGGCGCGGGCCGGGGCGGCGGCCAGCGCGAGCAGGGCCTGGAGGGGCAGGGCAAGGATGATCCGGCGGCGCACGGGGCGTGCGTGTAGCGGTCCGCCCGGCCGGAGCGCAAGGAATAAGTCATTGTTATTGCTTGCAGAAATGAAGACCTGAACAGCCATTCACAGGTGCGGTCGAAACGCCCAAGCTGCGCCCATGCCCGGGAAGACACGCAACCTCGCCCTCCTCGTCGCGGGGATCACGCTGGCGCTGTCGGTGTGGTTCGCCGGCACGGCGGCGGTGCCGGCCCTGCTGGCCGGGGGCGCCATCACGCGGGCCGAGGCGGGGTGGCTGGTGGCCTTCGTGCAGGCCGGGTTCGTGGCGGGCACGCTCGTCTCCGCCGTGCTGTCGCTGGCCGACCGCCTGCCGGCCCGGGCCCTGTTCCTGGGCTCGGCGCTCGTCGCCGGGGCGGCGACGGCGGCGCAGGCGGTGATCGAGCCCGCCGGCGCCGGGGCCTACGCGCTGCGCTTCGTGGCGGGGGCGATGATGGCGGGGGTCTATCCGCTCGGCATGAAGCTCGCCGCGGGCTGGGCCAGGACCGGCCCCGGGGGCGACCTCGGTCTGCTGATCGGGCTGGTCGTGGGGGCGGTGACGCTCGGCTCGGCGGCGCCGCACGCCCTGCCCGCGCTGCTCGGCACGCTCGACTGGCGGGCGGTGTATCTGGCGGCGGGCGCGATCGCGATGCTGGGCGGGCTGCTGATCCTGCCCTTCCGGCCCGGGCCGCTCGATCCGAGGCGCCCGCCCTTCCGCCCGGCCCAGGCGCTGGAGGCGTGGCGGAACCCGCGGCTTCGCCTCGCGAATCTCGGCTACCTCGGGCACATGTGGGAGCTCTACGCCGTCTGGGCCTGGGTCGGGCTGTTCCTGGCGTCCCAGGACGCCTCGCGCGGCGCCGGGCTGCAGGCGGGGCTGCTGACGGCGCTGGTCGTCGCCTCCGGCGCGGTGGGCTGCGTGGCGCTCGGGCTGCTGGCGGACCGGTTCAACCGGGCGCGGATGGCGGCGGCGGCGATGCTGCTCTCGGGCGGCTGCGCCATCGTGATCGGCTTCGCGCCGGGCTGGCTGGTCTGGCCGCTCGCGGCGCTGTGGGGCGTCACCGTGGTGGCGGACAGCGCGCAGTTCAGCGCCTGCACGACGCTCTGCGCGCCGCCCGAATATGTCGGCACGATGCTGACGGTGCAGGCCTGCGCCGGCTTCCTGCTGACCGTGCCCGTGATCCAGCTGATGGCCTGGGCGGTGCCGGCGCTCGGCTGGGGGCCGTCCTTCGCGATCCTGGGGCTGGGGCCGCTGCTGGGCGCCTTCGCCATGTGGCGGCTGGCGCCGCTGCTGCCGGCGGCGCGTTGAGGCGCCTCACGCCGCGTCGTCGCCATAGGCGAAGGCGCCGAGCCCGTCCGCGTCCAGCAGCCGGATCCGGTTGTAGCCGCAGGTGACCCAGCCCGCCGCCTCGAACTGGGCCAGCTTGCGGCCGACATGGTGGCGCGAGAGGTTGGCCATCTCGCCCAGCTGCTTGTGGGTCAGCCAGAAGCCCTGGGCATCGTCCGGCGCGACCTCCCCCATGCCGAGCACCCGCAGCAGCACCGCCGCCAGGCGCCGGCCGGCATCGGGGGTGAGCAGGTCGCGCGCGACCCAGGCGCCGAGGCGGCCGCCCACTTCGCCCAGCTGCGCGACGCGGATCGCGACCTCCGGGTCGCGCTGCATGAGCGGCAGGAGCCGCGCGCGCGGCACGCAGGCGAGCTTCGTCGGCTCCAGGGCGCGATAGGTCAGCTCCCGCGGGTCGCTGCTGGCCGCCGCCTTCAACCCGAACCAGTCGCCGGCGCGCATGACGTGGCCGAGCAGCGGTGTCTGGCGCCGGTGCCCGGCTTCCACGCCGATGGCACCCGACACGATCCCGTAAAGGCCGGAGGCCTCGTCGTCGATCCGGCAGACGCCCTGCCCCGGCTCCGCCGGCGCCGCCACGGCTTCACCGAGGACCAGGGCGCGGAAGGCGGCCGGCTGCTCCGACAGCCAGCCACGCGCGGCGAACACGGCGTCCCACCGGGCGGACACGACAGGCGGGGACTCCGGCGGGGCCATGTCGCCGATTGGTACTTGGCGCAACATCCAGCCGGCAAGGCCGGACCGCGACGGCGGCGCGGGCGATGGGCAGCGGGGGCGCCCGGCGCGGTGGCGCTGCCCGGCGCGTCCCTGTCGGGGGCGCGTGACCAAAGCTTCATCCGGGCGGCGCGTCCGATTGCCGCCGGCGTTGCAATCCTCGCGCCCGCGCGGTGCGAGGCTGCGGCCGGACCGAGAGGACGCCCGCCCATGTGCATCGCCTGCAGCCCCTTCGCCTCCGCCCTGCCGCGGCGCGACGGCACGGCGGCGCGCCGCTCGGTTCTCGGCGGCCTGGCCCGGCTCATGGCCGGGGCGGCGGGCGCGGCCGCGCTCGGGCCGGGCCTGTTCCGCTGCGCGCAGGCGCAACCCGCGGCGTCCGGGTCCGGCTTCGCCGACGCGATCTACCGCGGCGGGCCGATCCTCACGATGAACGACGCGATGCCGCTGGCGGAGGCCGTCGCCGTCCGTGGCGGGCGCATCCTCTCCGTCGGTGCGCGGGCGGCGGTCGAAGCGGCGCGCGGCCCCGCCACCCGCATGGTCGATCTGGAGGGCCGCAGCCTGCTGCCCGGCTTCGTCGATCCGCACGGGCATGTCTTCATGGTCGGCATCCAGGCCGTGAGCGCCAACCTCCTCCCCGCACCCGACGGGGACGCGAACGACATCCCGTCCGTCGTGCGGCTCCTGCGCGAATGGGCCGGGCGGAACGCCGACGCGGTGCGGCGCTACCAGCTGATCTTCGGCTTCGGCTACGACGAGAGCCAGCTGCGGGAGGGGCGCCCGCCCACCCGCGACGAGCTGGACCAAGTCTCGACCGAGGTCCCGGTGCTGATCATCCACGCCTCGGGCCATCTCGGCGTCACGAATTCGCGCGGACTGGACGTGATCGGCGTCTCGGCGGCGACGGACGACCCGGTGGGCGGCGTGTTCCGGCGCCGCGATGGCTCCCGCGAGCCGAACGGCGTGATGGAGGAGAACGCGCTCATCCAGGCGTCGGGGCGGCTGTTCGCGCGGATCGACGGCGGCGCCTGGGTGTCCATGGTCCGGGCGGGGGCGGAGTCCTACGCGTCCTTCGGCTACACCACCTGCCAGGAAGGCCGGGCGATGGGGCCCGTCATGGCGAGCCTCGCCGAGGCGGCCGACCGGAGCCTGCTGCCCATCGACGTCGTCGCCTATCCCGACATCCTCGGCGCCGCGGACCAGCTGGGCACGCCGCTGCACGGCCGCGCCTATCGCAACCGCCTCCGCGTCGGCGGCGCGAAGATCTCCATCGACGGCTCGCCGCAGGGCAAGACGGCCTTGCTGTCGCGTCCCTACCACGTGGTGCCACCAGGCCTGCCGCCCGACTACCGCGGCTTGCAGACCGCGCCCACCGCCGTGACGGTCGAGGCCTTCGCGCGCTGCTACGAGCGGGGGTGGCAGATCCTGGCGCATGCCAATGGCGACGCGGCCATCGACGTGATGATCGCCGCCGCCGCCGAAGCCACGCGCCGCCACGGGCGGGGTGACCGCCGGCCGGTGCTGATCCACGGCCAGACGCTGCGCGAGGACCAGGTGGACCGCCTGCGGGAGCTCGGGATCTTCCCCTCGCTCTTCCCGATGCACACCTACTACTGGGGCGATTTCCACCGCGACTCCGTGCTGGGCCCCGAGCGCGCGGAGAACATCTCGCCCACCGGCTGGCTGATGGCGCGCGGCATGATGTGGACGTCGCACCACGACGCGCCGGTGGCGAAGCCCGACTCCATGCGGGTGCTGAGCGCGACGGTCACCCGCCGTTCGCGCAGCGGCGACATCATCGGGCCGCGTCACCGCGTGCCGGTCGCCACGGCGCTGAAGGCGATGACGATCTGGGCCGCGCACCAGCATTTCGAGGAGGCGTCGAAAGGCTCCATCGAGGTCGGAAAGCTCGCGGATTTCGTCACCCTCTCCGCCAACCCCCTGGAGCACGACCCCGAGCGGCTGGCGGAGCTGCGCGTGACCGAAACCATCAAGGAGGGCGCGAGCGTCTACCGCGCGTAGCGCGGCCGGATGGGCCCCTGGGGGCGTCGCGCCCGGACCGGCCCTTCGCCGGGAGGGCCCCGCCCGCAGGCGGCGGGCCTCGTGCCGGCGGCGGGTTCGGGGCCGGAAGGGACGGCGCGCCGATCGCGTGGCCGGTCGCGCTCCCGCTCGCCATGCGGCGAATGAATTGGTCACGGGCGGCGCGGCGCGGCAGGCTTCGCCCATGACCTACCTGCTCTACGGCGACATCGGCTCGGGCTCGGCCATGGTGGAGATGGCGCTGGCCGAGGCGGGCCAGCCGGTCGAGCACCGGCGCGTCCCGCTCGAGGGCGACCACCAGCTGGCGCCCGAGCATCTGGCGGTGAACCCGCTGGGACGGATCCCGGCGCTGCGGCTGCCGGACGGCACGCTGCTGACCGAGAGCCTGGCGATCCTCCTGACCGTCGCCGAACGCCACCCCGAGGCCGACCTGCTGCCGCCGCCCGGGAGCATCGAGCGCGCGACGGCGCTGCGCTGGATGGCGCTGATGGCCGGCGAGTTCTACCCGCATGTCACCCGCTGGGATTATCCGCGGCGCTTCTCCCCCGATCCGGCGGCGGCGCCCGGCATCCGCGCCCGCGCCGAGGAGATGGGGCGCGACGTGCTGCGCGTGGTGGAAGCCCATGCCGGGCTGCGCGGCGGCGACGCCCCCTTCCTGCTGGGCGCGCGGTTCAGCCTCGCCGACATCCCGCTGGCGGTGATGTCGCGCTGGATGGGCGGGCGGACCTGGACCCCGGCGAACCTGCCGCGCCTCGAGGCACTGGCCCGGGCGGTCGGGGCACGGCCGGCCCTGGCGCCGATCTGGCGGGCGCATCGGATGGACGCGGTCCCCGCCTGACGGCGCGCGGCACGCGAATGCCATTGAAGCCACCGCCTGCCATTGGCTAAATCCGATGGCAGATGAAGGGGTTGCTGCCATGGGTCGCATCCGGGCCAAGGTGGACGCTTCCGGACGCCTGGTCGTCCCGGCCGAGTTGCGCGCCCAGCTCGGCCTCGACGGCCCCGGGGAGTTGCTGATGACCGTCGTGGACGGGGAGCTGCGGGCGATGACGCGCGCCACCGCCATCCGCAAGGCGCAGGAGATCGTCCGGGCGCATATCAGGCCTGGGGCGCCATCGATGCTCGATGAGCTGCTGGCGGAGCGCCGCGCGGAAGCGGCCCACTTCGCCGCCGAGTGCGAGCCGCCGGAGCGGCCGGCCGAGTGATCCTCGACTCCTCGGCCGTCCTCGCCTTCCTGCAGGAGGAGCCCGGCGGCGATGCGGTGGCGTCGGCTCTGCCTGAGGCTGCCATCTCCGCCGTGAACCGTGCGGAGGTTGTCGCGAAGCTCCGCCGCCTCGGCGAGACCGCGTTGGTCAGCTTGGTGCTGCTCGATCTGCCTGTCCTGCCCTTCACCGCTGCCGAGACCGAGCTGGCGGGGGAGCTCGTCTGGCGACACCGCGGCGTCATCTCGCTCGGGGATGCGGCATGCCTCGCCACGGCGAGGTTGCGGGGTCTGCCGGTCCTGACGGCCGATCGGGCCTGGGCGCGGTTGCCGCCACTGGGCGTGGAGCTGCGCTTCATCCGCGGCTGATGCCCGGCCCCGCGCCGCGCTTTGACAAGCGGCAAGCCTGCCCTATGTCCCCCATCAGAGCCGGGCGCCCTGCCTCGCGCGCGCCCCACCCAGCCGGACCCCCATGCCCGATACCCCGCTTCAGAACATCCGCAACTTCTCCATCGTCGCCCATATCGACCACGGGAAGTCCACGCTCGCCGACCGGCTGATCCAGCAGACCGGCACGCTGTCCGCGCGCGAGATGACCGAGCAGGTCCTCGACAACATGGACATCGAGCGGGAGCGCGGCATCACCATCAAGGCGCAGACCGTGCGCCTGAACTACCGGGCGCAGGACGGGCAGGACTACGTCCTGAACCTCATGGACACGCCGGGCCATGTGGACTTCGCCTATGAGGTCTCGCGGTCGCTGGCCGCCTGCGAGGGCAGCCTGCTCGTGGTGGACGCCTCCCAGGGGGTCGAAGCGCAGACGCTGGCGAATGTCTACCAGGCGATCGACGCCAACCACGAGATCGTTCCCGTCCTCAACAAGATCGACCTGCCGGCCGCCGAGCCCGAGCGGGTGAAGCAGCAGATCGAGGACGTGATCGGCCTGGACGCGACCGACGCGGTGGAGATCTCGGCCAAGACCGGCCTCAACATCGAGGGCGTCCTCGAGGCGATCGTCACCCGCCTGCCGCCGCCCAAGGGCGACGCCAGGTCCCCCACCAAGGCGCTGCTCGTGGACAGCTGGTATGACAGCTACCTCGGCGTGGTCGTGCTGGTGCGCGTGCGGGACGGCCATCTGCGGAAGGGCCAGAAGATCCGCATGATGTCGAACGGCGCCACCTTCACCCTCGACCAGGTGGGCGTGTTCAAGCCGAAGATGGTGCCGGTGGAGAGCCTGGGCCCCGGCGAGATGGGCTACTTCACGGCCTCGATCAAGACCGTCGCCGAGACGCAGGTGGGCGACACCATCACCGACGACCGCAACCCCGCGGCCGAGGCGCTGCCGGGCTTCAAGCCGAGCGTCCCGGTGGTGTGGTGCGGCCTCTACCCCGTGGACGCCGACGACTTCGACAAGCTGCGCGACGCGCTCGGCAAGCTGCGGCTCAACGACAGCTCCTTCCACTACGAGCAGGAGACGTCGCTCGCGCTGGGTCTCGGCTACCGCTGCGGCTTCCTCGGCCTCCTGCATCTCGAGATCATCCAGGAGCGGCTGAGCCGGGAGTTCGACCTCGACCTCATCGCGACGGCGCCGAGCGTGGTCTACAAGCTGCGCATGGCCGACGGCACGGTGCAGGAGCTGCACAACCCGGCCGACATGCCGGACCCGGTGAAGATCGCCGCCATCGAGGAGCCCTGGATCAAGGCGACGATCTTCGTCCCCGACGAACACCTGGGCAGCATCCTCACGCTGTGCAGCGACCGCCGCGGCCAGCAGGTGGAGCTGACCTATGTCGGCACCCGCGCCATGGCGGTCTATCGCCTGCCGCTGAACGAGGTGGTGTTCGACTTCTACGACCGCCTGAAGTCCGTCTCTCGCGGCTACGCCTCCTTCGACTACGTGATGGACGGCTACAGCGAGAGCGACCTCGTCCGCATCAGCATCCTCGTCAACAACGAGCCGGTGGACGCGCTGGCCTTCATGGCCCATCGCTCCGCGGCCGAGAAGCGCGGGCGGCAGATCTGCGAGAAGCTGAAGGACCTGATCCCCCGGCAGCTCTTCAAGATCCCCATCCAGGCGGCGATCGGCGGGCGCGTCATCGCGCGCGAGACGATCTCGGCCCTCTCCAAGGACGTCACCGCCAAGTGCTACGGCGGCGACATCACCAGAAAGCGCAAGCTCCTGGAGAAGCAGAAGGAGGGCAAGAAGAAGATGCGCCAGTTCGGGAAGGTCGAGATCCCGCAGAGCGCCTTCATCGCCGCGCTCAAGATGGATGCCTGACACGGGCCTTCGGCCGCGCGCCATCCCGGGGCGCGCGGGCGAGCGCCGGGCTGGGTTGCCGCCCTCCTAACTTCCTCGTAATTCCATTCTGGGGAACGGGGAGCGCCCGGCATGGCCGGGCTTGGAGAGAGGTTTCGTCAGCATGTGCACCATCTGCCGCGATGCCGGGCTGTTCGGCCCGGCCCAGCCGGTTGCGCCCCTGATGGCCGAGCCGGCGGCCAGCGTTGCGCCGGGCCTGCCCTCCGGGATCCGCCAAGCCTTCACCGGTGTCGAGCGGATCGACGCTGTCCTGACCGGGCTGAAATGGGATTCGCTGGCGCTGACCTACAGCACGCCGGACGCCGTTTCGGCCTTCGACCTGGCGCACAGGATCCCGAACTACACGTCGGACTCCCTGATCGCGAAGGGCCTCGCCACCTTCGTTCCGGCCAACGCGGCCATCATCGCCGCGGTGCCCGCCGTCCTGGCCCAGTTCGCGGCCGTCTCGGGCCTCACCTTCGCGCCGGCGGCGAGCCGCAACGACCAGACCGCGACGCTGAAGATCGGGCAGCTCGATTTCTCGGCGGGACTGACGGACAAGACGGACATCGCCTTCTTCCCGTGGCGCGACAGTTACCGGATCGAGGGCATCTTCCTCGATGCCAGCGGCCGTGACGGCGCGGCCCGCGCGCCGGAGCGCGGCAATTACGACTGGGTCACCCTGATCCACGAGATCGGCCACGCGCTCGGCCTCAAGCACCCGTTCCAGGTCCAGCTGCCGAAGGAGTACGCCCCACCCAACCTCGCGCGCTCCCCGGCCGAGCGGAACTCCACCGAGTACTCGGTGATGTCGTACACGGTGGCGACCGGCACGCTCGGGCCGGATGGCCTGGTCAGCGCGGGCTTCGCCGAGAAGTGGGGCGAGGCGCAGACGCTGATGCAGGACGACATCCAGGCCCTGCAGGTCATGTACGGCGCCAACTACGCCCACAACGCGACCGACACGGTGTACAGCTTCAGCGCCACCACCGGCGAGATGTTCGTCAACGGCGTCGGGCAGGGCCGGCCGGGCGGCGCCGGGACCGACCCGCGCTCGAACATCATCTTCGGCACGGTCTGGGACGGCGGCGGCAACGACACCTATGACCTGTCGAACTTCGCCTTCCCGGCCGCGCGCCCTCCCGGCAGCGACAGCTATTTCTACTACACGCTGGATCTCACCCCGGGCGGCTGGCTGACCTTCTCCGAGCCGCAGCTCGCGAACATCGGCGGCGGCTCGCTGCGTCCGGACGGCGCGACCGCGCCGGTCGCGCTCTTCGCCCGCGGCAACATCGCCAACGCCCTGCTCTTCCAGGACGATCCGCGCGCGCTCATCGAGAACGTCTCGGGCACGCAGACCAACGACGTCATCATCGGCAACCAGGCGAACAACCGTCTGTCGGGCAATGGCGGGAACGACGCCATCCGGGGCAACGGAGGCGACGACATCCTCTCCGGCGGCGCCGGCGCCAACTTCCTGGACGGCGGCGACGGCTTCGACCGGGCCCTGTTCGAGGCGCAGGGCCGCCGCGGCTGGGAGGTCGAGGTCGAGGAGCAACTCGGCGTCTTCGCCACCGGCTTCTCGCGGGGCGCCACCGCCAACCAGCTGACCCGCATCGAGGAGGCCCTGTTCGCCGACGGCAGCCTCTCCTTCGCGGCGAGCAGCCCCTTCGCCACGGCGCACCGGCTCTACAGCGTCGTCCTCGGACGGGAGGCGGATCTGCGCGGCCTCGACGCCGCCGGCACCTTCGTGGCGAACGCGCCCAACCTGACCGCGGCGCTGTCGCAGCTGGCCGGGCAGATGCTGGCCAGCGCCGAGTTCGGGGCGCGCTTCGGCACGGCGCTGACGAACGCGCAGTTCGTGGGGGTCCTCTACCAGAACCTCCGCGGCGGGCCGGGCGATCCCGGCGGCGTCGCCGCCTGGACGGCCGCCCTCGATTCCGGTTCCGCCACGCGGGCGCAGCTGGCCGTGCAGTTCGCCCAGAGCGCCGAGGCGCTGGGACGGACGGCGGAACGCCTCGCGACGGGCATCTGGGACGCCGATGACGGCGCGATCATGGCCGCGCGCGCCTACCAGGGGGTGCTGAACCGGGCGCCGGACATGGCCGGTCTTCGCGGTTGGGACGCCGCGCTGGACCAGGGCGCGCTCACGCCGCTCGATCTCTTCCGGGCCTTCCTCGCCTCGCCCGAAGGGCAGGGCCTCTACGGCGGGACCAGCAACGCCGCCTACGTCCAGCGCCTCTACCAGAACGCGCTGGACCGGACGGCGGACCCGACCGGCCTCGCAGACTTCGTCGCGGCGCTGGAGAGCGGGACGTTCGACCGCGGCCAGGTGGCGCTGTCCATCGCGACCTCGGCCGAATTCGACCGGGTCCAGGGCGGCGCCATCTTCGGGACGCCGGCCGACCCGGGCATCCTGTTCGCCTGAGCCAGGCTGCCGCCCGGGCGCGACCCCCGGGCGGCAGAAATCCCCTTGATCCGGCCGCAGGGTGCGCGCATGTGGCGCCCCACGCCGTCACACAGGAGCAATCCCATGCCCCACCTCACCCGGCGCGCCCTCCCGGCGCTCGCCGCCTCGGTCCTCGCCGCGCCTGCCGCCGTTTCCACGGCTGTCGCCCAGCCGCGCTTCCCCGACCGGCCGATCACCATCATCGTCCCCTTCGCCGCCGGCGGCCCGACCGACACGGTGGCGCGCCTCGTCGCCGAGGCGATGGGCCGCGACCTCGGCGGGACCGTCGTGGTCGAGAATGTGGGCGGCGCGGGCGGCACCCTCGGCGCGCAGCGCACGGCCCAGGCCCGGCCCGACGGTTACACGCTGCTGGTCCACCACATCGGCATGAGCACCATCCCGACGCTCTACCGCCGCCTGGCCTATGACGCGGTGAACGGCTTCGAGACGGTGGGCCTCATCACCGAGGTGCCGATGACGATCGTCGGCAAGCGCGGCATCCAGGCCAACAACCTGCAGGAGCTGGTGGCGCTGGTGCGGCGCGAGCGCGACCGCATCAACCTGGCCAATGCCGGCGTCGGCGCGGCCTCCCACCTGTGCGGCCTGCTGTTCCAGTCGGCGCTGAACGTGCCGCTGACCACCGTGCCCTATCGCGGCACCGGTCCGGCGATGAACGACCTCGTCGCCGGCACGGTGGACCTGATGTGCGACCAGACCACCAACACGACGGAGCAGATCCGGGCCGGCACCATCCGCGCCTTCGCCGTGACGACGAACCAGCGCGTCGCCGCCCTCGCCGACCTGCCGACCGCCAACGAGGCCGGCCTGCCCAACTTCGAGGTCAGCGTGTGGCACGGCCTCTACGCGCCGCGGAACACGCCGGCCGAGATCGTGAACCGCCTGTCCCAGGCCCTCCAGGCCGCGCTGCGGGACCCTGGCCTCGTGCGCCGCTTCGCCGACCTCGGCACCGAGCCGGTCGCGCAGGACCGCGCGACGCCGGCCGCGCACCGCCAGTTCTGGGAGGCCGACATCGCCCGCTGGCGGCCGATCATCCAGGCGGCCGGCCAGTTCGCCGACTGAGCGGGCGGGCGGTTCGCCCGTCCGCCGCCGGGGCTTCGGCCCCGGCGTGAGCCCTCAGGCCGGGCGCAGCACCTGGCTCGGCCCAGGCCCCGCCTCGAGGGCCGACCAGTCTGACACCATCGGCAGCATCCGGCACGCGGCCCAGGCCTCGTGCTGATCGCGGTAGTGCGGGCTGCCCGGATGGCCCGACGCGCCCAGGAACACCGACCAGCGGCTGTTCTCCCACGCGCCCACGTCGAAGACGTAGCGCGCCAGCGCGCCATAGGCCGCCCGCGGCCCGAAGGGCGCGACCAGGCCGTTCGCCTGCACCGTGTCCCCGTCGCCGCCGAGCGCCAGCGCCGGCGGGTCGAGCAGCGGCGCGGCGTTCGGGAACAGGCCCGACAGCGGGTGCGCGAAGCGCGGCCGATGCGTCTCGCCCCAATCCGTCATGGGCGGGGTGGCCGCGACCTCCTCCAGCGCGTCGCGCAGCAGTTCGTCCCAGGCGGAGCCGCGCAGCAGCGCCTTGTCATCCGCGCGCAGCAGGTTGGGCATGGCCCACCAGAGCTGCGTCAGCGGCGCCACGCCCGGCGCCGGCGAGAGCCAGTCATGGCCCGCGAGGGCGCCGAGCCCGCTCGCCGACGCGAAGCGCCGAACGAGGGCGAGGCGGAGCGCGACGTAGCGCGCGGCGCTGAGCGAGCGCGCCTCCATCCGCGCGTCCCACGCCAGCAACTCCCGCCGCAGCGCCTCGGCCGCCGGGCTCAGCCCGTCGAGATCGAAGAGGCGCCCCTGCAACTCCCGCGCCGGCTGGGACAGGGTGTCGGCGTGGATCGCGGCCGCGCCATCCACCGAGCGCAGCCGCGCGTCGCCCAGCAGCGCCTCGATGCGTCGGGCACGGTAGGGCGGGTGGCAATCGGTGCAGACGTAGTCCGGGTGGTCGTCCGGCACGGGGCGGTTGTTGGCGGTGACCAGGAAGCCCGGCGCGGGGTCGATCAGCCGCGGCATCTCCTCATGCGCGATCCAGCCCCGCCATTCGTGCTCGCCGGTCCAGCCGGGGACGGGCAGCCAGCCATTCTCCCGCCCGCGGCGCGGGACGCGGGCGCGCAGCAGCCAGCCGGTGCGGCCCTCCACGTCGGCGGCCAGCAGGTTGTGGTCGATCAGCCCCCAGCCGCGCGTCGCCTCGTAGAGGGCTTCCACCCCCGCGGCGCGCAGCATGCGCGGCAGGCAGTCGAAGGAGAGGTCGGTCTCGGCGAACTGCACGCTCTTCAGCGCCAGCGCCGAACCCGAGGCGGGATCGCCGGCGATGACGGGGCCGTGGCGCGTCTCCACCACCTCGATCTCCCGTGCTGCCTGGCCGCGGATGGCGATGGTCTCGGTGCGGCGCGCGGGCTCCTCCCAGGCGTCGCGGAACCGCACGCGGCCTTGCGCGTCGAAGCGCTCGACATAGAGGTCGTGGATGTCGGCGAAGGTGTGGGTGACGCACCAGGCGACGCGCCCGTTCTGCGCGAAATGCGGGAAGCCCGGCACGCCCGGCACGGTCAGGCCGATCACGTCGAACGCGTCGCAGGCCAGGTGCCCCTGCGCGTACATGTTCGGCAGCTCGAAGACGCGGTGCGGGTCGCCGGCGAGCACCGGGCGGCCGGTGGCGGATCGCGCCGGCGCGACGACCCAGTTGTTGCTGCCCCCGCCCGTGGCGTCGGCGCCCGCGGCCTCCATCAGCGCGGCGGCGGGCGCGAGGTCGGCGAGGGTGGCGCGCCAGCGCGCGGCCTCGGCCCCGGCGGGCGCGATCAGCAGGTCCCCGCCGCCATCGTCGTAGCGCAGCAGCGTCGTGCCCTCGCCGGCGATCGGCAGGGCGGCGGCGCGCCAGAGCTTGAACCACACAGAGCCCATCAGCAGGCCGAGGCGCCGCATCACCGCGATGCAGTGCCAGCCCTCCCAGGGCTCGGGCTCGGCGCCGAGAAGCTGGTACTCCAGCGGGCGCGGCGCGGCGGAGGCGATGAAGGCGTTCACCCCCGCCGCATAGGCTTCGATCATCTCGCGCGCCTCGGCCGAGAGCGCCGCGGCGTCCCGGCGGCTCGCGGCCTCCACCCCCAGCCTGCGGGCCAGGGCGTCCGCCGCGAACGCCGAAGGGCCGAGCCATTCGGCGCTGCGGCCGAGCGCGCGGCGGCGGTTCAGCTCCATCTGGAACAGGCGGTCCTGCGCGTGGACGAAGCCCTGCGCCAGGAAGGCGTCGCGCGGGGTGCGGGCGCGGATGTGCGGGATGCCGAGGCCGTCGCGGATGACCGTTGCGGGGGCGGACAGGCCCGGCAGCGCCACCTCTCCGTCGAGCGGCGGCACGGCGCGGCGCGCCGCCTCCTCCCATTCCGGCAGCGTCGCCATGCGGCCCTCCTCCCTCGCTTTCCTTCGCGAAGCATGAACCGGTGCTGGACGCGCGGCCAGACGGCCCTCTAGCGTTTCGGCAACACGGTGGAGGAAGCATCATGGATCAGCCTGGCCTGACGCGCCGGGGCGCGCTCGCCGCCGGCCTCGCCCTGCCCTGGTTCGCGCCGGCGGCGCGGGCCCAGGGAACGCCGGTGAACATCGTGCTGGAGAGCGAGGTCGTCATCCTCGACCCGCATGCCACGACGGCGGCGATCACCCGCACCTTCGCCACCCATGTCTTCGACACGCTATTCAGCATGGACGGGCAGGGGATGATCCGCCCGCAGATGGTCGAGGCGTGGGAGCGTTCGAGCGACGGCCTCACCTGGGATTTCCGCCTGCGCCCGAATTTGCGCTGGCATGACGGCCAGCCCGTGACGGCGCCGGATTGCGTCGCCAGCCTGGAGCGCTGGGCGCCGCGCGACAGCCTCGGCCGCATGCTCTGGGCTGTGAAGACGGGCCTCGCCGCGACGGATGCCCGCAGCTTCCGCCTGACGCTCTCCCGCCCCTTCCCCATGGTGCTCGACGTGCTGGGCAAGCCCAACGCGCCGCTGCCCGTGATGCTGCCCGAGCGCCTGGCGCGCATCCCGGTGGAGCAGCGCATCCGCGAGCCCGTCGGCAGTGGCCCCTTCCGCTTCCGCGCCGCGGACTGGCGGCCGGGGCACCTGATGATCCTGGAGCGGTTCGAGGGCTACGTGCCGCGCGAGGAACCCGCCGATTTCCTCGCGGGCGGCAAGCGCGTCCACCTGCCGCAGATCGCGCTGCGCGTCATGCCGGACCAGGCCACCGGCGCGACGGCGCTGATGGCGGGCGAGGTGGACTACATGCAGTACCTGCCCTTCGACCTGCTGCCGCGCCTCGACCGCGCGCGGGGCGTGCGGCTGCTGGGCTTGGGCGGCATCCACATGTTCCAGGGCAATTTCCGCATCAACCACGCGGCCGCGCCGATGGACGACCCGGCGATCCGCCGCGTGCTGTGGCGCTGCGCCGACCAGGCGGCGATCCTCACCGCGATCGGCGTGCCCGAGCGCTACCGGGCGCCCGCCTGCCCGGCCTTCTTCCTCTGCGACGCGCCGCTCGACAGCCGGGCGGGCGCGGCGGAGATGGCCTACGACCCCGCCGAGGCGCGGCGGATGCTGGCGGCCACCAGCTATCGCGGCCAGAAGCTCGCCTTCCTGACGACGGCCGGCGGTATCAGCCAGCTCGCGGCGCAGGTGATGATCCAGAACATGCAGCGCGCCGGCTTCGACGTGGAGGAGCAGGTGATGGACTGGGGCACGCTGCTGGCCCGGCGCGCGCGGCGCGAAGGCTGGCACGTCTTCTCGGTCTATGCGAACGGCACGGACATGTTCTCGCCGCTCACGCATTTCTACGTGTCCAACACCTGCGCCGACTATCCCGGCTGGGACTGCGACCGCGACATCGAGCGCATGCTGCGCGAATTCGCCGACACGGCCGAAGCGGGCGAGCGACGGCGCTTGGCGGAGGCGATCCAGGGCGCCGCGGTGCGGCACACGCCCAACGTGATGTGGGGCCAGTTCACCATTCCCGCCGGCATCCGCGAGCGGCTGCGCGACGTGCCGCGCGCGGCCTACCCGATGTTCTGGGAGGCGCGGGTTTGAATGTCTGACGCCGCGCTGCGCGCCCGCGCCGCGCGTGTGATCCCCGGCGGCATGTGGGGGCATCTCAACGCCGCCCGCCTGCCTGAGGGCTACCCGCAATTCTTCGCGCGCGGCGAGGGCGGGCATGTCTGGGACGCCGATGGCCGCCGCTACGTGGACCTCATGTGCAGCTGGGGCCCTGTCGTGCTCGGCCATCGCGACCCGGCGGTGGAGGCGGCCGCCGCGCGCCAGGCGGCGCAGGGCGACTGCCTGAACGGGCCGGCGCCGGTGATGGTGGAACTCGCCGAGCGCCTGGTGGACCGCATCGCCCATGCCGACTGGGCGATGTTCCAGAAGAACGGCACGGACGCGACCACCGCCTGCGTCACCATCGCGCGCGCGGCGACGGGGCGGCGCGCGATCCTCGTCGCGCGCGGCTCCTATCACGGCGCCGCGCCCTGGTGCACGCCGGTGCCGGCGGGCACGACGGAAGCCGACCGGGCGAACCAGCTCCGCTTCGGGTACAACGACGCGGCGAGCCTGCGCGCGGCCGCGGACGCGGCTGGCGACGATCTCGCGGCGATCATCGTCACCGCCTTCCGGCACGACAACGTCGTGGACCAGGAGTTGCCGGACCCGGCCTTCGCCCGCGCGGCGCGGGAGATCTGCGACCGGCGCGGCGCCGCGCTCATCCTGGACGACGTCCGCGCGGGGTTCCGCCTGCACCGGGCCGGCAGCTGGGAGAGCGTGGGCGTGCGGCCCGACCTCTCCGCCTTCAGCAAGGCCATCGCCAACGGCCACGCGCTCGCGGCCGTGACGGGGAGGGACGCGCTGCGCGACGCGGCGGCGTCCGTCTTCGTCACCGGCTCCTTCTGGTGCTCGGCCGTCGCCATGGCCGCGGCGGTCGCGACGCTCGAGGAGATGGACCGGCGCGACGCGGTCGCGCGGATGGACGCCATGGGTTTGCTTCTGCGCGCCGGTCTCGCCGAGCGGGCGGCGGGTTTCGGGGTCGGGCTGCGCCAGTCGGGCCCGCCCTCCATGCCGCTCTTCCTGTTCGAGGACGACGCGGACTTCGCGCGGGGGCGCGCCTTCTGCGCCGCGGCACTCGAGGCGGGAGCCTATCTGCATCCCCGGCACAACATGTTCCTCTGCGCCGCCCATGGGGAGGACGACATCGCGCTCGTGCTCGACGCGGCGGAGGCGGGCTTCAGCGCGGTGCGCGGGCTGCGCTGAGGCGGGACCGATCGCCTCAGGCCGCAGCGCCGCGGGCGGGCCACAGCCACCAGGCGAGGCCCGCCGCCGCCAGCAGCCAGAGCGTCACGATCGCCGCGGCGCCGGCGCGGCTGACCGGCCGGCCTTCCGCCCGCAGCGCCGCCGCCCGGTGCTCCGCCATCACCGCGGGCGGGATGAGGCGCACGACCAGCCAGATCGCGAGCGGCAGGAGGATGACCTCGTCGAGATAGCCGAGGACCGGGATGACGTCGGGGATGAGGTCGATGGGCGACAGGGCGTAGGCCGCGATCGCCACCGCGAGGAGCCGCACCGGCCAGGGCGTCCGCGGGTCCCGCGCGGCGAGATAGAGGGCGTGGACCTCGCGCTTCAGGGCGCGCGCCCAATCCTTGACCCGTCGGAGCGCCCGCCTCATCCGCCCCCGCTCCTCCCGGGACCGGCCCGTCAGCGCCGGTCCGGCGCCGGATAGACGCGCGGCCAGGTCACCTGGTCGGGCGGCCCGGGCGGGCGCGGCGGTCCGATCCGCCCGCAGGCCGCGAGCAGCCCGAGGGCGAGGACCGCGCAGGACAGGCGCAACGTCAGGGGGCGCAACGTCAGGGCGCGCGGCGTCACGGCAGGCGTTCCTTCCACTCGCGCGCCATGGCGCGGACATTGTCGGGGGCCGTGCCGCCGAAGCTCTTGCGGGAGGCGACGGAGGCGGCGGGCGAGAGCACGCCGAACACCTCCTCGGTGATGCGGGGCTCGACCTCGCGCATCTCGGCGATGGTGAGGCCGGAGAGGTCCACGCCCATGCCCTCCGCCTTGGCGACCAGGCGCCCCGTGACGTGGTGCGCGTCGCGGAAGGGCAGCTTCAGCTCGCGCACCAGCCAGTCGGCGAGGTCGGTCGCGGTGGAGAAGCCGGCGCCGGCGGCCGCGGCCATGCGGGCGATGCTGGGCTGCATGTCGCGCACCATCGCGGCGGTGGCGGCGAGGCAGAGGGTGAGGGATTCGGCCGCGTCGAAGCAGCCTTCCTTGTCCTCCTGCAGGTCCTTCGCGTAGGTCATCGCGAGGCCCTTCACCACCGTCAGCAGGCCGACGAGCGAGCCCGTGATGCGGCCGGTCTTGCCGCGCACCAGCTCCGCCGCGTCGGGGTTGCGCTTCTGCGGCATGATGGAGCTGCCGGTCGTCAGGTTGTCCGGCAGCGTGACGAAGCCGAAGGCCGGGTTCGTCCAGATGACGATCTCCTCCGCGAGGCGGGAGAGATGCGTCGCGCAGATGGCGCAGGCGGCCAGGAACTCCATCGCGAAATCGCGGGAGCCGACGCCGTCCAGGCTGTTGCGCGTCGGGCCGTCGAAGCCCAGCGCCTGCGCCGTCGCGTGGCGGTCGATGGGGAAGCCCGTGCCGCACATGGCGGCGCTGCCGAGCGGGCATTCGTTGAGGCGGCGGCGCGCGTCGAGCATCCGCCCGCGGTCGCGCCACAGCATCTCGGCGTAGGCCAGCATGTGGTGGCCGAAGGTGGTGGGCTGCGCCGGCTGGAGGTGGGTGTAGCCCGGCATGATGGTGCCGGCGTGCTCCTCGGCGCGGCGGACCAGGACGCGGATCAGCTCGGCCTGCTGCTGCGCCAGCCCGTCCATCGCGTCCCGGACCCAGAGGCGGAAATCGGTCGCCACTTGGTCGTTGCGGCTGCGGGCGGTGTGCAGGCGCTTGCCGGCCTCGCCGATGCGCTCGGTCAGGCGGGCCTCGATGTTCATGTGCACGTCTTCCAGCGTCTCGGACCACTCGAAGCGCCCGGCCTCGATCTCGGCGGCGATGTCCGTGAGGCCGCGCTGGATGGCGGCCTCGTCCTCGGCCGAGATGATCCCCACATGCGCCAGCATGGCGGCATGGGCGAGGCTGCCGCGGATGTCCTGCCGCCACATCTTGGCATCGAAGCCGATCGAGGCATTGATGGCCTGCATGATGGCGGAGGGGCCTTCGGCGAAGCGGCCGCCCCATTGCTGGTTGGTGTTCGTCTCGTTGGGAATGGACAAGGGAGTGCGACTTTCGTGCTGATCTCGCGCCGCCGGACGGCTGCCCTCGCGTTCCTTGCCCCTGCCGCTGCGGCCATGCAAGCCGCGCCCGCTGTCGCGGCCGGCACCACGGGCATCGAGAAGCTGCGGGAAGCGACGCGCCCCGCCCCGGCCATCGCCTTCCAGGACGCCGACGGGAAGGAACACACCCTGTCCGATTTCGGCGGGCGCGGCCTCGTGATCAATCTCTGGGCCACCTGGTGCCCGCCCTGCGTGGCGGAGATGCCGGCCCTCGACCGGCTGGCGGCCTTGGTCGCGGCCGAGGGGATCCTGGTGCTGCCCCTCTCCTCCGACCGGGGCGGCCGGGCCCAGGTGGAGCCCTTCTACCAGCGCCTCGGGCTGCGGAACCTCGGCATCTGGCTCGACCCGCGGGGGGCGGCGGCGCGCGGGCTGGGCGCCCGGGGCCTGCCGACCACGGTCATCGTGGACCGCACGGGGATGGAGCGCGCGCGGCTGGAAGGGGAGGCGCAATGGGACGCGGCGCCGCTGGTCGCCGCCGTCCGTCGCCTGACGCGTGGGGGCGGCCCGCCGGCGTCAGGCTCGACCTGACGCCGGGGCAAGCAGGCGGGGGCCGAGGCCCCCGCGATGCTCAGAGCTTCGCGAGCGCGGCTTCGGCGCTGCTGACCTCGAAGGCGCCCGGCGCCTCGACGGCCATGTGCGTCACCTTCCCGTCCTTGGCGATCAGCAGGAAGCGCTGGCAGCGCATGCCGAGGCCGCGGCCCGTCAGGTCGAGCTCGACGCCGAGGGCCTTGGTGAAGTTCGCGGCGCCGTCGGCCAGCATGACAACCTTGTCGCCCACGCCCTGGTCCTTGCCCCAGGCCCCCATCACGAACACGTCGTTCACCGCCATGCAGGCGATGGTGTCCACGCCCTTGGCCTTGAGGGCCGCGGCGTGCTGCACGAAGCCCGGCAGGTGCTTGGCGGAGCAGGTGGGGGTGAAGGCGCCCGGCACGCCGAACAGGGCGACGGTCTTGCCGCCGAACAGCTCCTCCGTCGTGACTTCCTTGGGCCCGTCGGCCGAGGGCGTCATGAGCTTGGCCGAGGGGATGGCGTCGCCGACCTGGATCGTCATGGGTGTGTTCCTCTCCCGATGGGTGAGGGCGGGTTTAGGCCGGGCTGGGCGCGCTGTCATGGGGTGGGGCCGAGGCGGGCGGCTTGCGGCCCGGCGCCGTCATGTCCACATCACGGTCATGGCGGCACGTGGAAACTGGCAATTGGCCTTCGGTGGAACCTCCGGTCCGGCCGGTGAGGGCAGCCTCTCGGGGCAGCTGCTCATCGCCATGCCCTCCATGCAGGACCCGAACTTCGCCCGCACGGTGGTCTGCCTCTGCGCCCACTCCTCCGAGGGGGCGATGGGCCTGGTGCTGAACAAGCCGATCGAGCGTCTGTCCTTCGACGACCTGCTGAAGCAGGTGGGGGTGGAGCCCGTGCCGCCCCAGCGCCGCATCCGGCTGCTGGCCGGCGGCCCCATGGAGGAGAGCCGCGGCTTCGTCCTCCACAGCGGCGAGTGGGAGGCCGAGGGCTCCCTCAAGGTCGAGGGCGGCTGGCGCCTGACCGCGAGCGTGGACATCCTGAAGGCTATCGCCGGCGGCGGCGGGCCGCGGCGCGGCGTGCTGGCGCTGGGCTACGCCGGCTGGGGCGCCGGCCAGCTCGAGAGCGAGATCGCCCAGAACGCCTGGCTCTCCGTGCCGGCCGATGACGAGCTGCTGTTCGACGAGGACGCCCCCACCAAGTGGCGCCGGGCGCTCGCCAAGCTCAAGGTGGACCCGCTGCTGCTCTCCGGCACCGCCGGCCACGCCTGATCAGGGCGCGGCGAGGGCGCGCAGCCGCGCCGCCGTCGCCTCGTCGGCCGGGTAGAAGGCCTCGATCGCCAGCTCGGCCAGCGTCACCTCCACCGGCGTCCCGAACACCGTCGTCGTGCCGATGAGCGAGAGCGGCCCGGCCGGCGAGTCGAGCTCGAGCGGCACCAGGATGCCGCCCGGCTGATGCGCCGAGGCCGCGGCCACGGCCGGCGCCTCCAGCGCCGCGAGTTCCGCGAGCAGCGCCGCGAGCGTCGCGTCGACGCTCGCTTCCACCTGGCGGCGCAGCCGCTCCAGGATGTGGGCGCGCCATTCGCCGAGATTCCGCACGAAGGGCGCGAGGCCGCGCGGATGCAGGCTGAGGCGCAGCACGTTGACCGGCGGCGTCAGCAGCGCGCGGTTGGCGACGCCCGCGAGCAGCGGCGGGATGGCGTCGTTGGCGGCCAGCATGTTCCAGTGCCGGTCCACCGCCAGCGCCGGGTTCGGCATGTGCGCCCGCAGGATCGCCGCCACCGCCGCCCGCGCGGGGGCGAGGGCGGGATCGGCCAGGGGCCGCTCGCCGAAGGGCGGCGCGTAGCCGGCCGCGAGCAGCAGCGCGTTGCGCTCGCGCAGCGGCACCTCCAGCCGCTCCGCGAGGCGCAGCAGCATGTCGCGGCTCGGGCTCGCGCGGCCGCTCTCGATGAAGCTGAGATGCCGCTGCGACACCTCGGCGTCGAGCGCGAGGTCGAGCTGGCTGCGCCGGCGGCGCTGCCGCCAGGCGCGGAGCAGGGCGCCGATGGGTGCGCCGGGCGTGGCGGGGATGGGCGGGGGCAAGGCGGGCATGGCGATGGTGTAGCGGGCCCGGCCGCCGCGCCGCGATGACCTCCGAGGTCATCGCGGCGGCGCGCCGGCGGCGCGAGGGTGGCCGCGTCGCAACCGGCCAGGGAGCCACGGACGATGTCTCGACACCTCACCTCCACCCCCTTCCTCCGCTTCGCGCTGCTCGCCGATGCGGGGGCGAGCGCCGCGACCGGGCTGTTGCTCGCCGCGGCGTTCGGCCCGCTGTCCCGCCTCATGGCGCTGCCGGAGGGGCTGCTGTTCTGGGCGGGCCTCGCCTTCCTGCCCTGGGCGGCGGGCGTGGCCTGGCTCGCCGGCCGCCCCGCGCCGTCGCGGCGCGCGGTGCGGGCGGTCGCCATCCTCAACCTCGTCTACGTGGCGGACAGCCTGCTGCTGCTGGGCTTCGGCACGGAGCTCGGCTTGCGGCCCAACGGTCTCGGCGCCGGCTTCGTGCTGCTGCTGGCGGCCGCCGTCGCGGGGTTCGCGGCCATGCAATGGGCCGCGCAGCGGCAGGCCGCGCCGTCGCCGGCGATGGCCTGATCACATCGCCAGGGCGGGGCTGGCCTTGGCCAGCACCGCCCGCAGCTGCCGCGCCAGCTCGTCCGCGGCGACGGGCTTGCGCAGCAGGGTGAAGCCCGCATCCGGCTCGAGGCCCGGTCCTCCGGCATCGCCGGTCAACAGCACCGCCGGCAGCCCGGGCCGCCGGCGCTGCGCCTCGGCGATGAGCGTGACGCCGTCCATGCCGGGCATGGCGAAGTCGCACAGCAGCAGGTCGGTCGGGAGCCCCGCGTCGAGCATCGCGAGGGCGGCCGCCGCGTGCGTGGCCCGCGCCACGGCGAAGCCCCGCTCCTCCAGCGAGTCGGCCAGCGCCTCCCGCACCAGCTCCTCGTCGTCCACCAGCAGGACGCGCGTGATCGGCATGGGACGCGTCGGCTCCACGCCGTCCGGCACCACGTCCCGCGCCGGCATCGCCTCGGGCAGCCAGAGCGTGACGATGGTGCCGGCGCTCGGGGCGCTGCGGATCGTCAGCGAGCCGCCCGACTGCTCGGCGAAGCCGCGCGCCATGGCGAGGCCAAGGCCCGTGCCCTTGCCGCGCTCCTTCGTCGTGAAGAAGGGCTCGGACGCGCGGGCCAGGACCTCGGGCGGCATGCCCTCCCCGGTGTCGCCGACCGCGAGCCGCAGATAGCGGCCCGGTGGAAGGCCCGCCGGATGACCCTCCCCGACCGTCTCGGTCGCGGCCGAAAGGGTGAGCAGCCCGCCCTCCGGCATGGCGTCCCGCGCATTGGTCGCGAGGTTGAGCAGCACGGTCTCGAGCTGCCCCTTGTCGGCGAGGAGCGGCACGAGGCTCGGCCCGAGATCGATGCGGACCTCGATGTTGGGGCCGAGCGTGTGGGTCAGCACCTCCCGCACATCGGTGAGCAACGCGGCGGGCTCGACGGCCTCGGCGCGCAGCTCGTCGCGGCGGGCGAAGGCGAGCAGGCGCCGCGTGACCGACGCGCCGCGCCGCGTCGCGTCCTCGACCAGGCGGGCGAGATTGTCCACCGCCGCCGGATCGCCGGCGCGGCGGCGGATCAGCCCCGCCGCGCTCTGCACCGCCTGCATGACGTTGTTGAAATCATGCGCGATCCCGCCCGCCAGCTGGCCGAGCGCCTCCAGGCGCTGGCGCTGCGCCTCCCGCGCCTGGGAGCGGCGCTGCTCCGTCACGTCGCGCGACGAGCCGAGGATGAGGGTGATGCGCCCCGAGGCCGGGTCCCGCACGGGCACCAGCAGCGTTTCCCAGCGGCGGCGGCCGCCGGGCAGGTCGCGGTCCTTCTCGTAGTTGATGGGCGCGCCGGTGCTGATGCAGCGCTGGTACTGCCGGATCATGGCGCGGGCGATGTCGGGCGCGAAGATCTCCTCGATGGGGCGGCCGCGCACGTCCTCGCGCCGCAGGTTCGCCGCGCGCTCGTAGGCCGGGTTCAGCCCGCCCATGGTGAAGCGCCCGTCGGGCTCGACCGTGACGGCGAAGAGGTGCTCGGCCGCGTGCTCGAACCAGGCGCCGAGTTGCGCGGCGGTGAGGCGGCTCTCGCTCTCCGCCGCTTCGCGCCGCGTCTTCTCCGCGGTCAGGGCTTCGAGCGTCCGGCCCGCCGTATCGGCCTGGCGCAGCGCGATCAGGGCCAGGGCGAAGAGGGCGAGCGCGCCCGGCACGCCGAACAGCAGCGGAAGGCGCAGGGAGCCGAGCCAGGCGGCGCGGATCGCCGTCCATTCCAGGCCGGCGATGACGTAGACGGGATGCGAGGGCAGGCGCCGGTAGGCGATCAGCATCGGCTTGCCGGTCAGGGCCGCGCGCCCGGTGTAGATCCCGCGCAGGGGGTCCGCCTCGCGGTGCTGCTGGAAGGCGCCCCCCGGGACGCGGCGAGGCTGCTCCGGCGGGAGCGTCGGGTGCCGCGCCAGGATGTAGCCATCCTCCCGCACGAGGGAGGCGGTCGTCAGCCCGCTCGCGGGCGTCTGGGCGTAGTGGCCGACGAAGTAGCCCGGCTTGACTGACACCGCGACGAGCCCACGCGGCCGGCCGTCGGGGCCGGGCGTGCGGGGGCGGGTGAACTGGAAGAAGCGCGCCTCCGTCTGCACCCGGCCCGCGATGACGTCGCTGATGTAGAGCGTCGCGCCGTCCTGGAGGATCGCCCGGGCGTAGTCGCGATCCGAGAGATCCAGGTCACGCGGCATCGGATGGACATTGGCGGAGACGAGCGGCAGCCCCTCCGCGTTCAGCACCCAGATGTCCTGCACCTGCGGCAGCATCTCGCGGAAGCGGACGAGGCGGGCGTTGATGTCGCCCTCCTGCGCGCGCACCTCCTCGTCGGTCAGGTCGCGCAGCAGCTCGTCGGCGTAGGAGACGAGGATCTCGTAGGTGTCGAACACCTTCGAACCGTGCTCATGAAGGAGGTCGAGCACCTGGATGACGCGATCCTCCGCCGCGCGCACATGCGCGCGGTAGCTCAGCGCGGCATAGGCGAGGATCAGGCCGATCGGGATGAGCAGCGCGCAGGCGGCCAGGCTCCACAGCGCCGCGAAGCGCGGGCGTCGCCTCATTCGCGCCAGGGACTTGTCGGCGTCGCCAGCCCGCGGCCGCGTCGGGCTTGGCAGTGGAGTGTTGATCACGCGTCCAACATCGCGCCCATGCCGACGCTTCTCAACCCGGCGAAGCGAGAGCTTGAGCGAGGTTTTTTTGCGGTCGCGCGCACACTCGCCGTCAGGCTTCGCCCTCGGGAAGCCCGTCGGGCTCCGAGGTGCCGTCCTGTTCGGCGAGGTCGCTGCCCGGCACGTCCTCGGGCAGGGGCGGGACCAGGTCGTGGTCTCGTGACGCGTCGCCCGGGCTGCTGTCCTTGTCGTCGGGCCTCGTGGTGCTGCCGGACATGGGTCTGCTCCTTCGTGTGAGGACAGCAGAACGCACGTCGCGTCAGAAGCGCAGCACCGCCTTCTCGTCCAGGGCGAGGCGAAGCGCGCTGCCGCGCTCGGGCACGGCCTGGCCCGGCTCCAGCTCGAGCACCCATTCGCCGCCACCCGGCGCCGCGAGGTGGAGCCGGGTGCGGCCGGCATCGAAGAAGGCGGCGCTGACGCGACCTTCCAGCGGGCCGGCGGGATCGGGACGCAAGGCTTCCGGGCGGCAGAAGCGGCCCTCGCCCAGGTCGTTCAGCGTGCCGACGAAGCCGGCGACGAAGCGGTTGGCGGGGCGTTCGTAGATGTCGCGCGGGGTGCCGCGCTGCCCGATGCGCCCGCCTTCCATCACGGCGACGCCGTCGCCGAGCGCCATGGCCTCGGCCTGGTCGTGCGTGACGATCACGGCGGTTACGCGCAGCGCGGTGAGCAGCGCCGCCAGCTCCACCCGCAGGGCCAGGCGCAG
Organism: Acetobacteraceae bacterium; assembly: GCA_019750475.1. GTDB lineage: Bacteria > Pseudomonadota > Alphaproteobacteria > Acetobacterales > Acetobacteraceae > Roseococcus. The sequence continues at coordinate 16,446 of JAIEOO010000065.1, read as the reverse complement.
CGCGGCATCGAGCGCGCCGAACGGCTCGTCGAGCAGCAGCAGGGCGGGTTGCGGCGCGAGCGCCCGGGCCAGCGCCACGCGCTGCCGCTGCCCGCCCGAGAGCTGGTCCGGCCGACGCCCGGCCAGCGCCTCCAGGCGCACGAGGCGCAGCATCTCGGCCACGCGGGGCTCGCGCTGCGCCCGTGGCACGCCCCGCGCCTCGAGCCCGTAGCCGATGTTGCGCGCGACCGTCATGTGCGGGAACAGCGCGTAGCCCTGGAACACCATGCCGATGTTGCGGCGCTCGACCGGCAGGTCGGTGACGTCGCGCCCGTCGAACAGCACGGCGCCGCCGGGATCGGGCCGCGCGAGGCCGGCCAGCAGCCGCAGCAGCGTCGTCTTGCCGCAGCCCGAGGGGCCGAGCAGGGCCGTGACGCTGCCCGGTTCCAGCACGAGGTCCGTCGGCAGCAGGCCCCGCGTGCCGTCGGCGAAGGTGCGCGCGACGCCCCTGAGTTCGGCCCGCACGCTCATCGGACGCCCCCCAGCCGGTCGGCCACCATCTGCAGCGCGATCAGCGGCGGGACGAGCAGCACGAGGAAGACGAGGGTGAAGGCCGAGCCGATCTCGAGCCGCAGGGACGCGTAGGAATCCGCGAGCCCCACCGGCAGCGTCATGGTGAAGGGCGACGTCAGCAGCAGGGACATGTTGAACTCGCCGAGGGAGAGCGCGACGACCATCAGCGACCCCGCCAGGATGCCGCCGCGCGCCGCCGGCAGCACCACGGTGCGGAAGCGGCGCCAGAAGCGCGCGCCGCAGGCGGCGGCCGCCTCCTCCAGCACCGGAAGATCGGCCTGCTTCATCGCGGCGATGGTGGAGCGCAGCATGAAGGGCAGGGTGAACAGCACATGCCCCACCAGCACGAAGGACCAGTGCGTGCGGAAATCGCCCACCGCGCCCCACAGCATGATGAGGCCGAGCGCCGTCGCGATGCCGGGCACCGCGACGGGCAGCACCAGCGCCTCCTCCAGCAGCCGGGCCGCGCGGCTCTCGCTGCGGGCGAGGGACCAGGCCGCCGGCACGCCGAGCACGAGCGTGCAGATCAGCGTCGCGAAGGCGAGCCAGACCGAGAGGCCGATGGTGTGGGCGTAATGCTCCCACACGCGGCCGATCCATTGCAGCGTGAAGCCGCCGCTGAGGCCGAGGAACCAGTTGGCGGTGACGCCCGCGAGCGCCGAGAGCAGGATCGGCCCGATCAGGAAGGCCGTCACCAGCGCGGTGACGAGCGGGGGGATGAATCGCATGTCCTAGGCCGCCGCGCTCATCCCGCCGCCGAAGGAGCGCGCGACGGCGAGCGCGATCCAGGTGGCGACGCCGAGGATGACCGAGAGCGCCGCCGCCATGCCGAGATTCGTGGCCAGCGTGAACTCGGTGTAGATCACCATGGGCAGCACGCGGATATCGGCCGCCAGCGTGAAGGCGGTGCCGAGCGCGCCCATCGCGGTGGCGAAGCAGATGGCACCCGAGGCGACCAGGGCCGGGGCGAGCCCCGGCAGCCACACATCCCGCACGCGCTTCCAGGGCGAGGCGCCGAGCATCCGCGCCGCCTCGTCGAGCGCGGGGTCCATGGCCTCGGCGGCGGCGAGCAGCGTCGCGATGCAGCGCGGCAGCGAGAAATACAGGTAGCCGGCGAAGAGGCCGACGATGGTGTAGGCGAGCACCACGCGCTCGCCCGTCAGCCAGTCGGTGATGTCCGCGAGGAGGCCCTGGCGGCCCATGAGCAGGATCATCATGAAGGCGATGACGACGCCGGGCAGCGCGACCGGCATGGTCAGCATGGCGACGAGCAGCCGCCGCCCGGGAAAATGCCGGTGCGCCAGCCAGCCCGCCACCACCGCCGCCAGTCCCACCGCGCAGACCGCGGTGACGAGCGACAGGGCCACCGTCACCAGCAGCGCGGAGACGTATTGCCACTCGGTCAGTGCGCGCCAGTAGAGCGCGGGGTCCGCGCCCTGGCCGACGAGGCGCGCCAGCGGCAGCAGGAAGAAGGCGAGCAGCATGGCCAGTGCGGGGGCCAGCAGCAGCCCCCGCGCCCAAAGGGGAGCAGTCATCGCGGCGGCGTCACGCGCTCAACCGACCTCCGTCCGGTAGCGCTCGACGAAGCGTTCCTGCGCGGCGACCATGGCGGGGATGTCGATGGGGCGGGCGCGGGCGTATTCGCTGTCCGGCAGGAAGCGCGACGCCGTCTCGGCGCTCATCACGCCGCTGCGCACCGGGCGGAGATAGGCGTTCGCCCAGATGCGCTGGCCTTCATCCGAGAGCGTGAAGTCCAGCACGCGCCGGGCGTTCTCGGGGTTCGGCGCGTTCGCCACCATCGCCATGATGTAGGGGAAGGAGACGGTGCCCTCGGCGGGCAGCACGAAGCGGCAATCCGCGCGGTCCGTGTACTGGGCGCGCATCGCGTTGAAGTCATAGTCGAACAGGATGGGAATCTCGCCCGAGACGACGCGGGCATAGGCCGTCTGCGTCGGCACCTGGGCGCCATTGGCGCGCAGCGCGCGGAAATACTGGATGGCCGGCCCGAAATCCTCGTAGCTGCCGCCGAGCGCGAGGTTCACCGCCACCATGCCGACCTGGCCGACGGCGGCGGAGGTCGGGTTCAGGTAGCCCGCCATGCCGCGATACTCGGGCCGCAGCAGGTCCCGCCAGCCGGTCGGCATCGGGCGGCCGCGCAGCGCCGCGCGATTCACGAACAGGCCGAGCGTGCCCGAGTGGATGGTGAACCAGTGGTTCTCGGCGTCGCGCAGCGCGGCGGGCACCTGATCCAGCAGGGCGGGGGCGTAGGGCTGGCTCAACCCCTCCGCCTTGAGGCGCGGGCCGAAATTGCCGCCGAGATAGACCACATCGGCCACCGGCCGCGCGCGCTCGGCGATCAGCGCCGCCAGCGCCTGGCCGCTGTTCTTGTTGTCGTGCGGCATGGTGATGCCGAGACGCTCGCGGATGGTGCGCAGCGCGCCGGCCCAGTCGGCCCATTCGGGCGGGCAGTTGTAGCAGACGGCGCGGCTGGCTTGCGCCAGGGCCGGCGCGGCCGGGACAATCAGCGCGGGCGCGGCGAGAAGGTGGCGGCGGAGCATGGTGAGCCTTCCTGTTTCGTCCCTGTCGGGGACCGCGTGCTTGGCGCGGGCCCTCGGACGGCAGGATGGCAGTTTCGCGACGGACGTGTGAAGCCCGGTCAGCCCTCCGCCATCGCCTCGGCCACCAGGGCGCGGATGCCCGCCAGCGCGGCGTGCGAGGCCGCCGCCAGGTGTGACAGGCTCCGAAAGGCGTCGCATAGCCCCACGAACTCTCCGTCCTCCTCCGACCAGATGACGGTGAACGATGCGTCGTCCATGCCGTTACCAGTTCAGGATCCGCAGCGCGCCGATCGGGCGGACATGCTCTTCCTCGGCCAGCCGGTCCAGCAGCTCCGGCGCCGGGTCCTTGCCGTGCGAATCCTCCATCAGGCCCGTCAGCGCCCAGACGGCGTCGAGGCCGGCGGCCTGCGCGCCCGCGAGGTCGGTGTGCGCTGTGTCGCCCGCCGCCAGCACGCGGCGTTTGTCCGCGATGCCGAGCAGGTCCATCACCGGGCCGTACACCGCGGGGTCGGGCTTGCCGATCTCCGTCACCTGCCCGCCCCAGCCGGCATAGACATCGGCCAGCGCGCCGGCGCAGAGGATGCGCTTGCCCGCCACCATCACCGCGCGGTCCGGGTTCACGCAGACCATGGGCAACCCGGCTTCGAAGCACTCCCGCAGCGCGGGGATGTAGGGCTCGACGCTTTCCGGGCCGCGCGACGGGTCGGGGCCGGTGTTGAGCAGGAAGTCCGCCTCGCGCGGCGTGGGCACCAGCTCCGCCGCGCCGTCCTCCACCGTGGAGAGGTCGCGCTCCGGCCCGATGTGGAAGGCGCGGCGGCCGCTGAAGGGCAGCTTGTCGCGCGCCGTCAGCCACATCCAGGTCGCCTCGCCCGAGGACATGGTGCCGAGGTAGCAGTCGCGCGGGATGCCCATGCGGTCCAGCATCTCGTTGATGAACCAGCCGCGGCGGGGGGCGTTGGTCAGGAAGACCACGCGCTTGCCCGCATCGCGCATCCTTCGCAGGCACTCCACCACGCCCGGATAGGGCTCGCGCCCGTCATGCACGAGGCCCCAGAGGTCCAGCACGAAGCCGTCATAGCGCGCGGCGAGCGGCGCGAAATGGTCCCAGATCTGCATGGTCAGGCGTCGCGCCCCACGGCTTCGGACATGTTGGAGAACCCGTCCCGCCGCAGCAGCGCCGCGAGGCCACGCTTCAGCTCGGGGATCAGGGCCGGCCCGCGCAGCGCGAAGCCGCTGTAGAGCTGCACGAGCGAGGCGCCGGCGCGGATCTTGGCGTAGGCCTGTTCCGGCGTGGAAATCCCGCCGACGCCGATCAGCACCAGGCGCCCCTGTGCCGCGCGATGGGCCGCGCGCAGCATCGCCGTCGAACGCTCGAAGAGCGGCGCGCCGGACAGACCGCCCGCCTCCTTCGCGTGGGGGCTGCGCAGCGTCCCGGGGCGCGCGAGGGTCGTGTTGGTCAGGATCAGCCCGGCGACGCCGCGCGCCGCGCAGAGCTCGACAAGGCCGGGGAGCGCATCATCCGGCAGGTCCGGCGCCAGCTTCACCAGCACCGGCTTGCCCGAGCGCGGATCCATCGCGTCCAGGATGGCGGCCAGCCGCGCCTCGCCCTGTAGATCCCGCAGCCCCGGCGTGTTGGGGGAGGAGATGTTGACCGTGACGTAGTCCGCGAGCGGCGAGAGCGCCCGATAGGCCGCGGGGTAGTCGCGCTCGGGCTCCGCCCCTTCCTTGTTCACGCCGATATTGGCGCCGAGCACGGCGGGCAGCGGGCGGCTCAGCGCCGACAGCCGCGCGCGATAGGCCTCGAGCCCGCCATTGTTGAAGCCCATGCGGTTGATGACCGCCTGGTCCTCCGGCAGCCGGAACAGGCGCGGGCGCGGATTGCCCGGCTGCGGCCGCGGCGTGACCGTGCCGGCCTCGACGAAGCCGAAGCCGAGGCGCATCAGCGGCAGGATCGCCGTCGCGTCCTTGTCGAAGCCCGCCGCCAGACCGATCGGGTTGCGGAAGGAGAGCCCCAGCGCCCGCACCGCCAGCGCCGGATCATCGGCCGAGGCATCCCGCCCCGCGAGGCCGAGATTCAGCGCGCGCAGGGCCAGGTTGTGCGCGTCCTCGGCGTCGAGGAGGCGCATCGCGGGCATGAGGGCGGAGGCGAGGCCGGGCGTCATCGCGCCCGGGTTTGGCAGAGACGGACAGATCCGGGAACCCGCGGATCGTTCTGGTCACGCTTTCGCTTGGGCCGCCGCCCCGGTTGACGGCCCGGCCGCGCGGCCCCACACGCGCCGCCGCGATGACCGGCCCTGTCCTGCTCATGTGCTCGATCGGGCTGTTCGGGCTGCTCGACGCCAACAGCAAGGTGCTGGCGGGCGAGTATTCCGCCGCCCAGGCGCTGTTCTGGCGCCACGCGACCCTGCTGGTCCTGCTCTTCGCCATCCGCGCGGCCTGGCGCCAGGCGGGCGGGGAGCTCGCGACGCAATACCGGAAGCTGCACCTGCTGCGCGCCGTCGCCATGCTGCTCTCGGGCGTGCTGTTCTTCATCGCCTTCCGGCACCTGCCGCTGGCCGATGGCTACCTCGTCTTCTTCACCGCGCCCTTCATGACGCTGGTGATGGCGCGGGCGTTCCTGGGGGAGCGCATTCCGCGCGCCGCCTGGCTGTGGTCCGGCGTCGGGTTCGGCGGCGTGATGCTGGCGCTCGCCCCGCAGCTCGGCGAAGGGGGCAGCGCGATCGGCTTCCTCTGCGCCGCGCTCGGCACCGTCTGCTACGCGACGAACATCACGGTGAACCGCTTCCTGCGGGTGGAGACGGGGATCGCCCGGTTGATCCTGTGGCCCGGCGTCGTCAGCATCCTCGCCACCGCGCCCTTCGCCGCGACGCATTGGGTGACGCCCGACCTCGAGGCCGCCGCGCGCCTCACCGCCAACGGTCTGCTGGCCGGCGCCGCGACGCTGATGCTGGCCGTCGCCTTCCGCCACGCGACGCCCGCGCGCCTCGCCCCGTTCGAGTTCATCGCCCTGCCCTGGTCCGTCACCCTGGACCTCTGGCTGTTCGGCAACGCGCCGGGCTGGGAAGTCATCGCCGGCGGGGCGGTGGTGGTGCTGGCCTGCGTGATGAGCGAGCGCGCCGTGGCGCGCAGCCATCAGAAGCCGTCGGGAAAGACGTGACGTCCATCCGCGCCCAGCGGCAGCCGAACCACCCGCTTCACCGCCGCCAGCGGCAAAGGCGCATACAGATGTGGGAACAGCCCGGCGCGCTTCCCCGCCGGTTCCCACTTCAGCGCCTCGCCCAGCGGCGCCGCCTCCACCTCGACGAGCCAGAGATCGGCCTCGCCCGCCCGGTGCTTCGCGGCGCTTTCCCGCACCTGATCCGCGGTGGAGAAGTGCAGGAAGCCGTCGCGGGCGTCGTCGGCGCTGCCGCGATACGCACCGGCGCGCTCGGCCGCCTGCCAATCGCTGCCGCGGACGAGGGTGTAGATCAGCGTGTCCATGCGCGCCGCCTACCACCTCAGCCGTAGAACACCAGCCCACCCAGCTCCGCGATCGGCGCGCGGCCCACCGCCCAGCCAGGCAGCCGTCCCTCCTCGTGCCACCGCAGCGCCCCGCCCGTCGCGTCCGGCACGCCACCCGCCAGGGCCCGCGCCGCCACCCGGCGGCACATGGCCAGGGCCGGCCCCTCCGGCGGTGCCGCGAACACGCCATGCCGCGGATGCCGCGGATGCCGGCACGGAAACTGGAACGGCGCCCGCAGCACGGCGATCAGCGCGCGCGGGAGCGTCGCCGCCGCCTCTCCACCCGCGAAGCGCGCCTCGGCCTCACCACCCGCCATGACACAACGCGCCCGGTTGAGCGCCACCGACGCCACACCCTCCACCGCGGCCAGGCCGCGATGCCCGGCCTCGGCCAACAGCACACGCGCCAGCAGCTCCGCCGCGGCATCCCCCGCCGTCAGGACCACCGACGCGCTCACCGCCGGTCCTCCCGCAGCTCATCCAGGCGATCCTCGATCCGCCGCAACTGCTCCGACAGGCGCTGGTCCACGTCGCGGATCAGCGACAAGGGCACATAGGTTCGCGCGACCTCGATCTTGAAGCCGGCCAGCTCCTCGCGTGTTCGCTGCAACCCGTCCGACACACGCAGATCCCCATGCTCCACCCGCTGGTCGAAATCCCGGCGAAAGGCATGCAGCATCCAGAACAACGCGGCGATGACCGGCGCCTCCACGGCATCCAGCCACCCCGCCAACTCCGCGGGAAACGCTTCCATGTCTCGGTCCTCTGGCGATGAAAGGGGCGGCGCCGCATATGCGCGACGCCGGAACAAGGAACCCGCGCCGATGTGGAACGAGCCCTACCTGGAAACCTGCTGCCGCTCGGCCCTGCACCGGCTCACCCTGGTCGGCCCGCACGGCCGCCCCCCCGGCCTCGCCGACCAACCCTGCCTCGAACGCCTCAAGACCATGGGCCTGGCCACGACCGGTCCCGACGGCCGCTACGCCATCACCCCCGCCGGCCGGACCCGCCACGGCAGCGAGGTGCTGCGGAAGGCGGGGTAGGCAGGGCTGGGCGGCTGGCGCTGCTGGGGAGGGCGCTGCCCTCCCCAGCCCCCTCCCGCCGGGGAGCCACGGGCTCCCCGGACCCCTGCGAATCCTTTGGGGATTGGGGAGGGGGCGTCAGAGGAGCGACCTCGATCCAGGGAGCACGCCGCCCCCTCCCCAATCCCCAACAAAGGACCCGGAGGTCCAGGAACCTGAGGTTCTGGCGGGGAGGGTTTGGGAGGGGCAGCGCCCCTCCCAACGCCACCAGCGCCAACCCTACCCACCCCGCCACCCCGCCGCCCTCGGTGCCGGCGGCGTCACCGGCAGGCGCGTGGGTTCGGCGAGGATCAGGCTGGCGGTGGCGTCCAGCCCGTCGTCGCGGGCGTGTGGGTTGTCGGGCCGCCAGTCGCGCATTTCCTGCGGGAAGGCGGTGCGCAGCGTGCTCTCATGGGCGTGGAGCTTGCGGGCGGCCAGCAGCGGGTCGAAGGCGGCGAGGATGCGGTCGGCCTTGGCGCGGCGGCTCGCGTGTTCGAGGACGGCGCAGGCCGCGCCCGCGCGGGCGATCTCGCGGCGGAGGAGGCCCGGCAGGAAGCGGCCGAGCCCGTTGGTTTCGATCCGGATGACGGGCAGGTGCAGCTCGCGCGCGAGGGTCGCGACCTGGCGGCATTGTTGCGTGGCGGCGTCGTCCGGGTGGCTGGCGTGCTGGGTGATCCAGGCGATGCGGTGCAGGTGGTGGTTGCCGTCGGCGTCGGCGTAGCCGGCCGCGAGAACGCTGCCGTCGCCGGCGTCGGGGCGGCCGAAGGCCGGGTCCCAGAAGCCGCCGCCCGAGACCATGCGTCGCCCGAGCAGCCAGAGCTGCGCGCGGCCGTTGGCTTCGCGGAACTCGGGTTCCTCAGCGTAGCGGATGAGGGACGCGGGATCGAGGCGCAGCGCTTCGGCCGCGATGGGTTCGAGGAGCATCTGGCGCGCGAAGTGCAGCGGGCCGACGCGGGCCTTGAGGTCGGCGATGGCGGCTTCCGGAAAGCGTTCGGGCCAGGCGGAGCGGCCTTCCGCGTCGAGCAGCGGGATCTCGAGGCGGTGGTAGCCGGAGAGGAAGCCGTCGCCGGCGCGGTAGAGGCTGTCTTCCGTGTGGGGCGTGCCGACATAGAGGATGGTGCCGCCCGGGGTGAGGATGAACTCGGTCTCGGCGAGGCGTTCGCGCAGCTCGGCGCGCTTGACGGCGGTGTCGCAATTCGCCGCGACTTCGACGTCGTCGCAGATGATGAGGTCGGCCCGCGCGCCGGTCGTGTTGCCGGCGAGCCCCTGCGCGAGCATCGAGGGGTCGCGCCAGGCCGCGTCGCGGCGGACGGTGAAGCGGTCGGCGGCCCAGGCATCGGCGCCATCGGGGATGAGGTGGGCGCAGAAGGGGTGCCGCTCGATGATGCGGCGCGTGTGCCGCACCATCCGCGCCGCGAGGGAGGATTCGGCGGCCAGCACCAGGATGCGGGCGGTCGGGTCGCGGTGCAGCCACCAGGCGCAGAACAGCCCGACGAGGGTGGATTTGCCGCAGCCGCGGAAGGCCATGAGGACCAGGCGATGGTCCTGCCCATCCACCCGCTGCTGAAGCCAGCGGGCGATGCGGCGATGGAGGCGCGGCGTGCGGTGGTTCTGCAGGTGGTTCCAGATCCAGGCGAATTCCGGCAGGTCAGCCCGGAGCGGTTCCGTCGTCATCCTCGCCGATCTCCTGTCGCGCCTGGGTGAAGAGGGCCAGCTTCTCGTCCATGCGGCGATGCGCTTCCTCCTCGCCGGTGTCGGCGAGCTTGAGCAGCGCCTCGATATGGGCCAGCGCCGCCTTCCCGGCGTTCTGGCGCGCGGCGAAGTCCTTCGCCTCTTCCTGGTTGTCGCGGCCGAGGAAGGCGAGGTAGTCGTCCGCCACCTCCTCGGCGAGGCGCAGCAGCTTCTCGTCGAAGCCCGGGGGCCGGCGGCGGCGCGGTTCGGGACGCGTCACGACTTCACGACCCGCACGCGCACCGTGCCGGGGTTGAGGTCCACCGCGGCGCCGCTGCGGTTCCACATGGTGACCGTGACCGTGTCCTGCGCGCCGATCTGCGCCAGGAACACGATGCCCGAGGTGGCGAGGCTGTAGGCCGCCTGCGCGAAGTCGCCGGGCCGCGCGCCGGGAACGGTGACGTTCACCTGCGCGGTGGCGCCGCCGGCGATCGAGGGCGGGTCGTAATTCGGCAGCTCCGCCTTCAGCTCGCGCGCGCCATGCGGCAGGTCGGGCAGGCCGAAGAGCAGCGGCGGCGATTGCGACGGGTCGCAGAGCAGCCGCATGGCCCGCACCTCGTAGTCGCGGTTGATGCGGGCGACGCCGATGATGGCGTAGGCGACCCCGGGTTCGAGGCGGATGGTCTGGAGGCGGGTGAGGTCGGCGTCGGCCATGTCGGCCGCGCCCTGCCACCAGCGCGCCGTCGGGTTCCATTGCAGCGACATGCCGGAGGCGCGGACCGTCTGGCCGGTGGCGTCGCCGAGGACGTTGAGGTTGGCGTCGAAGCACTGGACAACGAGGCGCGGGTCATCGGCGTCGAGGGCGAGGGCGAACTCCTTGCAGCGCCGCGCATCCACCACGAAGCCGAGACCCCGCCCGCCCGGCAGCGCCACGCCGCGATCGGTCAGCTGGTAGTCCTCGAGGCCCGGGAAGGCGAAGTCCCGCAGGGCGTTCGGCGTGCCCGAGACGTTGGTCGAGAGGCAGGCGAGGCGGTCGAAGCCGGTCTGCGTCGCCGTCCAGCGATAGGCGGCGGCGCGGAGGTTGGGGACAGCCGCCACCTCCCGCGAGAATTCCCGGTGCGCGGCCGCCTGGTGCAGCGCGCGCACCACGGCGCCGGTGCGCGTCGCGGTGGGCGCGTATTCCACGCCCACCTCGTAACCCTGGCTGGCCCAGGCGACCTCGTACACGTGATCCTGCGCGGCGGAGGTGTGGCGCGCCACGAAGGGGGAGCACGCCTCCATCCGCACGCCGTAGGCGATGATGGCGCGGCTGCTCACCTCCGAGAGGAAGGGAATGCCGGCGATGGGCCGGTTGCGGGCCTGTAGCTCGAAGGCCGGGCCGAAGAAGACGTGGCGGTTGTGCGCGATATAGGCGCCGGGTGCCGCCGAGAAGCGCACGCCGTAGCGGTCGAGCGCGGTGTGCAGGCTGCTGGCGATGGCGAAGTGGCCGCCATGGTAGCGCACGGAGGTGTTCCAGGCCGCGGCGGTCAGCGTCCGCACGTCGAGGCCGATGCGGTTGTTCACGATGCGGCCGAGGCGCAGCTCGCTGTCCTCGAAGCCGCGCTCCTCGCCCAGGGTGCGGACGCCGATGGTGAAGCCCTCGACCTGGCGCACCTCCACCGTGCTGGCATCGAGGTTGCGCAGCACGATGCCGATGTCGCCCTCGTTCAGCCAGTCGCTGATGGTGGCGCGCAGGACGCGCAGCCCCTGGTAGATCTTGGCCGCGTTCCGCACCGCGCCGCCGTCGCCGATGGTCAGGGCGGCCTGGCCCCCGGGCCCGGCATAGGAGATCGCCCCGAGCATGGTCATGCCGGCCGCCGCGCCGCCGAGGGAGAGCGGCATGGTGGTGCGGAAGGTGCCCTCCCCGATGACGAGATGCCGGCCGGCCGAGGCCGCCGCGCTCATCGCGGCCTGCAACGCGGGGCCGTCATCGGCGACGCCGTCGCCGCGCGCGCCGAAATCCCGCGCCGTCAGCACCTCCGCCAGCTTGTCCTCGACGCCGCGCGGCACGGCACCGGCATACACGGCCGCGACGGTGCCGCCGCGCGGATAGGCGGTGACGTTCCCCACGGCATCGAAGCCCAGCAGCCGGTTCGCGCGCGCCGCCGCGGGCGGCAGCACCACGCCCGAAGGCGGCTCCGCCACATCGAGGCGGAGCGCGCCCTGCACGACGTCCCGCATCTCCTGCAGGGCGGCCACCTGGTAGTCCAGGTCGTCGTTCAGCACCTGGGCGCGCAGCACGCCGTTCGGCTGGAAATCCGTGACGCGCTGGATGGCGATGCGGCGCAGCAGGGTGACGCGTGTGCCCGAAGCCGGCGGCGCGGCGAAACGCACCGACCCGCCCTCCGACCGGCCGGCCCCCTCCACCATGAAGCCGGATCCGGAGAGGCCGCCATTCAGCCGCACCTCCAGATCCCGGGCGGCGAAGACCGGGAACGGATAGGTGAAGGCGACCTGCACGCCGTCAGCCACGTAATGCACGCGCGGCGCGACATCGCCGATGCGGATGTGCTCGGACATTCGGATGCTCTCCGGAACTGGTTGGGTTGCGCGGCCAAGGGGCTCCGCCCCCTGGACCCCCGCCGGGGACTTTTGGTCCCCGGACCCCTTTGCCGTGGGCTTACGGAGATCGTGGGAGGGGCATCGAGGGAGCGACGTTGATGACGGTCGTACCGTGCCCCTCCCACGATCTCCGTCAAAGTTCGGGCAGGGGTCTGGGGAGACCCAGTCTCCCCAGCGGGGGGTTCGGGGGGCGGAGCCCTCCGGCGGCGCTACTCCAACAGGTTCCGCAGCGCGTTCCCGAAGCTCGGCACGGCGCGGATCAGGCCCGGTGTCAGGCTGCCATCGGGTTGCAGGAGGGAGGGTCGCCCGGCCGCGAGGCGCGCGCGGAAGAGGGCGTCGCTGTCGGATTGCGCGGCGGCGGCATCGGTGCGGAGGCCGGCGGTGACGGCGGCGGCGGAGCCGTCCTCCACGGCGCGGCCACCGGCGGCGATGCGGGCGCGTGCGGCGGCGACCGTGCGGGCGAGTTGCTCGCCGCGCGCGCGGGCGTCGGCCTGCTGCTGGAGGGTCAGCTGCTCGCGCCGCTGCGTGTCCTGGATGCGGGCGGCTTCGGCCTGGGCGCGCTGGTTGGCCTCGGTGCGGCGCATCTGCTCGACCTGGGCGTAGAGCCCGGCGCCGGCGCCCACGAGGGAGGCGATGGAGGTGAGTGCGGCCATCAGTCGGTCATCCTCGTCTCGGTGGTGGCGGAGAGCAGGGTCAGGGGCAGGGGGGCGTCGCCGGTGATGCGCCAGAGGGGCGCCATGGCCTGGCGCCGCCAGCCGAGCGTCGTCAGGCGCACATCGCCCGAGAAGCGCGGCGGGGGCGCGTCGAGCATCGGCGTGTCGAGCCGCCGGAAGGCGACGGGCTTCGGCCCGCGGCCGAGATCGGCGTCGAGGGCAGCGGTGTCGAGCAGCCGGAAGGTGACGGCGAGCAGCCGGATCGGCGTGGCGCGGGTGGTGAAGCCCTGGCTCAGTTCGGGCGGCAGGGGCTCGATGGTGTGGGCGAAGCGCAGCCCGATCTGCGCGGCGGCGGCGGGCTGATCGAGCGTGACGGCGCCGCCCGCGACGGTGAGCGGCGGGCGCGGCGCGCCATCGGCCAGGATGCCGACCGTGCGGCCCTCGAGGTGATCGAGGCCGGTCCAGCGGCTCTGCGGCGCGGCGGCGGCCCCGGTGAGCGCGGCGTCGAGCGCGAGCTCGGGGTCGAGCCGTTCGAGGCGCAGCGTGCCCGCGCGTTCGACCGTGCAGAAGACGCGGCCTTCGACCTCCGCGATGCCGCGGAACAGCCCGTCCGTCTGCTGCCGCGTCCAGGCGGTCACCTGTTCGCTGCGGTAGAGGGTCAGCGTCGCCATGGCGCCATCCTCCATCACGATGTGCAGCAGGCGCCGCGCCTGGTCGTAGGCCATGGCGACCGGCGAGTGGACGAGGTGGGACGCGACCATCGCGAGATCGCTCGCCTGGTAGGCCTGGGCGACGTCGGTGTAGGCGAATTCGTGCAGGGCGCGGCCGCTGCGCGCGGCGAAGATGGTGCTGCCATCCACGTCCACCGGCGGCACCATGCGCTGCGTCGGCGAGCCGATGCGCGTCTGCCGCGTGAGCTGGATGGAGGCGGGCGTGAGCGGATCGCCGCTCACCATCCACTCGCCGCCCGTCGTGAAGACCTGGAGGTGCCGGCCGGAGAAGACGGCGCGGATCGCGTTCACCTGGTCGGACATCAGGCCGAACTCGATCCCCTCGTCGTCGAGGCCGCGGCCCCGGTCGAAGTCGAACAGCGCGCCCGACTTCGAGAGCCAGAGCCGGTTCGGCAGGTCGCGCGAGCCGCCGAGGACCAGGCGGTCCTGGTGGAAGCAGGCCGAGACGGGCCAGCCGCGCAGCGCGCCGAAGGCCGCTTCCTCCCAGTCGGTGGTGGCGGCGGCGTCGGGCAGCGCGACGGATGGCGCGAAGGTCGCGCTGGTGGCGGAGGCGACGGCCGTGAGCGTTCCCCCGATGCCGCGCAGCAGGAAGCGCGTGCCGGCATGAGCGGCCTGGAACACGGGCGCCGAGGCGGTGAGGGTGACGCTGCCCGTGGTGCCGCTCGGCGTGATGGTGACGGCATCTGGCGCGAAGCGGTGCGTCGGCATGGCGCGCCAGGCCCAGGGATTGAGGGTCCAGGTCGTGTGGCTCGTGCGGGTCAGCGCGACGGGGGCCATGTCCGGGTGCAGCAGCAGCAGCGTGTCGGCGCTCTGCGTGTGGGCGAGCTGCGGCAGCATGGCCGCCGTCCAGGGTCCGGTGCCGGCGGCGACATGGCCGTCGTTCAGGAAGACGCGGAAGGCGCCGGCCGTGAGGACGAGGAGGTAGGCCTGCTCCGTGTTGAACTCGAAGGGGATCAGCCGCGCGGGGCCGGGCAGCGTGGCGACGTGGCGCAGGCCGGGTCGGCGCGTGACGCCGCCCGTCGGCAGGATCAGCACGTTGCGCAGCAGCGCGGCGCCGTTGGCGTAGGCGCGGAGGTCCTGCCGCCCGAGCAGTTCGGGCGAGAGCTCCCCGGCGGTGAAGCTGGTCTTGGCCTGGCGGGACATGCTCAGCCCCGCACCTGGATCAGGGGGAAGCCGTCGAGGGCGCGCACCGTGGCCTGCTGGCTGTCGGCGCGGCGGGCGGCGCGCAGCTCCTGCTCGGCCTGGCCGAACAGCATCTGGGCGCGGGCGGTGCTCTCGGTCAGCGGCACGCAGAACTCGGCGGCGAGGCGCGCGACGAGCGCGGCGGCGAAGAAGCCGGGGAAGGCGCTCTCCTCCGGCCGGAAGATGTAGGTGAGCGTCACCTGCTCCGCGTCGGCGTGCAGGCGATCTTCCAGCAGGCGGTAGGGCAGCCCGCGGCCCTGCCCCGGGCCGCCGGCGGAGAGCGCGCGCAGGAAGCCGGGCGGCAACTGGAACGCGCGCGCGAAGTCGGCCGTCGGTTGCGCGGCGAGGCGCGGCAGCGTGGCCTGCCCGGTCGCGAAGGACCAGGGATGGGCCGAGAGCAGCGCATCCCGCGCGCCCGCGTAGAGCCCCGCCGCCACCTCCGCCTCCGCCGTGCCGTCGGTCAGCGAGGCGATGGGCTGCGCACCGAGCCGCAGCAACGCACGCGAGCAGAGATCGAGGACGGAGAGCGTCATCGCGAAGCCTCCTGCGAGAGAGAAGAGGGAAAGCAGCGGCGCCCGAAGCCGCGCTCGGGAAGCCGAAGCGGCAGCGCCGCGAGGTCGCGCCACAAAGCCCGACCAGGATGCCCGCCAGCATTCGGCCGCGCCGGCGTGACGCGCGCCCTGCATCCAGGGCCCGTCACGGTGCCCCGAAGTGGCTCCGCCACGAGGGCAGAGCCACCCACCAGGACCAGGACGCCGCCCTGCATTCGGCCGCACCGGCAGCACGAACGCCCTGCATCGAGGGCCCGTCGCGGTGCCCCGAAGTGGCTCCGCCACGAGGGCGGAGCCACCCATCAGGACCAGCACAGCAACAGCGCAAGGCCAGGACCAACCGCCCCGGTCAGCGCTCGTGCCAACGGGGCCCCCGCCGAGGTTTTCCGCAGAACGCAGCGAAGCGGAGTGGCGCGGAAAACTTCGGTGGGGAACTACTCCTTCGTCCGCATCCGGACGACGCCGGCATTGTCCACGAGGACGGCGCCCTGGCTCATCATGGAGTTGACGAAGTGCGCGGCGCGGTCGCCGTGCCAGGTGATGTCGGTGATCACCTCGCTCGCCGCGGCATGGCCGATGGCGGTGCGGTGGTAGAAGTAGCAGTAGCGCAGCGCGCCGGCCTTGGTCAGGCCGGAATGCGGCATCCAGGTCGCGCCCAGCCAGCGCTTGGCCTGCGTGCCCTTCCATGGCAGCTCGTTGTCGCCGACGAATTGCGAGTTGCTGAACTCGGGGATGGCGAGCAGCTCGCTCCACTGCTTCCAGCCGACGACGGCGAAGCGGTTGCCGTCATCCGGCACATCGGCCGCGCCCAGCATCTCGAAGGCCAGCAGGATCTTGGCGCGCGTCAGCCCGTCATTGTCGGTCTGGCCGGCACCCGTGCCCACCGCCTCGATCGTGGCGGTGTCGAGGGCGGCGATGATCAGCTCGTCCGTCTTGCGGCCGAGGGCGTAGGCGCCGGCGGAGGCGATGACGTTGCGTTCCTCGATCGCCGTCTTCAGCTCGTCGAAGCGGTCGATCCAGTCGCCGGCGTAGTGGTCCTGCAGGAAGCACTCGACGTTCGAGTGCTCGAGGTTCATCACGGGGACGACGCCGGTGCGCGCCTTGGACGCCGCGGTGCCGCGGCCGACGCGCTGGAACACGGTGGAGGCGCCGGCGATGTTGGTCTTGCTCCGCACGGTGGGCCGCAGCTTGCTGCCCTGGCGCTGATAGGCCTCGTGAACCTCGGCCTGGTACTGCTTGACGAAGGCCTGGTCGATCGTGCCGGACATGGGGATCTCCTGACGGGGGTGGGGTGTGCGTCGCCGGGCGGTTTTCCGGGCGCGGGCCGCCGCGCGACGCGCGTCCGCGCGCCGGCGCCGCCATGGCGTGGCGGCGCGCGGTTCCGC
>JAIEOO010000072.1 GCA_019750475.1 Acetobacteraceae bacterium | reverse complement strand
GCAGCGTCAGCCAGGGCGCGCGGAGCGAGGCGATGCCGCAGGCCGAGGCCGTCGCCAGCACCGCCTCCATCACCTCGTCCGGCACGACGGTCCCGGGCAGCCTGGCGCGAGCGCCCGCCACGGCGGCCGCTCCGGCGCCGGGGCCCGGCACCTCGCGCAGCTCCAGCAGGAAGGCCAGCCGGTCGGCGATGGCGGGCGGAACCGCCTCGTCGTCCCGACCTTCGTCGAGGGCCAGCAGCGCGAAGCCGTGCTCCTCCTGCCCCTTCAGCAGCCGGGCGGCGAGGGCACGGGTCAGGCGCTCCGCCATGGGCACGGCGATGGCGCCGGCCGCCGCCTCGGCCAGCAGCCCGGCGCGGTGCACCGGCCGCCGCGCGGCGAGCGTCGCCGGCAGGTCGAGGCCGCCGAGCAGGGCGTCGTCCTGGATCGAGGGCGGCATGCGCCGCCAGGGCGCGCCCTCGGGCAGCAGCGCGCGGAACAGCGCGAGCCAGCGGTCGCGCTCCTCGCCGGCCGGCGCCCGCAGCACCGCCCCTCCGAGCCCCGCCGGATCCACCGCCAGAAGCGCTGCGGCGGTGGCGGCGTCGCTCATGCGTCGAAGATCTCCTCCACGGCGCGGGCGACGCGCACGCTGCTCACGCTGTCATCCAGCGGATTGCGGCGCAGCCGGTGCCGCAGCGCGAGGGGCGCGATGGCGCGCAGATGCGCCGCCGTCACCTCGCTGGTGCCCTCGAAGGCGGCGAGGGCGCGCGCGGTGCGGATCAGCGTCAGCTCGCCGCGCAGCCCGTCGGTGCCCGCCGTGATGCAGAGCCGCGCCGCGAGTTCGAGCATGGCGTCCGGCACCCGCACCCGCGGCAGCTTCGCCTTGCCCGCGAGGATGCGCTTCTGCAGCGCGCGCTCCTCCCGGGCCCAGCGCTTGAGGAAGCGCGGCGGGTCGCGTTCGAAGGCGTCGCGGCGGCGGATGACCTCCATGCGCACCGGCAGGTCGGTCGGCGTGGTGACCTCGACGGAGAGGCCGAAGCGGTCGAGCAGCTGCGGCCGCAGCTCCCCCTCCTCCGGATTGCCGCTGCCCACCAGCACGAAGCGCGCCGGATGGCGGATGGAGAGCCCGTCGCGCTCCACCACGTTCTCGCCCGAGGCCGCGACGTCGAGCAGGAGGTCCACCAGGTGGTCCTCCAGCAGGTTCACCTCGTCGATGTAGAGGAAGCCGCGATGCGCGCGGGCGAGCAGCCCGGGCTCAAAGGCCTTCTCGCCATGCGCCAGCGCGCGTTCGAGGTCGAGCGCGCCGACCACGCGGTCCTCCGTCGCGCCGAGCGGCAGGTCCACCACGGGCACGGCCGTCTCCACCGCCTGGGGGTGAGGCCCGTTGCACACCTCGCAGATGGCGGCGGGCTTGCCCGGCTCGCAGCGGAAGCGGCAGCCCGCCACCGCCGTCATCGGCGGCAGCAGCGCCGCCAGCGCGCGGATGGCGGTGGACTTCCCCGTGCCCCGGTCGCCGAGCGCCAGCACCCCGCCGATCCCCGGATCCACCGCGCAGAGCAGGAGCGACTGCCGAAGCTCCTCCTGCCCCACGATCGCGGCGAAGGGGAAGACCGGCTTCGGCGCGGGAAGCGCGCGGGTGGAGACCGGGTTGAGGGGAAGCCCGTCCATGCTCTCAGGCCGCCACCGCCAGCTTGTGCTCGGCCCAGACGGAGGCGAGCGCGTCGAGCAGGTGCGCGATGTCGGCATCCGTATGCGCGGGCGAGGGCGTGAAGCGCAGCCGCTCCGTCCCGCGCGGGACGGTCGGGTAGTTGATCGGCTGCACGTACACCCCGTGCACCTCCATCAGCTCGTCGCTGATGCGCTTGCACAGATGCGCGTCGCGCACCATCACCGGCACGATGTGGCTGGGGTTCGCCAGGTGCGGGATGCCGAGCCGGTCGAGGCCGGCGCGCAGCTTGGCGACGTTGCCGTGCATCCGCTCGCGCTCGGCGTTGCTGGCCTTGAGGTGCCGGATGCTGGCGGCGCAGCCCGCCGCGACGGCCGGCGGCAGCGCCGTCGAGAAGATGAAGCCCGAGGAGAAGGAGCGCACGAAATCCACCACCGCGGCGGAGCCCGCGATGTAGCCGCCGATCACGCCGAAGGCCTTGGCGAGCGTGCCCTCGATGATGGTGAGGCGGTGCGCCACGCCGTCGCGCTCCGACACGCCGCCGCCGCGGGGGCCGTAGAGGCCGACGGCGTGCACCTCGTCGCAATAGGTCATGGCGCCAAACTCGTCGGCGAGGTCGCAGATGGCGGCGATGGGCGCGATGTCGCCGTCCATCGAGTAGACGCTCTCGAAGGCGATGACCTTCGGCGTGCCCTCCGGAATGGCCGCGAGCTTCGCGCGCAGGTCCTCGAGGTCATTGTGCTTCCAGATCTGGCAGAGCGCGCGGCTGTGCCGGATCCCCTCGATCATGGAGGAGTGGTTCAGCTCGTCCGAGACGATGACGCAGCCCGGCAGGCGCTGGCCGAGCGTCGAGAGCGTCGCCCAGTTCGACATGTAGCCGCTGTTGAAGAGCAGCGCGGATTCCGTCCCGTGCAGGTCGGACAGCTCGCG
This sequence comes from Acetobacteraceae bacterium, assembly GCA_019750475.1. GTDB lineage: Bacteria > Pseudomonadota > Alphaproteobacteria > Acetobacterales > Acetobacteraceae > Roseococcus. The sequence goes on along the minus strand of JAIEOO010000072.1, from coordinate 42,913 downwards.
CTCCAGCTTCACGTGCTCGTGGTTGGTGCCGCCGATGTTGCGCGTGCCGCCGGCGCCCGCGCCGCAGCGGTCCAGCGCCTCGTGCATCGCGGCGAGCACGTCGGGGTGCTGGCCCATGCCGAGATAGTCGTTCGAGCACCACATCGTGACCTCGCGCTTGCCCGACGGCGCGTGGTGCCACGCCTTCGGGAAGTTGCCGGCCTGGCGTTCGAGATCGGCGAAGACGCGGTAGCGCCCCTCCTTGCGGAGCCCGTCGAGCTGCTTCCGGAACAGAGCCTCGTAGTTCATCTTCGTTCCTCTCTCGGATCAGGGCCGCAACGGAAGGGTGGCGTCCGGGCCGCGCGGCGCTTGCGGCGAGGGCGTTTCAGCCGACGGCTTCCCCCAGGTCCAGAGGCCGTCGAGCGGGATGGGCAGCATCAGGAACCAGTGTTCCAGCACGGCGAGGATCGTGAGCGTCGCGAGCAGGGTGTAGGCGACGGCCTCGAACTCCTCGCCGCCGATGGCGCGCTGGAGCAGCAGGACGGCGAGCACCGTGCCCCCGGTGACCGACACCGGGAACAGGTAGTTCATCGTCCGCTGCCGGAAGTAGCTGGCGATGTAGGCGAGGTGCGGCGGCATCATCCCCTCGCCCAGGTTCCGCGCGCCGAGGAAGATGTTGAGCTTGGCGCTCTGCCGCATGCCCCACAGGATGGCGTAGGTGTGGAGCGCGACCGCGTTGTCCGCGCCCCAGAGCAGCACGAGCAGCCCGAGCCCGAGCCCCAGGATCGCCAGCTCGTGGTGCAGGATCGCCATGACGGCCGAGCGGAAGCGCGGCCAGCCATGCGTGCCCTCGGGCAGCGCTTCCCGGTTGGGGCCGGTGACGATGCCCGTCAGGAACGCGATCTCCTGCCAGGCCCAGACCAGGATGGCGCAGGTGAAGCCCGCATAGGCCGCGCCGATCGTGGTCCGGTCGGCGAGGTCGGTGATGCAGTACAGCGCGCCCAGCATCACCGCCGTGGCGACCGCGAAGGACAGCCGGAAGGTCCGGCGCGAGAGTTGGTCGAGCACGAAGACCAGCCCGGTGCCGAACCACCAGATGAAGACGGCATAGAGGGCCGGGAGGGCGTGCTCGATCATTCACCACACCGGTGCGAGGCGCGGGTTGGCCGGGAGCGGCGCCTTCCGCCCGGGCTGGAAGTACAGCCCGGCGAAGGTGACGGCCGCCTGCACCGAGAGGCCGAGGCGCTTCAGCCTGCCGCCGACGCCCCCCTGCTTCTTCGCCTCGTCCAGCGCGTTGCTGATCGAGAGCAGCCGGTCGAGGCCGCGCTTGAAGGCGGGCGTGTTCGCCTCCAGCGTCACCGGGAAAACCTGGCGGCAGATCTCGGAGGTGATGCGGAACACCTCCATGTCGTAATCGTCCGCCGTCATGCCGAGCGCCTGGTGGAAGGCGGGCCGCTGGTGGTCGCGGACATACATCGTCGCGTAGACCGCCAGCTGGAAGAACTTGCACCACCAGACGTTCCGGCCCTGCAGCAGGTGCGGGTTGGCCCGCATCAGCAGCGCGAAGGCCTCGCCGTGGCGGAACTCGTCGTTGCACCACTTCTCGAACCAGTTGAAGATCGGGTGGAAGCGCAGCTCCGGATGCCGCTCCAGCTGGCGGAAGATCGTGATGTAGCGCGCGTAGCCGATCTTCTCCGACAGGTAGGTCGCGTAGAAGATGAACTTCGGCGAGAAGTAGTGGTACTTCTTGGCCTTGGTCAGGAAGCCGAGGTCCACCCCGACATTGAGGTCCTTCAGCGCGTCGTTGATGAAGCCGGCGTGGCGCGCCTCGTCGCGGCTCATCACCGCGAAGAGTTCCTTCATCTCCGGGTTGGCGATGCGCTTCTTGATCTCGGCGTAGAGGACGCAGCCCGAGAACTCCGCCGTCACGGAGCTGACGAGGAACTCCAGCACCTCCTTCTGGAGCGGCTCGGGCAGGTCTTCCAGCCGGAAATGGTCGAAGCTCTCGTCGCGCACGAAATGCCCCTTGTTGGGGTCGGCGCGGAACTCCGCCATCAGCTTGTCCCACTCCGCGCGCACCGGCGAGACGTCGATCGATTCGAGCGCGGCGAAGTCGGTCGTGTAGAAGCGCGGGCTCAGCACCGTCTCGGTGGTGGCCATGCGCGTCGTCTCGTTCATGCCCCCCTTGGGGCTCGGCGTGATCGCGTTCATGCCGCCTGCTCCTCGAAGGCGTCCTTCGGTTCGAAGCCGCAGTGATACAGTTCCGTCAGCTCCGCGATGGCCCGCATCTCCGTCCACCAGCGCGTGAGCGGATGGGCGCGGAACACGGTCGCCGTCGTCTCGAAGCTGGTCGTGCCGCTGTGGGCGATGTCATCCGGCAGGTTGTTGATCACCACCCGGTCGCCCGGACGGAGCATGACGCCCTCCGGGATCGCATGGGCGTGCAGGCTGTCGAAGCTGCGTTCGATCTCGACGGTGCAGGGAACCTCGATCCTGCGCGGTCCGAACCATCCTCCGCCGCTGTCCTTCCTCATTGTCGTTGTTCTCCTGTCAGCGCGGCAGGAACCGGGCGAAGGTCTCCGCCTGGGTGATCCCGAAGGCGAGGAGTTCCACGCTGCGCCCGGTGGCCGCGTCCTGCAGTGTAATCCGGCCATCGGGCCACCGCGCCACGACAAAAGGCGCTTCCCGACCGATTTCTTCCATGCGGCGCTCGCGGGTGAGCGCGCGCAGCGCCCCGCGGATGAAGGCCGCGTCACCGGACGGATAGCGCTGGATCTCCTCGCCGGTGCGGGCGTCGGTCACCACCACGCTCCCGTCCGCGCGGTCGTCGAAACGAAGGTCGCGCGATTGCGCGGGAAGGCCGAGTTCGGGCGTCGGGCTCAGCAGCTTCCCCGGCCCGACGACCACGAGCGTCGTCGCGATGACCAGCCCGGCCAGGGTCAGCGGCACGGTCGGATTCTTCGTCCAGGGCGTCATGCGACGGCCCCTTGCGGCAGGCGGATCGCGCGGCGCGGCTCGTCCGTCGCCGGCGCCGCCACCTCCTGTCCGGCGCTCGCGGCGAGCGCGCGGGACAGCACCTGCGCCGCGCCCTCCGTCACGGGCAGGGCCCGCAGCATCGGCTCCGGCGCGGTCAGTCGCCAGGGCCGCGCATGCGGCCAGAGTGCCAGCCAGGCGATGCGGTGACCCTTCGCCAGGGTCAGCACGATATCCTCCGTCCCGTCGGCGTGGCGGCGCACCGCGGCCGTCTCGATCCGGCTGAAGGGGATGTTGATCGTCATCGGCAGCGCGACGCCGACGCGCAGGACGACGCGCCGGTTGGTCACGGTGTAGAGCGCCGACCGCGCCATCATGTAGCCGATGCCGGCCAGCACCCCGAGGCAGAGCGGCGCCAGCAGCAGGAGCGTCCAGGCCGAGGCCAGAGCCGCCCCCCAGGACGATCCGTCCGCCACGCCCTCGGCCACGCGCCACGCCACCAGCACGCCGAAGTAGATGGCGAGGCCGCGCAGGTGGAAGGCGCGCTTCGCCAGGGGCGCCCAGCGCGGGCTCCCCTGCCAGACGACGCCCTCGCCGGCCGGCAGCCTCTCGGGCAGGCCCGGGATGGGCTCGTTCTCGTGCTCGCGGATGCTGGTGACGCGCTTCATGGCTTCCTCTGGTGCTTCTCGTTCCGTGCTGGCGGCGGCCTCAGATCAGCGGGCCGGCGCGGTCGGGCTTGGCGTAGAGCTGGCCGCCGGCGCAGTAGGCCGAGACCATGTCCTCCTCGCGCAGCGTGATCTGGTCGGGCTTGCGCAGAGTGGGCGCGGTCGCGAAGTGCTTCCTCAGCAGCGTCCTCACCCGGACCACCCGGCGGCCGCCCTGCTCGACGATCTTCATCAGCGGCACGGGGATCATGATGCGCCGCTCGCCGGCATCCGTCGGCACCGCGACCTCGAGGTAGCGGAAGATGTGCTCGCTGCGGTCCACCCAGATGTCCACGCAGGTGCCGGAGGCGACGCCGTCGGCGTCCACCACCGTCATCCCGCGCGGATCGGGATCACGGTCGTCCACGTTGAAGTCCGGGGCGATGCGCAGCGGGATGATGGCGGGCATCGCGTCGTCGTAGAACAGCGCCGGCTCCTCGGCGCGGAGCGCCCAGGCGGCCGGGCCGACGCCGTCCACCATCGGGTCGCCCGTGGGGATGAGCGGCGCGCCGGAGGTGGGGTCGGCCCAGACCGCCGCGATCGGGCGCTGCGGGTCCTCGCCACGCGGGAAGGGCACCTCGCCGCCATGCAGCTTCCGGAGGATCTTGGGCTCCGGCACGCCGGGGAAGCCCTGGGGCCGCATCAGCGGCTTGCCCGGCACGATGAGCGGGTAGCCCTCGCGCTTATTCTCGCGGTGAAGGTACGCGATCAGCGCCGCGAAGAAGATCCAGAACCCGTAGAGCGACACCGTCGCCAGGTCCAACGAGGTGATCCAGTTGCCGCCGGCCATGGTGGGCCTCCTTCCGTCAGGTTGCGGTGATGGGGCCGGCCGGAAGATCCATGGGCCGGGGAGTGCGGGGCGCCGCGCGCACGAGCGGACCGATGACGGCCAGCGTCGCGAAGAGCAGCAGGATCTCGAGCAGGTAGACGGCGCCGTAGCCGACGGACGGCGCCGTCAGCGCCTCGCCGAGGCCGCCGGCCATGGCGAAGCTCGCCACCAGGTCGCGGATGATGCCGCCGGTCAGCACGGCGCAGCCGGCGGCCGTCGCCTGCACCGCGCCCCAGGCGCCGAGCGCGAGCCCGACCTTGTCCGCCGGGGCCGACTGCATGCAGCTGGTCAGCACGCCGTGGGCGAAGAGACCGGCGCCGAAGCCGATGACGCAGACGCCGGCGGCGAAGAGACCCCCGCTCGCCACGGCGCCCGCCAGGATCACCGCGGCGAAGCCGGCCACACCCCAGGCCGCGCCGAAGCCGGCGATGCGGCTGGCATCGGCGCCCGCGCCGATGATGCGCGCGCCCCGCAGGAAGCCCAGCATGCCGCCGGTGGCGAAGCCCGCGGTCAGCAGCGTCGTCGCGCCCACCGTCAGGCCGAGCACCTGGCCGCCATAGGGCTCGAGCAGCACGTCCTGCATCGAGAAGGCGAAGGTGCCGAGGCCGGTGGCGAAGAGCCGGCGCTTCCACGGCCCGGTCAGCGCCAGCTCCCGCCAGGCCTCGGTGAAGCTCGGCTCCCGCTCGGGGCGGGCGAGGCTGCGGCTGCGGTCCCGTGGCTCCTGCTTCCACATGGCGACGAGGTTGAGCAGCAGGGTCAGCACCGCCGCGCCCTGGATGCACTGGATCAGCTTGATCTGCGTGAAGGGCGTGAGCAGCGCGCCGAAGACGACGCCCGCGATGACCATGCCCGCGAGCAGCGCGGCCGAGAGCAGCGCGACGACCTTGGGCTGCGCCTCCCGCGGGGCGAGATCCGTCGCCAGTGCCAGCCCCACCGTCTGCACCGTGTGCATCCCAGCGCCGACGAGCAGGAAGGCGATGGCCGCCGCCAGCTGCCCCGCCCACATCGGGCCCGTCGTGTCGCCCGAGAGCAGGATCAGCGCGAAGGGCATCATCGCGAAGCCGCTGAACTGGAAGATCGTGCCGAACCAGATGTAGGGCGTGCGGCGCCAGCCCAGCACCGAGCGGTGGTTGTCCGACCGGAAGCCGATCAGCGCGCGCAGCGGCGCGAAGACGAGCGGCAGCGCCACCATGAAGGCGACGAGCGAGACGGGCACGCCGAGCTCGACGATCATCACCCGGTTGAGCGTGCCGATCAGCAGCACCGCCGCCATGCCGACGGAGATCTGGAACAGCGACAGCCGCAGCAGCCGCTTCATCGGCAGTTCGGCGGTCGCCGCATCCGCGAAGGGCAGCATGGACGGCGAGAGCTTCATCCACGCCCTGGCAAAGCCCAGCTTCTTCGCGGCCTCGCTCATCGCGGCAGCCATTCCATGGCGTGGGAGATGTAGAAGCCGCGCGCCACGCGATGCTCGCGCCCGCCGCGATGGCCCCGCGCGTCCACCAGCCGCCGCAGCGCCTGCGGCTTCGCGGGCTCGATGGCCGGGGACCGGTCGCCGCGCGGGAAGAGCTGACCCACGGCGTGCATCGCGGCCAGCAGCGGCGTGCGCGGGGCGATCGTCATGACGAGCGACCATTCGGTCCGGGCGAGCAGGCGCGCGCAGGCATCGGCGATGTCGGGCAGCCGGTAGTGGATCAGGCTGTCCATGGCGACGACGTGATCGAACCGGCCGAGCGCCGGGTCGAGCATGTCGCCCACCATGAAGACCGGCTGGCGCCCGCCCTGCCGGGCCGCGTTGTCGCGGGCGTGGGACACGAGGCTCTCGGAGATGTCGATGGCCACGACATCGGCGCCGCGCCGCGCGGCCTCGGTCGCCAGCACGCCCGTGCCGCAGCCGGCGTCCAGGATGCGGCGGCCATGCAGGTCCCGCGGCAGCCAGGAGAGCAGCGCCTCGCGCATCTCGGCGCGGCCGGCGCGGACGGTGGCGCGCACGCCGGAAACCGGCGCGTCGGAGGTCAGGCGCTTCCACGCCTCGGCCGCCGTGCGGTCGAAATAGGTCTCGAGTTGCGAGCGCCGCGTGGCGTAGGTGTCCGACGGCATCAGTCGTACCCCAGCAGGTCGAAGATCTCGCGGTCCTTCAGCGGCGCGCTCTCCAGCGGGTCCACGCCCGCCCAGAGGCTCCCCGCGATGCGCAGATACTCATTCTGCACGGCCAGCACCTCGGGCGTCTGATCCATCTCGAACAGCGTCGCCTTCTTGAGCCGCGAGCGGCGGATGGCGTCGAGGTCCGGGAAGTGGCCCAGCAGCCTCATGCCCGTCGCGGCGTTGTAGCGCTCGATCTGGTCGGTCGCGGCCGAGCGGTTGGCGATGACGCCGCCCAGCCGCACGCCGTAGTTCTTGGCCTTCGCCTGGATCGCCGCGACGATGCGGTTCATCGCGAAGATGCTGTCGAAGTCGTTGGCGGCGACGATCAGCCCGCGGTCGGCGTGCAGCAGGGGGGCCGCGAAGCCGCCGCAGACCACGTCGCCCAGCACGTCGAAGACCACCACGTCGGTGTCCTCGAGCAGGTGATGCTCCTTCAGCAGCTTCACCGTCTGCCCGACCACGTAGCCGCCGCAGCCCGTGCCCGCGGGCGGCCCGCCGGCCTCGACGCATTGCACGCCGGCATAGCCTTCGACCACGAAATCCTCGGGCCGCAATTCCTCGGAGTGGAACTGCACCGCCTCCAGCGCGTCGATCACCGTGGGGATCAGGCGCTTGGTCAGGGTGAAGGTGCTGTCGTGCTTGGGGTCGCAGCCGATCTGCAGCACGCGCTTGCCGAGCTTGGCGAAGGCGACCGAGAGGTTGGAGCTGGTCGTGCTCTTCCCGATGCCGCCCTTGCCGTAGACGGCGAAGACCTTCGCCGTCTCGATCCTGGCGATCTGGTCCATGTGGACCTGGACGCTGCCCTCGCCGTCCCCCCGCTGCGGGATCGGGCCACGGATGTGCGAGGTGCGGGTGATCTGATTCATGCTGCCATCCCCGGCGAGAGGCCTTCCAGGCGGTCCTCGAGCTCCTCGCCGGCGCGCCGCAGCGCCTCCAGCATCGAGGGATCGGGCTGCCAGTACTTCCGCTCATGCGCCTCGATGAGGCGGTTCGCGATCTTCGCCGACGCCGTCGGGTTGAGCGCGGCGAGGCGCGCGCGCATCTCGGGGTCGAGCATGTAGGTCTGGGCGAGGTGCTGATAGACCCAGGGCGCGACCTGGCCCGTCGTCGCCGACCAGCCCATGGTGTTGGTCACGTGCTCCTCGATCTGGCGCACGCCCTCGTAGCCATTCGCCAGCATCGCCTCGTACCACTTGGGATTCAGGGCGCGCGTGCGGGTCTCGAGCGTCACCTGCTCGGCCAGCGTCCGGATCTTCCCCGCGCCCTTGGTCTGGTCGGAGATGTAGACCGACGCCTCCTGCCCGCGGTGGCGGCGGACGGCGCGGCTGATGCCGCCCAGGCTGTCGAAGTAGTGGCTGATCGTGGTGATGCCGCTCTCGACCGAGTCGAGATTCTGGTAGGCGGCCTCCACCGTGCTCAGCACCTGCTGCAGCACCGCGTCCTGCCGGCGCGGGCGGCCGTCGGCGCCGTAGGCGAAGCCCTTGCGCTTCATGTAGGCTTCGGCCAGCTCGTCCTCGTCCTGCCAGGAGCCCTGGTCGAGCATGGCGTTGACGTTCGCGCCGTAGGCGCCGTCGGCATTGCCGAAGATGCGCAGCGCCGCGTCCTCGATGCTGCCGCCATGCTTCGCCATGAAGGCGAGGACGTGCTTGCGGACGAAGTTCTGCTCGACCGGTTCATCCGCCCCGGCCGCCAGCAGGGCCGCTTCGGCGAGAAGCTTCGTCTGCAGCGGCAGCAGGTCGCGGAAGATGCCGGAGAGGCTGATCATCACGTCCACGCGCGGCCGGCCCAGCCGCTCCAGCGGAACGAGGCGGGCGCCGGCCATCCGGCCATAGCTGTCATGGCGCGGCTCGGCGCCCATCAGCCACAGCGCCTGGGCGATGGGCCCGCCTTCGCATTTCAGGTTGTCGGTGCCCCACAGCACCATCGCCACCGTCTCGGGCAGGCCGCGGCCTTCCTCGGTGTGGCGGGCCAGCAGCCGCTCCGCCTGGGCGGCGCCGTCCTGCACGGCGAAGGCCGAGGGGATGCGGAAGGGATCGAAGCCGTGGATGTTGCGGCCCGTGGGCAGCACCTCCGTCGTCCGCAGCAGGTCCCCGCCGGGCGCCGGCCGGGTGAAGCCGCCCTTCAGCGCGTGGAGGATGGCCGGGATCTCGTGATCCTCGGCCATCAGCGCGTCGAGCCGCGCCCGCTCCGCGGCGTCCGTGATCCCCGCCGCGTCCAGCGTCTCGGCCCGCTGCTCCGCGGTCGGGATGCGCCCGAGCGCGTGCAGCCCGTTGGGGATCAACGTGTACTCGAGCTCGAGCAGCTCCTCGGCGAGGCGCACGATGCGCCCTTCCCGACCCTCCGCCGGCCACCAGGGCTCGGGCTCCGCGAGCTCCACCGCGGCCGCCTGGGTCTGAAGGAGCTGCGCCAGGTTGTCGTCCTGGGTGTCGTCCTCCCGCTGCCGCCAGCGGTCCAGCGTCGCCTTGAGGTCGAGCAGCCCGCGATAGAGGCCGGCATGGGCGACGGGCGGCGTGATGTAGGAGATCAGCGTCGCCGCCGCGCGGCGCTTCGCCAGCATCCCCTCCGACGGGTTGTTCGACGCGTAGAGGTAGAGGTTCGGCACGTCGCCGATCAGCCGGTCCGGCCAGCAGGTGGAGTCGAGTCCCGCCTGCTTGCCCGGCATGAACTCCAGCGCGCCATGGGTGCCGAAATGCAGCAGCGCGTCGGCGCCGAAATCGTCGCGCATCCAGCGGTAGAAGGCGCAGAAGGCGTGGGTCGGCGCGAAGCCCTTCTCGAAGAGGAGGCGCATCGGGTCGCCCTCCCAGCCGAAGCCGGGCTGGATGCCGACGAAGAGGTTGCCGAAGCGCTCGCCCAGGATGTGGATGCTGGCGCCGTCGCTGTTCTGGCGGCCGGGCGCCGGGCCCCATTGCTTCTCGATCTCGCGCAGCCAGGGCTGGCGGCGGACATGCGCGTCGGTCGGCACGCGGGCCGCGACGTTCGCCAGCGCCCCGAAGCGCTCGGCGTTGCCCTTCAGGATGCGCTCGCGCAGCGCGTCCACGTCGGGCGGCACCTCGACGTCGTAGCCGTCGGCGGCGAGCGCCCGCATGGTGGCGTGCAGGCTCTCGAACACCGAGAGGTAGGCGGCGGTCCCGGTGTTGCCGGCATTGGGCGGGAAGTTGAACAGCACGACGCCCACGCGCTTCTCGGCATTGGGCTTGCGGCGGAGCGCGACCATCCGCGCGACGCGGGCGGCGAGCGTCGTCGCGCGCTCGGGCTCGGCCTGCATCCGGCCGCGCGCCTCGTGGTCGGCGCGGCCGCCGAAGGTCATGGGCAGGATCGCGCCGTCCAGCTCGGGGATCGCCACCATCATCGTGGCTTCCACCGGCGTCAGGCCGCGCCCGTCGCCCCGCCACTGGTCCATCGTCTGGAACTCGAGCGGGTGGCAGGCGACATAGGGCACGTCGAGCGCGGCGAGCGCCGCTTCGGCCGCCTTGCTGTCGTTGTAGGCGGGCCCGCCGACCAGGGAGAAGCCGGTGAGCGACACCACCGCGTCCACGGTGGGCTTGCCGCCCGCCATGAAGAAGCGCTCCAGCGCCGGCCGCTGGTCGAGGCCCGAGGCGAAGGCCGTCACGACGTCGAGGCCCTGCGCCTCCAGCGCCGCGATCACGCCGTCGTAGTGACCCGCATTGTCGGCCAGCACGTAGGAACGGAGGATGAGCACGCCCACCCTCCCCTTCCCGCGGCCAGCGGGCAGGTCGGCGAGGCGCTCGGTCATGCGCTGCGGCAGGCTCGGGTGGTAGAGGCCGAGCTCGGGGTACTCGACGGGCGGCGGCACCTTCACGCCGCCGGCGCCGAGGTGGCGGCGCGCCAGCATGCGGATCATGTTGGCGAGGTTGTCGGCGCTGCCGGCCAGCCAGTACTGCAACGCCAGCATGTAGGTCCGCACGTCCTGCGCGGTGCCGGGGATGAAGCGCAGCAGCTTCGGCAGCTGCTTCAGCATCTGCATCTGGCCGGCGCCGGACGACCCCTCGCCCGGCTTCCTCGACCCGCGCAGCTTCTTCAGCAGCGCGAGCGGCCCCTTGGCCTCCGCCTGCATGTCGAAGCGGCCGAGGCGGGTGAGCTTCACCACCTCCCCGGCGGAGAGCAGGCCCAGCATCACCTGGCAGTGGGGGCGGCGGGCGGTCAGCGCCGGCAGCACGGCGCGCACATGGTCGTCGAGGAAGAGCATCGCGGCGACGACGATGTCCGCCCGGGCGATGTCGTCGAGGCAATGGCGGAGGGCGACGGGGTCGCTCGCCCACTCGTCGGCGCTGTGCACCACCAGCTCGAGGCCGGGCAGGTCCCTCGCCAGTCCGGCGCGCGCCTGCTCCACCGCCGCGCCGAAATGGCTGTCCATCGTGACGATGACGATGGTGCTACCGGGCATAGTGGGCCTTCGCGTCGTAGAGGGTTTCGACGGAAATGCGGGCGATCCCACGTTCGGCGGCGAAGCGCTCGGTGTTGCGCCGCGCCTTGCCGCGCACGAAGAACGGGATCTTCTTCAGCTCGGCCTCGGCGTCCGGCAGCCAGGCCGTGGCCTCCGGCGCCAGGGCGACGACGGGGGCCGGCGCTTCGGCCACCGCGGCCGGCGCCTCGGCCACCTCGACCGCCTTTCCGTGACCGAGATGGGAAGGCGCGGCGCCGTCGTGGAACTCGAAATCCTCGCGGAACATGGCGAGGAGGTGCTCCTCGAGGCCCATCATCAGCGGATGGACCCAGGTGTCGAAGATGACGTTCGCACCCTCGAAGCCCATCTGCGGCGAGTGGCGCGCCGGGAAGTCCTGCACGTGCACGGGCGAGGAGATGACCGCGCAGGGCACGCCGAGGCGCTTGGCGATGTGCCGCTCCATCTGCGTGCCCAGCACCAGCTCCGGCTGGGCCTCGGCGATGGCGCGCTCCACCTCGAGGTAGTCGTCGGTGACCAGCGCCTCGACGCCGAGCCGCCCGGCCATGGCGCGGACGTCGCGCGCCATCTCGCGGCTGTAGGTGCCGAGGCCCACCACGGCGAAGCCCATCTCCTCCGCCGCGATGCGGGCGGCGGCGAGGGCGTGCGTGCCGTCGGCGAAGACGAAGACGCGCTTGCCCGTGAGGTAGGTGCTGTCCACGCTGCGCGAGTACCAGGGCAGGCGGGAGGTCGCGGGCTCCTCCGGCGCCTCGACACCGGCGAGCGCCGCCACCTCGCGCAGGAAGTCGCGCGTCGCGCCGACGCCGATGGGCACCGTCTTCGTGGCCGGCTGGCCGAGATTGCGCTGCAGCCAGGACGCCACCTGGCCCGAGACCTCCGGGTAGAGGTCCAGGTTGAAGTCGGCGTCGCCGAGCCGCGCGAGGTCGGTCGGCCGCGCGCCGAGCGGCGCGACCACGTTCACCTCGACGCCCAGGCTCTCCAGCAGCCGCTGCACCTCGACGACGTCGTCGCGGTTGCGGAAGCCGAGCGAGGTCGGGCCGAGGATGTTGCAGCGGGGGGGCTGGCCGGGCAGGCGCTCGCGCCGCCTGGTGCCGCGGGCGAAGGTGCGGACCAGTTGATAGAAGGTCTCGGCGGCGCCCCAGTTCTCCTTCTTCTGGTAGGCGGGCAGCTCCAGCGGCACGACGGGCACGGGCAGGCCCATGCCGCCGGCGAGGCCGCCGGGATCGTCCTGGATGAGTTCGGCGGTGCAGGAGGAGCCGACCAGCAGCGCCTCCGGACGGAAGCGGTCATGCGCGTCCCGCAGCGCCGTCTTGAACAGCTCCGCCGTGTCACCGCCGAGGTCGCGGGCCTGGAAGGTCGTGTAGGTGACGGGCGGGCGCGAGTCGCGCCGCTCGATCATGGTGAAGAGGAGGTCGGCGTAGGTGTCCCCCTGCGGGGCGTGCAGCACGTAGTGCAGGCCGCGCATGGAGGCCGCGACGCGCATCGCCCCCACATGCGGCGGTCCTTCATAGGTCCAGAGGGTCAGCTGCATGGCGTCAGACCCTCAGCCGCTCGCGCCGCGCGAGCGGCCGGGCGAAGAGGCCGGCGAGGTCGGCCGCCTGCTCGTAGCCCTGGATCGGGCTGAAGACGAGCTCGATGGACCACTTCGTCGCCATCCCCTCCGCTTCGAGCGGGTTGGCGAGGCCGAGGCCGCAGACCGTGAGATCGGGCTTCGCGTCGCGGCAGCGATCGAGCTGGCGCTCGACGTCCTGCCCCTCGGAGAGCGTCGCCTCCTCCGGCAGGAGCGGCAGCTCCCGCGCCAGATGCGCGCGGTGGAGGTAGGGCGTGCCGACCTCGATGGCGCGCATGCCGCATTCGCGCGTCACGAAGCGCGCGAGCGGCACCTCGAGCTGCGAGTCGGGGAAGAAGAAGATGCTGCGGCCCTGCAGGCGCTCGGCGGTCGCGGCGACGGCGGCGCGCGCCCGGGCCTCGGGGATCGCCGTGGCCTCGCGGATGCGCGAGGGGCTGACGCCCATCGCCTCGGCGCCGGCGCGCAGCCACTGCGTCGTGCCCTCGGCGCCCAGCGGGAAGAGCGCCGGGACGTGGCGCGCCCCGCGCGCTTCCAGCGCCCGGCCGGTGTCGTTCAGGAAGGGCTGCGCCAGCAGCATGCGGGTGTTCGGCCCGACGGCGGGCAGCTCCGCCGCGCGGCGCGGCGGCAGGAAGGCGAGGTTCCCGACGCCCATGGCGGCGAAGAGCCGGCGGAACTGGTCCTCCACCACCTCGGCCAGCGCGCCCACGACGAGGAGCTGGTGCGCGTCGGTCGCCGGCATCTCCGGCACGAGGGCGGCGAGGGGCGCGTCCTCGCCCTGGGTGAAGGTGGTCTCGATGCCGCTGCCGCTGTAGTGCAGCACGCGCGTGCCGTTGAAGCGGCGGTCGAGCCGCTGCGCCGCCTTCCCGAGATCGAGCTTGATCACCTCGGAGGGGCAGGAGCCGACGAGGAAGAGCAGGCGGATGTCCGGCCGGCGCTCCAGCAGGCGCGCGACGTTGCGGTCCAGCTCCTCCTGCGCGTCGGCCAGGCCGGCGAGGTCCCGCTCGTCGAGGATGGCGGTGGCGAAGCGCGGCTCGGCGAAGATCATCACGCCGGCGGCGGATTGCAGCAGATGGGCGCAGGTCCGGGAGCCGACGACGAGGAAGAAGGCGTCCTGGATCTTGCGGTGCATCCAGACGATGCCGGTGAGGCCGCAGAAGACCTCGCGCTGGCCCCGTTCGCGCAACACGTTGTCGCGGAGGACGGGCTTCTCGCAGGGCTGCGTCGCAGCGCTCATGCGGTCGCGTTCCGCGCGGAGGCCTGCCCCGCCCCCTGGGCCGCGTCCAGCCGCGCCATGCGCAGCTTGATGACGAACTGCGCCGCGTTGATGACGTAGGCGGCGTAGGCCGCGAGAGCGAGCCACAGCTGCGCCGCCGCGTCGCCGAAATCCACCGCCAGCACATAGAGATAGGCCGTGTGCAGCGCGATCACGAGCATGCTGAAGACGTCCTCCCAGAAGAAGGGGCGGGCGAAGAGGTACTGCCCGAACACCACCTTCTCCCACACGGCGCCGGTGACCATGATCGCGTAGAGGACGAGGGTCTTGATCACGACCGAGGTCTCGGCGGCGAGGAGTCCCTCGCCCGTGATCAGGAAGCGCGCGACGAGGCCAAGGCTGACGAGGAAGACGAGGAACTGCACCGGCGCGAGGATGCCCTGCACCAGGGTCCATCGCGTGTTGTCCCGGCGCACCCGCTCCTCGGCGGTGTAGAGCGGCTGGCTGCGGCTGGCGGCCTGGCGCGCGTGGCGCCCCGCCGTGGTGCCGTAGGGACATCCGTCCACCGCGGCGATGAGGCGATCGAGAACGCCGGAATCCTGCATGGACCACCCCTCCGCCGGGCTTTCCGACGGGCGATGGCGACGAGGACCTCCCGGACTTCACCGGCTTGGCGCCCCGCGGCTCATCGCGCCGTCTTGGGTGGAAGCTAGGTTTGCTTCCTCGCATCTGCCAAGCAAGATTGACGTAAAGTATGATTGACAGACAGCGCTCCAGGCCCCGATAGTCGGCCACCACAGCGGGAGGGAAAGCGACCATGCTGTCCTCGGACGCAGCCTTGGCCGACACCGACGACACAGGGTTCCTGCCCTCCGTCCAGCCCCGCGCCCTGCTGGATCTCCTCGCCCGCACGCTCGATAGGCAGGTTCTTCCTCAAGTCGCGGCCGCCCTGCCGCAATCGCCCGCGTGGCCCACCTTGGCCCGCCTTACCGCCGAGCGCCTTGTGGCAGGTCAAGACGGCGCCCTCGCCGCCGCGGTCGAGGAAGCCAAGCGGCAAGACGGAAAGCCCGAGCACATCTGTCTGACTTTGTTGACAGACATTGCCCGGGAGCTCGGCCAGCTCTGGTCCGAGGATCGTTGCAGCTTCGTGGACGTCACCCTCGGCGTCATGCAGGCCCAGGAGGCCTTGCTGGCGCTCGCGCCGCGTTTCGCCACCCAGCCCAACCTGGCCCGCGGCCGCAGCGCCCTGCTCGGCGCGGCCCCCGGCGACCAGCACGGCTTCGGCATCGCCATGGTGGGGGAATTCTTCCGCCAGGCCGGCTGGCTCGTCGTCGCCGCCCCCCAGGACGGGGCCGAGGCCTGGGAACGCGCGGTCAGCGGCCACTGGTTCGACGTCGCCGGAATCTCCCTCGCCGGCGAGGATGGCCTCGCGGCGGTCGGCTCCCTCATCGCCCGCCTCCGGCGGCATTCCCGCAATCCCACCCTCGCCGTCATGGTCGGGGGGCCCTTCTTCGCCCGGCATCCGCAGCGCGCCGCCGAGGTGCAGGCGGACGCCACGGCAGCCGACGCGGCGGACGCGGTCCGCCAGGCCGCCGCCCTCCTGCGCTTGTCGGTGGCCCAGGCATGAACTACCCGCGCGAACGACAAGGTTCGAACGGCAAAGGATCCCAGAACGCGTGTTGGGTTTCGGCTCCCCTGGACACTCGCTCGGGGACATGGACGCTGAGGCCGCTTCGCGCCTCATCACGGCGGCGGCAGACGTCGCTTTCGTGATGGATGGTGCGGGCGTGATCCGCGACATGGCCTTCGGGTCGGAGGATCTGGCGACCGCCTCGGGCGGCCGGCGGTCCTGGCTCGACCGGACGCTGCTCGACAGCGCGGCGGAGGACAGCCGCGCGAAGGTCACCGACATGCTCGACGAGGCCGCCCGCGGCGGCTCCTCGCGCTGGCGGCACCTCAACCTGCGCACCGGCGAGGGCATCACCCTCCCCGTCATGTGCTCGGCGTCCCGCGTCGGCTCGCGCACCGTCATCTTCGGCCGCGACCTGCGGCAGCTCGCCAGCCTCCAGCAGCGGCTCGTCGAGGCCCAGCAGGCGATGGAGCGCGAATATGCCCGGCTGCGCCAGGCCGAGACGCGCTACCGCCTGCTGTTCCAGATGACCGCCGAGCCGGTCCTGGTGCTCGACGCCACGACGCTGCGCGTACTCGAGGCCAATCTCGCGGCGGACCGCATCTTCGGCGCCGAGCCCAGCTTCCTCGCG
Source organism: Acetobacteraceae bacterium (assembly GCA_019750475.1). Lineage (GTDB taxonomy): Bacteria > Pseudomonadota > Alphaproteobacteria > Acetobacterales > Acetobacteraceae > Roseococcus. Next base: position 26,816 of record JAIEOO010000072.1, on the reverse strand, counting down.
GCCTTCGCCGAAGCCGACCGGGCCCGGGTGGACGCGCTGCTCGCCGCGGTGCGCAGCGCCGGCCAGGCCGAGGAACGCCGCGCGCTCCTCGCCGCCTCGGGCCGGGCCGTCCTGGTCTCGGCCTCGCTGCTCCGGCAGGAGCGCGCGTCCCTCTTCCTCGTCCGGCTGTCCTACATCCAGCCCGAGGCGCCGCCCGAATCGGCCGAGGTCCAGGCGCGGCTCGCCGAATTCGTCGAGAGCACGCCCGACGCCTTCGTCCTGACCGACGAGACGGGCCGGATCCTGACCGCCAACCCCGCCTTCATCGACCTCGCGCAGCTGCCGACCGAGGCGGCGGCGCTGAACCAGCCCCTCTCCCGCTTCCTCGGCCGCCAGGCGGTCGAGATGGAGGTGCTGATGGCGCAGGTCCGCGGCCGCGGCCCGGTGCGCCTGTTCCGCACCGCGCTGCGCGGCGACCACGGCACCGAGGCCGAGGTCGAGGTGTCGGCCACGCCGGTCGTCGATCACGGCGAGCCCTGCTTCGGCTTCACCATCCGCGACGTCGGGCCGCGCGCCGCGACCGCGGCGCCGCCAGGCGCCGACCTGCCGGCGGCGGCCGGCCAGCTCACCGAGCTCGTCGGGCGGGTGCCGCTCAAGGAGCTGGTGCGGGAGGCGACGGACGTCATCGAGAAACTGGCGATCGAAGCCGCGCTGGAATTGACCAAGGACAACAGGGCGTCAGCCGCCGAGATGCTAGGGCTGTCCCGCCAGTCGCTCTACGTGAAGCTCCGCCGCTACGGCATCGGCGATCCTGGCCCGGAAGAGGAGAACTAGGATCGTGAGCGGGCGGGCCTTGCAGCGACAGATAGATCCGACCGCGGTGCTGGAGCTGTTCAAGCCGGTGACCTGGTTCCCGCCGGTCTGGGCCTTCCTCTGCGGCGCCGTCGCGTCGGGCGTGCCCTTCGACGGCCGCTGGGGCCTCGTCGCGCTCGGCCTGCTGCTCGCCGGCCCCATGGTCTGCGCGACGAGCCAGGCGGTGAACGACTGGTTCGACCGGCACGTGGACGCCATCAACGAGCCCAACCGCCCCATCCCCTCGGGGCGCATCCCGGGCCGCATGGGGCTCTGGCTCGCGATCCTGTGGTCCGGCGTCTCGCTGCTCATCGGCGCGGCGCTCGGCGCCTGGGGCTTCGCGGCGACGATCCTCGCGCTGCTGCTGGCCTGGGCCTATTCGGCGCCGCCCGCCCGGCTCAAGCAGGATGGCTGGTGGGGCAACCTCGCCTGCGGCCTGTCCTATGAGAGCCTGCCCTGGATCACCGCCGCCGCGGTGATGGCCGATGCCGTTCCGGATTGGCGGGTCCTCGTCGTCGCCCTGCTCTACGGCCTCGGCGCGCACGGCATCATGACGCTGAACGACTTCAAGGCGATCGAGGGCGACCGGCGGATGGGAATCGCCTCCATCCCCGCGCGCTACGGGCCGGAGCGCGCGGCCTGGATCGCCTGCTGGTTCATGGCCGTGCCGCAGCTCGCGGTCGTCGCGCTGCTGCTGGCCTGGGGCGCCGCGCTGCAGGCCGGGATCGTGACGCTCCTGCTCGCGCTCCAGCTCGTCTTCATGCGGAAGATGATGACGGACCCGCGCAAGCTGGCGCCCTGGTACAACGGCACCGGCGTGCTGGCCTACGTGCTCGGCATGATGGCCGCCGCCACGGCGCTGCGGGGCATGGTCGCATGACGGCGCACGCCAACGCCTCCCAGGGCCTCTCCTGGACCGGCATCCTGCGCCTCGCGCTGGTGCAGACGGCGCTCGGCGCCATCCTCGTCCTCACCACCTCCACGCTCAACCGCATCATGGTGGTCGAATACGCCCTGCCCGCCACCATCCCCGGCCTGCTGGTGGGGCTGCACCACGCCGTGCAGTCGCTGCGGCCGCGCATGGGCTATGGCAGCGACATGGGCGGGCGCCGCACGCCCTGGATCCTGGGCGGCATGGCCGTGCTGGGCGTGGGCGGCGTCCTCGCCGCGGCCGCCGTCGCGCTGATGGCGGAGAGCCTGGCGGGCGGCCTCGCCCTCGCGGCCCTCGGCTTCTTCCTCGTCGGGCTGGGCGTGGGCGCGGCGGGCACGTCCCTGCTGGCGCTGCTCGCCTCCATCGTCGCGCCGGCCCGCCGCGCGCCGGCCGCGACGCTCGTCTGGGTGATGATGATCGCGGGCTTCGCCGTCACCGCCGGCGTGGCCGGCAAGCTGCTCGACCCCTTCTCGGGCGCGCGCCTCGTCGCCGTCAGCGCCGGCGTCTCCGTCATCGCCTTCACCCTCGCCGTGCTGGCGCTCGGGCGCATCGAAGCCCGGCACATCCCCTTCCGCGAGGCCGAGGGCGGACGCCCCCCCTTCCGCCAGGTGCTGCGCGAGGTGTGGGAGGACGGCACGGCGCGGCGCTTCACCCTCTTCGTCTTCGTCTCCATGCTCGCCTACTCCGCCGCCGACCTGGTGCTGGAGCCCTTCGCCGGCGAGGTGTTCGGCCTCTCCATCGGGCAGTCCACCGCGCTGTCGGGCCTGCAGAATGGCGGCACGCTGGTCGGCATGGCGGTGATGGCGCTGTTCGGCGCCGGCCTCTTCGGCCGCCGCCTCGCCTCGCTGCGGGGCTGGATGGTGGGCGGCTGCATCGCCTCGGCCGCGGTGCTGCTGGTGCTGGCCTCCGCCTCCGAATGGCAGGGGCAGGTGCCGCTCGGCGCCGTCTATGTCGCGCTCGGGGTCGCCAACGGCGCCTTCGCGGCCGCCGCCATCGCCACGATGATGAGCCTCGCCGGCCAGGGCCAGAAGGGCCGCGAGGGCACGCGCATGGGCCTCTGGGGCGCGGCCCAGGCGATCGCCTTCGGCGTCGGCAGCCTCGCGGGCACCGTCGCCTGCGACCTGGCGCGCTGGGCGCTCGGCTCGGCGCAGCATGGCTACGCCGCGGTCTTCGCCGGCGAGGCCGCGCTCTTCCTTCTCTCGGCCGTGCTGGCGCTGCGCATCGCCGATTCCGCGCGCCCCGCCTTCCGCCTGCCCATGATGATGAGGGAGCAGACCCCATGACCGAGACTTACGACGTCATCGTCGTGGGAGGCGGCCCCTCGGGCGCGACCGCGGCCGAGGACCTGGCGCGCGCCGGTCGCCATGTCGCGCTGCTCGACCGCGCCGGGCGGATCAAGCCCTGCGGCGGCGCCATCCCGCCCCGCGCCATCCGCGACTTCGCCATCCCCGACCGGCTGCTGAAGGCGCGCATCAACAACGCGCGCATCGTCGCGCCCAGCGGCAAGACCGTGGACATGCCGGTCGAGACCGGCTTCGTCGGCATGGTCGACCGCTGCGAGTTCGACGAGTTCCTCCGCGTCCGCGCCGCCGAGGCCGGCGCCGAACGCGTCACCGGCACCTTCACCACCCTGGCCCGCGACGCCGACGGCACCGCCGTCATCGAGTACGAGCCGAAGGCGGGCGGGCCGGCCCGGCGGCTGCGCGCCCGCATGGTGATCGACGCGACCGGGGCCCGCAGCGACCTCGCGCGGCAGGCAATCCCGCATCAGGGCCACCCGAAATGCGTCTTCGCCTATCACGAGATCGTGAAGGCGCCCGAGGGCGCCCCCACGGCGATGTACGACCCGATGCGCTGCGACGTCGTCTACAATGGCAAGTCGAGCCCCGACTTCTACGCCTGGGTCTTCCCGCACGGCGAGACCGCGAGCATCGGCACCGGCTCGGCCAGGAAGGGCTTCTCGCTTCGCGGCTCGATCAAGGCCCTCCGGAAGGAGACGGGCCTCGACCGCTTCGAGACGATCCGCGTCGAGGGCGCGCCCATCCCGATGAAGCCGCTGAAGCAGTGGGACAACGGGCGGGACGTCGTGCTGGCGGGCGACGCGTCCGGCGTCGTCGCACCCGCTTCGGGCGAGGGGATCTACTATGCCATGCTCGGCGGGCGGCTGGCCGCCGAGGCCGTGAACGAGGCGCTGGCGACGGGCGACGCCCGGGCGCTGGCCCTGGCGCGCAAGCGCTTCATGAAGCTGCACGGCCGGGTCTTCTGGATCCTCGGGGTCATGCAGTTCTTCTGGTACCGCTCCGACTGGACCCGGGAGCGCTTCGTGAAGATGTGCGCGGACAAGGACGTCCAGCGCCTGACCTGGGAAAGCTACATGAACAAGGAACTCGTTCGGAAGAAGAAGGCCGCCCAGGTCAAGATCTTCTTCAAGGATCTCGCTCACCTGCTGGGGCTGGCCCGCGCATGATGAAGATCGTTCCCCGCACGGTCGTCGAGACGCAGCGCCACGGCCCGACCCTGCCGCTCGCGGTGGGCACGCGCTCCTCGCCGCTGGCGCTCTGGCAGACGCGGACCTTCCTCGCGCTGATCGAGCAGGTCTGCCCGATCCTGAAGCAGATGGACGCCTTCCAGGAGCGGCACATCGCCACCTCCGGCGACCAGGTGCAGGACAAGCGCCTGGCCGACATCGGCGGCAAGGGCCTCTTCGCCAAGGAGATCCACGAGGCGCTGCTCGACCGCCGCGTGGATTTCGCGGTGCATTCGCTCAAGGACCTCGAGACCGAACTGCCGCCCGGCATCGTGCTGGCCTGCACCCTGAAGCGCGAGGATCCGCGCGACGCGCTGGTGCTGGGCGAGGCCTGCCGGAACGCGCCGCCCGCCGACCCGGCGACGCCCTACGCGGTTCTGCCCAAGGGCGCCCTCATCGGCACGGCGAGCGTGCGCCGCCAGGCGCAGCTGCTGCATGCCCGGCCGGATCTGCGGGTCGAGATGATCCGCGGCAACGTCCAGACGCGGCTGCGGCGCGTCCATTCGGGCGAGTTCGACGCCTCCCTGCTCGCCATCGCCGGCCTCAAGCGCCTCGAACTCGAGCACGAGGCGGGCGCCGTGATCGACGCCGACGTGATGGTGCCGGCCGCGGCGCAGGGCATCGTCGGCGTCACGGTGCGCGAGGACGATGACGAGCTGCGCGAGCTGCTGCACGCCATCGAGGACCGGGAGGCCCGCATCGCCGCGACGGCGGAGCGCGCGCTGCTGCACGCCCTCGACGGCTCCTGCCGGACGCCGATCGGGGCGCATGCGCGGATGCTGCCCGCGGGCATGATGTCCCTCACGGGGCTCGTGGCGCGGGCCGATGGCAGCTTCGTCACCCGCCGCCGGATCCTCGGCGCGCAGGCGGACGCGGCCCGCATGGGGCGGGAACTCGGGGCCGAGCTGCTGGCCGATTGCCCGGCCGACGTCTTCGCCTGATCCGGCCGGCGGCGGGGCCGGTGCCCCGCTTGCCCCCTTCCCCGTCGCGCGCGAGAAGCGGCCAAGCTGAAGCCGCAACGGGAGATTCCGCCTTGGCCGGTCATGGACACGCCGATCACGGGGGCGACAAGCGCATCGCCCTTCTCATCGCCATCCTCGCGCTGTTCCTCGCCATCGCCGAGACCGGCGCGAAGAGCGCGCAGACGGAGGCGCTGACGAGCAACATCGAGGCCGCGAATCTCTGGGCCTTCTTCCAGGCGCGCACCATCCGCCAGACCACCGTCCGCACCGCGGCCGAGCAGGCCGAGCTCGACAAGGCGGCCGCCGACGCGGCCGCGCGCGCCGCCATCGAGCGCCAGCAGGCCGCCTGGCGCGCCACCGCCGATCGCTGGGAGAGCGAGCCCCAGACCGGCGAGGGCCGCCGGGAGCTGAGCAGCCGGGCGCGCGCCGCCGAGGCGAAGCGGGACCGCAACCTGGCGGCCTATCACCACTTCGAGTTCTCCTCCGCCGCCTTCCAGGTGGCGATCGTGCTCGCCTCGGCCTCGATCATCACGGCAGTTCCGGCGCTCGCCTTCGGGGCGATCGGCCTTGGCGTGGTGGGCGTGGCGCTCGCCGGCATCGGCTTCATCGCGCCGGAGGCGATCCACTTCTGAGCGGCGTGCGCCGCTACCACTCGCCGTAGAAGACGCCGGCCGCCTTGTGGCGGTCGGTGCGGAACTCGGCCTCCGGCCAGGTGCAGGTGGTGCGGCACTTCAGGGCCAGCGCCCATTCCACCAGCCGGTCGCGCATCTCCTGCCGCACCGGCTCCAGCGCCGGCTCCGCGCCGCGGTCGAAGAACTCGTCCGGGTCGTCGTGCAGATCGTAGAGCTGCGGGCGCATGCCGCTGGTCCAGTGGATGTATTTCCACCGCCCCGTCCGCATCATCACCGCGCGGTGCTGGCCCGTGGCCAGGCCGAGACGCCGCCGGGCGCCGCGGAAGGTCCAGTCCAGCTCGCTGACGACGCAATCCCTCCACCCAGCGGCCGAGCCGCGCGTCAGGCCGAGCAGCGACCGCCCCTCCAGCAGATGCGGCGCGGTGTCGAGGCCGAGCGCGTCGAGGAAGGTCGGCACGCAGTCGATCGCCGCCACGAAGCGCGCATCCTCCCTCCCGCGCGTCGCGTCGGCCTCGGGCGACGGGTCGTGGAGGATGAAGGGCACGCGCTGGATGCAATCGTGGAACAGCTCCTTCTCGCCGAGCCAGTGGTCGCCGAGATAGTCGCCATGGTCGCTGGTGAAGACGATCAGCGTGTCGTCCCAGCGCCCGAGGCGATCGAGGCAATCCCACACCCGGCCCAGATGCGCGTCGAGCTGCGCGACGAGACCCATGTAGGTGGGGCGGACGGCGGCGATGCAGTCGTCGCGCTGGAAGCTCTCGGCCACCTCCTCGTCCTGGAAGGCGCGCAGGACCGGGTGCGCGTCGGGCCCGCGCTCGGCCGCGTGACGGCGGACGGGCAACGCGTGCCCGGGCCCGAACATCGCGTGGTAGGGCGCGGGCGCGACATAGGGCCAGTGCGGCTTCACATAGGAGAGGTGCAGCACCCAGGGCCTGTCGCCCTGGCCCTCGATGAAGCGGATCGCCTGGTCGGTGGTGTAGGCGGTCTCGCTGTGCTCCTCGCGGATGCGCGCCGGCAGGCGGGCGTTGCGCATCTTCCAGCCCGAGTGGGCCGCGCCGCGTTCGTCCTCGACCGCGATGACGAAGTCGGTCCAGGGGTCCGCGCTGTCGTAGCCTCGCGCCCGCAGCCAATGGGCGTAGCCGGCGTCGGGCTCGGCGTGGTGGCCGTCGTGCCGGTCCACGATCGTGAACCAGCCCTCGCGCAGCAGCACCGCCAGCTCGTCCTGGCCGTCGAGCAGCAGGCGCCGCATGCCGTGGCTGTCGGGCAGCATGTGCGTCTTGCCCGCCAGCGCCAGCGTCCGCCCGGCCTCGCGCAGGTGCCAGCCCAGCGTGACCTCCCCCACCGAGAGCGGCACGCGGTTGTGCGTGGCGCCGTGGGAGGCGACGTGGCGGCCGGTGTAGAAGCTCATCCGCGACGGGCCGCAGATGCCCGACTGCACATAGGCCTGGGTGAACCGCACCCCCTTCGCCGCCAGCCGGTCGAGGTTGGGCAGCTTCAGCGCGGGATGGCCATGCGCGTGGTCCCAGCGGAGCTGGTCGCACATGACGAAGAGGATGTTGCGGACCGCGCCCATGCTCAGCGGCGGCTGTCGCGGATCAGCCGGATGATGCCGGAGAAGTCGGTTTCCGCCCCGCCGAGCTTCACGAAGCGCTGATAGAGTTCGAGCGCCGCTGCACCGAGCGGCGTCGCGGCCCCCGAGGCCTCGGCCGCCTGCTGCGACAGGCCGAGATCCTTCTCCATCAGCGCGGCGGCGAAGCCCGGCCTGTAGTCGCGGTTGGCGGGGCTACCCGGCACGGGCCCGGGCACCGGGCAATAGGTCGTGAGCGACCAGCACTGGCCGGAGGATTTCGACGCCACCTCGAACAGCGCCTGGTGCGAGAGGCCGAGCTTCTCGGCCAGGGCGAAGGCCTCGCAGGTGCCGATCATGCTGATCGCCAGCAGCATGTTGTTGCACAGCTTCGCCGCCTGCCCGGCCCCCGCCTCGCCGCAATGGACGACGGTGCGCCCCATCGCCTCGAGGATGGGCCGCGCGCGCGCGAACCCCTCCTCGGAGCCGCCGACCATGAAGGTGAGGGTGCCGTTCTCCGCCCCCATCACCCCGCCGGAGACCGGCGCGTCCAGCATGGGGCGGCCGGCCGCGACCGCGCGCGCGGTCTCGACATCGATCGTCGAGCAATCGAGCAGCACGGCGCCCGGCTCGCTCGCGGCGGCCATGCCGCCCTCGCCCAGCCAGGCGTCGCGCACATGCTTGCCCGCCGGCAGCATGGTGATGACGAACTCGGCGCCGCGCGCGGCGTCGGCCGCCGTCTGGGCGCGCTGCACGCCGCCGGCGGCCGCCGCGTCCATCGCCGCCGGGCTGAGGTCGAAGCCGCGCACCTCATGCCCGGCCTTCGCCAGGTTGCGCGCCATGGGCCCGCCCATGTTGCCGAGCCCCACGAAGCCGATCTTCGCCATGATCCCCTCCCCTCCGGTCGCCGCGGCCGTCGATCCGCTCGGCCACCGCGTTTCGGCCGGAGGGTAGGCGAGCCCTCAGAGGGCGACCACCCCCGGCCGGCCGGCGAGCGTCGCGAAGCGCCCCTTGGTGACGAGCGGCGCGCCCGTTCCCTGCACGTGGTCCACGGCGCGGAAATGCGCCTCCAGCCGGTCGGGCCGCGCCTCGTGCAGCGTGTAGCCGCGGCGATTGGAGTGGAAGCGCAGCCACGGATTCCGCTCCATCGTCGCCGCCGCCGTCGGCTGCGCCTCCGAGCCGTCGCCCTCGCTCGTGATCGAGGTGCCGACGAACTCCGCGCCGACGACGCGTCCCCCGGCGTCCAGCAGGTCGTTCGCCCAGGCGCGGTGGACGTCGCCCGTCAGCACGGCGGCGTCGCGGCCGCGCAGCGCGTCGAGCAGCCGGGCCCGCGCGGCCGGGTAGCCATCCCAGCTGTCCATGTTGCGCGCGTCGTTGCCGAAGTCGCGCGGGGCCAGGAAGATCTGCTGCGCCAGCACCTGCCAGCGCGCCTCCGAGGCCCGCAACCCGTCGCGCAGCCAGGCCTCCTGCGCCGGGCCCAGCACCTGGGCCGCCGGGTTCGCGGTCGCCTCGCAAGGCGCGACGACGCCGTCGCCGCAGGGCTGGTCGTCGCGGAAGCGCCGCGTGTCGAGCACGTGGAGGTCGAGCAGCCGGCCGAAGCGCAGGCGGCGGAAGGCGGTGATCTCCGTGCCCCGCGGCAGCGCCGCGCGCCGGACCGGGTTGTGCTCCCACCAGGCCTTCAGCCCGGCGGCGAGGCGCAGCGCGAAGGCCTCGGGCGGCGTCGCCACCGGAAAGCGGCGGCCGCCATCCCGCTGGCTGATGACGCTGACCCAGTTGTTCTCCACCTCGTGGTCGTCATAGGTCACGACGAAGGGGTGGGCGGCGTGCGCCGCTTGCAGGTCCGGGTCGGTCCGGTACTGCGCGTGGCGCTGGCGATACTGCTCGAGCGTCACGGTCTCCGGTCCAGCATGGCTGCGCACCACGGGGCCCCAGCCGCGCCCGCCGATCGGCCGGCCGGCGTATTCGTAGATGTAGTCGCCATAGTGGAACACGAAGGCGATGTCCTCCTCCGCCGCCGCGTGGCGCCAGGCGGTGAAGTGCCCGTGCTCCCAGTTCTGGCAGCCGGCGTTGAGGAAGCGCACCGGCACGGCCGCATCCGGCGCGGGCGCGGTGCGCGTCCGGCCGACGGGGCTCCGCGCGCCCATAGCCGTGAAGCGGTAGAAGAACATGCGCCCGGCTGGCAGCCCCGCCAGCTCGACATGGACCGAATGCGCGTCCTCGGCCCGGGCCGTCTCGCTGCCCCGGCGGACCACGCGGCGGAAGCCTTCGTCCTCCGCCAGTTCCCAGGCGACCTCGACCGGCGCGGCGCCCATGCCGCCACCCTCGGCCAGCGCCTCGGGTGCGAGGCGCGTCCACAGGACCATCCCGTCGGGGGTCGGGTCACCGGAGGCGACGCCGAGGGTGAAGGGATCGCCGGGCTGGGTCGAACCGCGTCGCGCGGGCGCGCAGGCGGCCAGCGCCGCGAGGCCGAGGCCGCCGCGCAGGGCGCCGCGCCGCGAGAGGGAGAGGAGGTGCCGGGCCATGCTGTCCATCGCCCGGCACTGTGTCACGCGGTCCTCAGCCCGCGAAGATGAAGTCGGACGCGCCGAGCGTGACGCCGGCCCCGTGGATCACCGCGATGCCAAAATCGGGCGTCGCGTCGGCGTCCACGAAGCCCTGCACCCAGGAGCGGTCGCCGAAGTTGAAGATCCGCACTTGGCCCGCGCCGGCGGGCGTCGCCGTGACGGTGAAGCCGATGGCGAAGGGGGACAGGTCGATCCTGTCGCCCTCGGCCTGGGAAAAGTCGCTGACCCAGTCGGCCGCCGCGTGCAGGCTCTCGCCCGCGCCGAAGACGAAACGGTCCGCCCCGGTGCCGCCCACGAGGAAGTCGGCCCCGGCATCGCCGCGCAGCGCGTCGTTCCCGCCGTTGCCCTCGAGATAGTCCGTCCCGGTGCCGCCGAAGACGAAGTCCGCGTCATCGCCGCCCGAGACCGCGTCCTCGCCGTCGTCGCCATGGAGGGTGTCGGTGCCGGCATCGCCGAAGATCAGGTCGTTGTCGGCGCCGCCCTGCAGGACGTCGCCGCCCTCGCCGCCCAGGATGCCGTCGGTGCCGCTGCCGCCCTGGACCGCATCCGCGCCGCTCCCACCCGACAGGAAGTCACCGCCGGTGCCGCCGTCGAGCGCGTCGTTGCCGTCGCCGCCCTGCAGGTTGTCGGCGTCGTTGCCGCCCTGGAGGATGTCGTTGCCGAGGCCGCCCTCGAGGTAATCGGCGCCGTCGCTGCCTTGCAGCAGGTCGTTCCCGTCCTCGCCGAGCAGCGCGTCGTTGCCCGTGCCGCCGGTCAGCGTGTCCGCGGCATCGCCGCCGTAGAGGATGTCGTTGCCGGCGCCGCCATTCATCGTGTCGTCGCCGCCTAGCCCGAACAGCTGGTTGTCGCCGTCCGTGCCGGCGATGGTGTTCGCCAGCGCGTTGCCGCCGGCGAGGATGTTGCCGGTGCCGGTGAAGGTGACGGAGCCCACGGCCTCGGCGAGCCCGAAATAATCCGTCATGGCGGCCGTGGTCTCGATGGTCAGGCCGCTCTTCGCCACCACGTCGGTCGTTGCGGCGATGAGGTTCGCGAGCTTGCGGATCGCGATGGTGTCGCCCGCAGCGGCGTCGAGCGTCGCCTGGAGGAAGGTGTTGGCGCTCGCCACCGGGCTGCCGCCGCGCGTGACCGTGAGCGCGGGATCGAGCGTGAGGTTGACCACCACCGGATCGTGGTCGGAGTAGCGCCAGGGCGTCGTGCCGTCGAAGATCGTGGTCGGGCGGCCGAAATCGGTGTTGTAGTCGAGCGCGTCGGCCTCGGGGCTGTTGACGTGCCACTCATGGACCGACCGCACGAAGGGCGTCAGGCTCGGGCTGGCGAAGGCGTAGTCGAGGTAGCCCTTCATCCCGTCGAAGACGTAGGAATAGCCCTCGGCACCGATGCGGTCGGAGATGAGGTTCCGGTACCCCGCCGTCTGCGTCAGGAAATCGATCGAGACCTCGCGGGCGTAGGAGTTGAAGTCGCCCATCAGGATGCGATCGGGGTCGGCGATGCCCGTCGGGTTGGTCCTGAGGAAGGCGTCGAGCGCCTGGCTGGCCAGCAGCCGCTGGTTGTTCCAGTTGCCCGCGCCATCCCCGGCATCGGCATCGGCGCCCGTGCCGGTCCCCGACTTCGACTTGTTGTGCACGGCGGCGACGGTGAACTGCTCGCCCGAGCCCGCCTGCTGGAAGCTGGTCACGAGCACCGCGCGGCTGGTGTTGGCGCCGTTGAACACGGCGCCGATCGTGCTCTGCGACAGGAAATTCGCCGGCAACTGCCCGCCCGAGACCAGCCCCGGAATGTCGATGTCGTCCAGCATCTGCACGGTGCTGCCCGGCGCGATGGAGAGCTTGTCCGTCCGGTAGATGATGCCGACCGAGATGGCGTCGCCGCCCAGGAAGCCCGTCCCCGGGTTCACGAAGGTCCAGCGGCCGGGCGCGCCGATGGCGGCGTTGAACTCGGTGACCAGCGTCTGGATCGCGCTGCCCGCTCCGAAGCCGTTGTTCTCGATCTCGTTGAGGACGATGAGATCGGCATCGAGCTGGGACAGCGCCGTGTAGAGCTTCTGCTTCTGCCGCGTGAGTTCGGTCGCGTTGTTCGCGCCGCGCGGGTCGAACGCGCCGCCGGGGCCCGTGGTGTTCGACCCGTTGTCGATGGTGGTGAAGAAGTTCAGCAGGTTCGTGCTGGCGAGCTTGAGATCCCCGCCATCCCGCCCCGGCACCGGATCGCGCGGCAGGGTGTTCGTGATGCCGGGCGCGTTCGCCGGCAGGATGCGGAAGGTCTGGGTCGCGTTGGACGTGGCCTCGACCAGGTTGTCCGCGGCGGCGCCGTTGGAGCCGTCGGAGAACCGGACATTGCCGATCAGGCCCGAGAAGGTGTCGCCCATGGAGGGGGCGTTCGCCGTGGTCAGGGTCTGGCCGAACACCGTCACGGGGGACGGGTTCTGCACGCGGACGCCGTCATCCACCGTGATCGTCCGGCTCGCCACGTCGATCAGGTGCGCGGCGTTCCCGGCGACGCTGGGGGCGTTGCCATGCGTGTACTGGAAGGCCTGCGCGCCCTCGATCGCCCGGAACTCGCCGAAGCGCTCGAGGTTGAACATCTCGCTGATGGTGAAGGTCTCGGGCAGGCGGACCAGCATGCCCTCATAGGCTTCGAGGTTGGCGATCCGCAGGCCGCTCAGCAGCGTCGTCGTACCGGCCACCGGGAAGGTGACGTCCACGGCGAAGTCCTGCTGGACCTGCTGCGCCGTGTAGGCGGCGGCGGTGAGGATCTGCACGCCGGTCGCGCTGTTCGAGACCGAGACCTGCGTCTCGGTCAGCGCCGCGCTAGTCTGCGCCGCGAAGCGGGCGAATTCCGTCACGGTGCCGGTGATGCGGACAATGTCGCCCACATTGACGTTCGTGACGGGAGAGCCCGAGGCGTCGGACTGGAACACGAAGATGCCGTCGGAGGTCGCGGCGTTGCCGTCTCCGGTCACCATCTGGACGAAGAAGCCTTGCAGGTTGCGGGCCGCGTCGCCGTCGCCGTTCTGGTGGTCGCCCGTCACCACGCCTTCGAAGGTGACGGTCTGGCCGACGAGAGCGGAGGTGGCGCCGCTGCCCTGGATCTGCGCGATGCTGATCAGCGTCGCGTCGTCGTTCAGCACCGTGCCCGTCGCGGTCGAGGTCGCCGCCAGCGAGTAGCCGGCGGGGGCCGCTCCGAGGGCGAGGGTGAAGGTCTCGTCCGGCTCGTTGGTGGCGTCGCCGTTGACGCGGACGGTGACGGTGGCGGAGGTCGCGGCTCCGGCCAGGCTGAGGTTGAACGGCGTGCCGATCGTCGCGCCGGCGACCGGCGTGCCGTTGATCAGGATGGCCGCGAGGTCCGTCGCGTCGAAGCCGCTGCCGGCATTGAGCGTGACCGCGACGGTCGCGTCGCCCGGCGCCGCGCTGCTGCGCGTCACGGTGAAGTTGAAGTCCGTCGTGCCGGACTGTCCTTCCTGCGCGCTCACGCTCGCCGGGCTGAGGCCGATCGTGGGCGTCGCCGGCCCGCCGGCGCTGACGGAGATGTTGTCGAAGCCCACCTCGTCGCGGCTGCCCGAGCCGCCGAGGTCCCCGATGGACCAGCGCAGGAAGACGTAGTCGTTGGTGTTGATCGCGCCGCTGATCACCTGCGCGTCGAGCGCCTGCTGCGTCCAGACCGCGCCCTGCGCCAGGGCCTGCGGCGTCGAGAAGGAGAGGCCGGAGAGTGCGGTGAAGGACGGATCCGACGGCTGCGTCGCGGCCGAGGAGATGGCGTAGGAGACGTTCACCTGCACGCTGCGGTCCGCGTTGTTACGGAACACTCCGTCGTAATCGAGCGTGAGGGCCGTGAGCGGCGCGGCGCCGGTGTATTGCAGGCGCAGGGTGATGGTGCCGGGCGTGGTGCCGAACTCCGCGCCGGTCGGCTGGATCACGAAGCTCGTGCCCAGGGCGCCGATGCCGGTGTTGGCGGCGTAGACGCCGGCCGTGGTCGGGTCGCCCGAGATCACGCCGCGCGCGTAGTCGCCGGCTGTCGCGGTGGCGCCGTAATCCATCAGCCCGGACGTGTCGCTGAAGCCCTGGATGCGCCAGAGGTTGGAGGACAGCTGCCCGGCACCGGGACTCGGCTGGAACCCGGCCGCGGTGAAGCCCGTGAAGTCGAGCGAGAAGCTGCTGGTGAAGGACATGGATGTGGCCACCACGTTGTGTGTGGCGCGCTGGTTAATGCGCCTTCACGAAAACCGCGTGGAGGTTGGGTGACGCTGCTCGGATGGTTTGATGACGCGCCGCCGGCGCCGCGGAATCACGGCCCGGCGAGCGCCTGGCGCACGACCGAGCGGAACTCGCGCCGGTGCAGCTCCCGCAGGACGAGGAGCGAGGCGAGCATGAGCGCCACCGGGTGCACGATCCAGGCGAGCGCGGCGAGGCCGAAGTAATACGCCCGCAGCCCGGTGTTGAAGTGCCGCGCCGCGCGGTTCGCGACCTCGGCCGCGACGAGGGCCTGGGCCCTGTCGGCCTCATCCGGGCCGATGCCGCCCACCACGATCGAGCAGTAGTTGAACTGGCGCAGCGCCCAGGTGAGCTCGAAGAAGGCGCGGATGAAGATGAGCATCAGCAGCGCGATCCGCATCTCCCAGGCGAAGTCGCCCTGGGGCGGGGCGGCGAAAGGCAGGGAGGACAGGACGCGCCGCCCGAGATCCGGCGCGCCCAGCAGCGCCACGAGGCCGCCCAGGATGAAGATGGAGGTGTTCGCCAGGAAGGAGGTGGACGCCATCAGGTTGCCGATGGTCGCCATGTCGGCGATCCGGTTCTCCCGCCCGAGCAGCGCCAGCATCCAGCGCCGGCGGTGCTCGTCCATGGCGGCGATGACCGAGCGCGCGCGGATGCGCGGCACGCGGTCCACGACGGCCGAGTAGCCCACCCAGCAGGCGGCGAACACCGCGAGCGCCGCGAGGTCGAGGTAGGAGAGGCCCCAGATCATCCGGCCGCGTCAGCCGCGCGCCAGATGCCGCTCGACGAAGTCGAGCCGGTCCTGGCCCCAGAAGACCTCCTCCCCGATGACGTAGGAGGGCGCGCCGAACACGCCGCGCGCCAGCGCCGCCTCGCTGTCGGCGCGGCGGCGCTCGGCCCAGCGCGGATCGGCGCCGGCGGCGAGCAGGGCCGGCCCGTCGAGGCCGACATCCCGCGCCAGCTCAGCGAAGGTCGCCGGATCAGCCGGATCGCGGTCCTCCGCCCAGATGGAGCGCATGACGCGGTGGGACAGCGCGATGGCGGGCGCCTGGCCCTCGGCCTCGCGCAGCGCGATGACGGCCTGCGCCACCACCGGCTCGTTCATCGGGAAGCACTTCGGCTGCAGCGTCAGCGGCAGGCCGAGATGGTCGCGCCAGCGGCGCAGCTCCTGCAGGCGATAGGCCTGGCGCTGCGGCGAGCGCTTGGGCAGCGGCAGCCCGCCCGAGGCCGGGAAGATCAGGGAGAAGTCCACGGGGAAGATGGCGAGCGTCGCGCCGTGCTTCGCGGCCAGCGCCTCGATCCGGGCCGAGCCGAGATAGGCCCAGGGACTGTTGAGCGAGCAGTAGTAGTCGATGTGCATCGGGCGCCCCGCGGACAGGAAACGGACGAAAAAGGGGGAGGAGCCGGCGGCCCCTCCCCCCGCGAGACTACGGCATGGGCCCTGGGCCCATGCAACGGGCCGGTCAGCCCATCTTCCTCTTCAGATTCTCGTCGAGCTTCGCGAGGAAGGCCTGGGTGTTCAGCCAGGGCTGGTCCTTGCTGATCAGGATGGCGAGGTCCTTCGTCATGTGGCCGCTCTCCACCGTCTCGACGCACACGGCCTCGAGCGCGTTGGCGAAGTCCACCACGTCCTGCGTGCCGTCGAACTTGCCGCGATAGGCGAGGCCGCGCGTCCAGGCGAAGATGGAGGCGATCGGGTTGGTCGAGGTCTCGCGGCCCTTCTGGTGCTCGCGGTAGTGGCGCGTGACCGTGCCGTGCGCCGCCTCCGACTCGACCGTGTTGCCGTCCGGCGAGAGCAGGACGGAGGTCATGAGGCCGAGCGAGCCGTAGCCCTGCGCCACGATGTCGGACTGCACGTCGCCGTCGTAGTTCTTGCAGGCCCAGACGAAGCCGCCATCCCACTTGAGGGCCGAGGCCACCATGTCGTCGATCAGCCGGTCCTCGTAGGTCAGGCCCGCCGCCTTGAACTTCGCGGCGAATTCGGCGTCGAACACCTGCTTGAAGATGTCCTTGAACGACCCGTCATAGGCCTTGAGGATGGTGTTCTTGTGGCTGAGATAGACGGAGAAGCCGCGCGCCAGCCCGTAGTTGAAGGAGGCGCGGGCGAAGCCCTCGATCGACTTGTTGAGGTTGTGCTGCATCATCGCCACGCCGCCGGCGGCGTTGATGGCGAACTCGCCGATCTCCTGCGGCTGGCCGCCCTCGGGCGTGAAGGTCATCGTGACCTTGCCGGCCCCCGGCACCTTCATCTCGACGGCGCGGTAGATGTCGCCATAGGCGTGGCGGCCGACCACGATCGGCTTCGACCAGTGCGGCACGAGGCGCGGCACGTTGCGGCAGATGATGGGCTCGCGGAAGATCGTGCCGTCGAGGATGTTGCGGATCGTGCCGTTCGGGCTGCGCCACATCTTCTTGAGGCCGAACTCGGCCACGCGCGCCTCGTCCGGGGTGATCGTCGCGCACTTCACGCCGACGCCGTACTGCTTGATGGCGTTCGCCGCGTCCACCGTCACCTGGTCGTCGGTCTGGTCGCGGTACTCGATGCCGAGGTCGTAGTACTTCAGGTCGATGTCGAGGTAGGGAAGGATCAGGCGCTCCTTGATGAAGCCCCAGATGATGCGCGTCATTTCGTCGCCGTCGAGTTCCACGACGGGGGTCTTCACCTTGATCTTCGCCATTGTGTCCTGAGCCTTCTGGTCCTTCGGGGCGGCCCGTGCCGCCAGGTTGTTCGCTCTGCCTCGGCATCGCCGGCGGACCGGCGCTCTTGCTTGCTTCGTTGGCGGCCGGACCATTGCACCGGCGGGGGAATGGGGCAAGGCTGCGCGCGGGTGCGCGACCCCACACCCCCCGGTTGTGGCGCGCGAGCATGACCGTTAAGCCTTGCGCGCCAGGGTAGCAATCATGCATGATGCCCTCGCGTATCCAGGGAATCGCGCATGGCCCCCCGCAGCGCAGCACCGGAGAGACACAGCAAGCCACTCGCCTGGGTGGCGACCGGCGTGACCGCGCTCGCCGCGCTGGCGGCCGGCGGCCTCTGGTTCGCCGAGCTGCATCACGCGCGCGCCCAGGCCGCGCTGCGCCTGCACGTGGTCACCGCCGCCGGCAGCGTGACCGACCGCCTCGCGCCGCGCCTGCTCACCGGCACCGCGCAACTCTCCGCGAGCCTGGCCGATCCCGCGAGTCCGGCGCCCGGCGCCGCCGTCCTCGACGCGGGCGGGCTGCGCGGATCGGAGCCCTTCGCCGGCGCGGTGGAGACGGCCATCCCCGCGGCGCAGCGCCTGCTGCCGCGCCAGACCGTCCTCATCCCCGGCCGCGCCGGGACGCCCCTCCTCGTCAAGCGGGGAGAGGGCGAGCTGCCGTCCCTCGCCGTCATGGCCGTCCCCCTCGGCGAGGTCTCGCTCGCCGTGCCGGGCGTCGCGCTCCGCGTGCTGTCGCGCGACGGGCAGGTCCTCGCCGGGCCGGCGCGCGCCGAGGCCGGTCCGTCCGCCCTCGCGCCCCTGCCGGAAGGCGACGCCTGGGTCGAGGCATCCGCCTCGGTCCTCGCGTGGCCGGTCGGCCGCGCGCTGCTTCCCCCGGCGCTGGGGGCGCTCGTCCTCGTCGCCGTCGCGCTGCTGCGCCGCCGCCGACGCGAGCCGGTGGCGCTCGAGACGCTGCTGCCGCCGCCGACGCCGGAGCAGATGATCGCCGAATGGCCCCATCCGGCCGCCCTGCTCGATCAGGCGGGCCAGGTGGTGGCGTGGAACCCCGGCTTCGAGTCGGAGGTCGCGCGCGTCGGCCTTCGGCCCGACGTCACCGCGGCGCAGTTCTGGCGCGCGATGCTGCCCGCCGGCGGCCGCGCCGTCGCGGCGCGCCTCGCCCTGATCGGCCCCACGGGCGGCGAGGCGTCGCGCCACACCCGGGACGGCCGGCGCATCATCGACCGCGTCACCGCCATCGGGAACGGGCGCTACCTCCTCGAATGCCGCGTCGCGCCGGCGGAGGACCCGTTCCAGCTCTGCACGGAGGAGCTGCGCGCCCGCCTGCCCCTGCTGCGGGCCGCTGTCCAGGCGGCGGAGCTGCGGGCCGCGCGCGAGCACGCCCACGCGATGCGCGGCCTGGCCGGCAATTTCGGCCTCAACGAGCTGCTGCCCCCGCTCGTGCGGATCGAGGACGCCGCCCGGGGCGGGGACGCGCAGGGCGCGGCCGCCGCCCTCGCCGCGCTGGAGAGCCAGTTCCTCGGCGCGCTGGCGACGCCCCAGGCCGCCTGACCTTCCGCGACGCGCGGTCGCCTGCCAGGATCGTGCGGGCTGCCGGGGAGGGAAGCGGATGGATGCGTCGCTGCGCGCGGAATTCGGCGTCGAGGGGGACTGGGCGCAGTGGAAGCGCCACACCATCCGCTGGGCCGAGTGCGACCTCTACGCCCATGTGAATCACGCGGCCTACCTGATCCTGTTCGAGGACATGCGGATCGCGCACTGGAACTCGCTCGGGCAGCGCCTGGCGCCCGACGCGCCGGGCCCGGTCGTCGCGCAGATCGAGGCGCGCTACCACCGCGCCGCCGGCTTCCAGGACGAGGTGCTGCTGACCCTGCGCCCCGGCACCATCGGCCGCACCTCCTTCACGCATGACTACGCGCTGTGGAAGGGTGGCCTCGTCTTCTCGGCCACGGCGGTCCTGGTCTGCTTCAACAACGCGACCGGCGAGCGCCTGCCCCTGCCCGACACCGCGCGCGATCTGATGCTGAACCGCGACGGCGCGCGGCCGCGGGAGTAGAGCACGATCCGCGGAGGCGGCCTCGCCGGAGCGGTGAAGCGTCCTCTCACACCCTGCGGAAGCGTGATCCCGGTGACGGGATCACGCCGTGGCCGTTCAGTCGGCGGCCTTGGCCGGCAGGCGCGCGAAGAGCGCGGCCCGCCAGGCGGGCGGCAACGCGCCCACCACCCGCGCCGCGGCGTAGAGCGGCCACGGATAGACCACGCGCACCCGCCCGGCCGCGATGCCGGCGAGCGTCCGGCGCGCGGCGTCCTCGGCATCCATCAGGAAGGGCATGGGGAAGGCGTTGCGCGCCGTCATCGGCGTGCGGACGTAGCCGGGGCAGACCGCGTGCAGACGGACGCCGCGGTGGCGCTCCGTCGCGTCCATCGCTTCCGCCCAGCGCTGCACCGCCGACTTCGTCGCGCAATAGGCCGGCGCGCCGGGTGCGGCGACGAAGGCCGCGATGCTCGCGATGACGGCGACGCGCCCGCGCACGCCGTCCGGCCCCGCCGGCTGCGCCGCCATCGCCGTGATGGCGGGCAGCGCCGTGTTCAGCACGCCCGTGACGTTGATCTCGAACAGCCGCCGCGACTGCTCCGGCGGTTCCCACGCATCGCCCGTGCCGGCCGAGACGCCGGCATTGGCGATCGCCAGGTCGAGCGCCCCCGCCCCGGCGATCCAATCCGCCATCGCATCCGCGTCGCGCACGTCGAGCACGCGCGCCGCGACCTCCGCGCCGCGCCCGCGGCAGGCGTCCGCGACCGCGGCGAGCCGCGCCTCGTCCCGTCCCGACAGGTGCAGCGCGACGCCCGGCCCGGCGCATTCCCGCGCCAGCGCGGCCCCCAATCCCGAAGACGCGCCGGTGATCAGCACGCGGCGGAAGCGTGTCCCGTGGCTGGTCATCTTGCCCTGATGCCCCCGAAGCGGGAGAAGCGCGCGCATGGCCGCACCCCTCTCCTCCATGACGGGCTTCGCCCGCTGCTCCGGCACGCTGCCGGATGGCGCCGCTTACGTGTGGGAACTGCGCAGCGTCAACGGCCGCGGCCTCGACCTCCGGCTGCGGCTGCCGCCCGGCCTGGACGCGCTGGAGACGCCGCTGAAGGAAGCCGCGTCCCGCGCCATGAAGCGCGGCAACATCCAGGCGGCGCTGACCCTCCGCACGGAGACGCGCCCCGTCTCCGCCCCCGACCCGGCCGTGATCGAACGCTACCTGGCCCTGGCCCAGGAACTGGCGGCCCGTATCCCCGGCGCCCCGCCGCCGCGCGCCGAGACCCTGCTCTCCCTGCCCGGCGTCTTCCGCGCCGAGGCCGCCGAGCCCGACGAGGCGCAGACCCAGGCCCGGGTGACCGCCCTGGCGAAGGCCTTCGACGAGGCGATCGTCGCCCTCGTCGCCGCCCGCCGCGGCGAGGGGGAGAAGCTGCGCGCCATCCTCGGCACGCTCCTCGACGAGATCGCCGCGCTGCGCGACGACGCCGCGCGCGAAGCGGCCGGGCAGCCGGCCGCGCAGCGCGCCCGCTTCGAGGAATCGCTCGCCCAGCTGCTCCACCCCGAAGCGCGGGCCCGCATCCCGGAGGAACGGCTGGCGCAGGAGGTCGCGCTGCTCGCCGCCAAGTCCGACGTGCGGGAGGAGCTGGACCGCCTCTCCGCCCATCTCGACGCCGCGCGCGCCCTGCTGGCGGAGGGCGAGGGCGCCGGGCGCAAGCTCGACTTCCTGACGCAGGAATTCGTGCGCGAGGCGAACACGCTGTGCAGCAAGTCGGCCTCCGTCGCGCTGACGCGCACGGGCCTCGCGCTCAAGGCGGCCATCGAGCGCCTCAAGGAGCAGGCGGCCAATGTGGAGTGATCCCCGCCGGAGTTTTCCGCGTCGCTCCGCTGCGCTGCGTTCCGCGCAGAACCTCGGCGGGGGCCCCGCCTGCACGAACGCCCGGCGGGGCGGCCGGTCCGGGGCTTCCGCTGCCGTTGTTCCGGTCCTGGCAGGCGGCGCCGCCCTCGCGGCCACGCCGCGTCCGGGGGCGGGCGTGCGAGCTCGGGGGTGGGTCTGATGCGGCGCGGTCTCTGCCTCGTGCTCACGGCCGCCTCGGGCGCCGGGAAATCCTCGGTCAGCCGCGCCCTGCTTGCCGTCGAGCCGGCGCTGTCGCTCTCCGTCTCGGCGACGACGCGCGCGCCCCGGCCCGGCGAGGTGGAGGGCAAGCACTACTTCTTCCGCGACGCCGCCACCTTCGAGGCGATGGCCGCGAACGGCGAACTGCTGGAGCACGCGGAGGTCTTCGGCCGACGCTACGGCACGCCGCGCGCGCCGGTGGAACAGGCGCTCGCCGAAGGGCTCGACGTGCTCTTCGACATCGACTGGCAAGGGCACCGGCAGCTCCGCGCCGCGCTCCCGGGGGATGTCGTCGGCGTCCACCTCCTGCCGCCCTCCCTCGCGGAGCTCGAGCGCCGGCTGCTGCGGCGGGAACAGGACGACCCGCAGGAGGTCGCGCGCCGCATGGCCGCCGCCCGCGACGAGATCGCGCACTGGACCGAGTGCGACCACGTCCTCGTCAACCGGGATTTCGACCGGACCGTCGCCGAGGTGCGCGCCATCCTCCACGCCGCGCGCACGCATCGCAGCCGCCAGCCGGACCTGCCCGCCTTCGTCGAGGCATTGCTGCGTGGCTGACGCCGCGCTCGTCGTCCTCGAGGTGGTGGCGCCGATCTTCGCCCTCATCCTCGCGGGCTTCGTGGCCGCCTGGCGCGACTGGATCACCGAGGCCGGGTTCCGCGGCCTCAACCTCTTCGCGTTCTCCTTCGCCGCGCCGGCCCTCCTCTTCGCCAGCGGCACGGCCGGGCATTCGGGCGGCGGCGCGGCGGCCCTCGCCTTCTTCCTCGGCACCGCGATCCTCTACGCCGGCACCATCCTCGGCGCGCGCCGCGCCGGGCTGCCGCTCGACCGCGCGGGCACCCTCTCGCTCGACGTCGTGTTCGGCAACACCGTCATGATGGGCATCCCGCTCATCACGGCGGCCTACGGACAGCAGGGACTCGCGATCCTCATCGCCATCCTCGCGCTGCACTCCATGGTGCTGCTCGGCACCGCGACGGTGGTGGCGGAGATCGCGCGCAACCCCGGCGCCGCCCCCCTGCCCCTGCTGCGCGCGACCGCCGGCGGCGTGCTGCGCAACCCGATCGTCATGGCCGTCCTCGCCGCCCTGGTCTGGAGCACGCTGCACCTGCCCGTCCCCGGCGCCGCGCGCCACACGCTGGAACTGCTGGGCGCCGCCGCGCCGCCCGTCTCCCTCTTCTGCCTCGGCGCCTCGCTGCGCGGCTTCTCCGCCCGCGGCGCCATGGGGCGCATCGCGATCAGCGTGCCGCTGAAGCTCGCCGCCCTGCCGCTGCTCGTCTGGGCGATGTGCCGCAGCTTCGGCCTCTCGGATCTGGAAACCGCCGTCGCCGTGACGACCGCCGCCCTGCCCACCGGCGCCAACGCCTTCCTCATGGCCACGCGCTACGCGACGGACCCGTCACGCTCGGGCGCGACCGTCCTCGTCTCGACGGCGCTCAGCGTCGCGACGCTCAGCGCGGTGCTGGTGCTGATGCGCTGAGGCCGGTGGCGCTGGGAGGGGCGCTGCCCCTCCCAGACCCTCCCCGCCAGGGGGCACGGCCCCCTGGACCCACGGATCGTTTGTTGGGGATTGGGGAGGGGCACTTCGGCCCCTCCCCAATCCCCAAAGGATTCGCAGGGGTCCGGGGAGCCCGTGGCTCCCCGGCGGAGGGGGCCTGGGGGAGGCAGCGCCTCCCCCAGCAACGCCAGCCTCACGTCTCCAGCAACGGCTCCAGCCCGAGGGTCAGCGCCAGCGCCTCCAGGCGGCGCAGCACGCTCTCGCCGGCGAAGACGCCGCCGCCGAGGTTGAGGCGCAGCACGAGGCGGCGGCCGCGCTTCTCGAGTTGTGTCGCCGCCAGCAGGGAGGGCACGCCGCCGCAGAGCGTGTAGGCGAGGCGGAGGGCGGCGCCCGCCACCTCGGCGCGGCGCACGGTCGCGGCCGAGAGCAGGCTCTTGGCCGGCATCAGGTAGGCCGCCGCGGGGTCGGCCTCGTAGCGCAGCGCGGTGACGAGGGCGAGGAAGGCGCGGTCGTGGTGATCGAGGCCCACGCCGTGCAGCCGCAGGATGCGGAAGAAGCTCTGCTCGGCGCGGTATTCCGGATGGTCGCGGCTGCCCGTGTCGCTCATCCAGCAGGCGGCTCGGCGCAGATCCTCGTTGGTGACGCCCTCGTCCACCAGCGGTTCGGTCCAGCGGATCAGGGCGGGCGGCAGGCCGGGGTCGCGGCCGAGCATCCCGCACAGTTCCCGCGCCGCGGCCAGCAGCGGGTTCTCCGACCGCACGGCGGGGTCGAGGCGCCCCGCATACCACCCTTCCCGCAGCCCGTTCGCCGAGAAGACGACGCGCGCGGCGTTGGAGGCGCGCAGCAGCCGCCGCATCACCACGGCGGCGAAGGGCATGTCGGCGAGGCGCTTGGTGGGCGCCGACGGCATCCGCTCCAGCGACTTGCGCGGCGCCGTCATGATGACGCCGGCGAGGTCGCGGGCTTCCTCGCGGCGGATGGCGTAGTGGTGGACGATGTGGAGCGGGTAGCCCGTCTGGGCGATGTGGATCCGCGCCAGCGCCCGGAAGGTGCCGCCCACCAGGAACAGGTCCTTGAGCGGCTGCGCGCCGAGCCAGGGGACGGATTTCAGCTCCGCCTCGACGATGCTGCGCGCCCGGCCGACATCGCCTTCGGCCCGGTCGGCCAGGCGGATCGTGCCGACGGGAAGCGAGGCGGTTTCCGCCACGCGCCCCTGGACGAGGCGGACGAGCTCGAGCGATCCGCCGCCGAGGTCGCCCAGCACGCCCTCGGCCCCCGGCACGCCGAGCAGCAGCCCCTCGGCCGAGATGCGCGCCTCCTCGTCCCCGGTCAGGACGCGGATGGTCGCGCCGGGCAGGCGGCGGCCCACCTCCTCCATGAAGGCCGGGCCGTTCGCGGCATCACGGACGGCGGCGGTCGCCAGCAATTCGAGCGGCTCGGCGCCCATCCCGCGGGCGAGGGCTCCGTAGCGCGCGACGACCGTCAGGGCCTGCTCGGCCGCCACGTCGTTCAGCCGGCCCGTGTTGTGCAGCCCGCGCCCGAGGCCGAGCACGGCCTTCTCGTTGAAGATGGCGTGCGGGTTCCGCGCCATCCCCTCGTAGACGACGAGGCGGATGGAGTTGGAGCCCATGTCCACGACGCCGAAGCGCGCCGCACGGGCCATCACCCTGGGGGGTGTGATATCCATCGGGTCAGTCCTGCCGGACGCGGTCCTGCCGCGGGCGCCGGGGTTGGGCCTGGCGGCGCGTGAGGGCGCTGCCGCGTCCGGACAGCGACGGGTTGGTCATGAAGTAGCCATGGGCGGAGAACTGGTTGGGATCGGGGGCCCGCCGGCGCCAGCTGCCATCGGGCTCCAGGTCCCAGCTCTGCGCCGCGTCGCGCAGGTTCACCACCATGATCTGGTCCAGGATCTGCGCGTGCACCGTCGGGTTCTCGACCGGCACCATCGTCTCGACGCGCCAGTCCATGTTGCGGGCCATCCAGTCGGCCGAGGAGATGTAGACGCGGGCCCGCCGGCTGGGCAGCCGGTGGCCGTTGCCGAAGACGGCGATGCGGCTGTGCTCGAGGAAGCGGCCCACGATGGACTTCACCCTGATGTTCTCGCTCAGCCCCGCAACGCCCGGGCGCAGGCAGCAGATGCCGCGGACCACGCATTCGACGCGCACACCGGCCTGGGAGGCCCGGTAGAGCGCGTCGATCAGGTCCCGGTCCACGAGGGAGTTCATCTTCAGCCAGATGCCGGCGGGCTTGCCGTCCCTCGCATGGGCGATCTCGGCCTCGATCAGCGCGAGGAGGGTGGGGCGGATGGTGAGCGGCGCGAAGGCCAGCTTCTCCATCGTCTCGGGCCGGGCGTAGCCGGTCATGTAGTTGAACAGCTTCGCCGCGTCCCGCGTCAGCGCGGGATCGGCCGTGAAGAAGCTGAGGTCGGTGTAGATGCGCGCGGTGATCGGGTGGTAGTTGCCCGTGCCGAAATGCGCGTAGGAGCGCAGCGCCTGGCCCTCGCGCCGGACGACCAGGCTGATCTTGGCGTGGGTCTTCAGCTCGACGAAGCCGTAGACCGTCTGCACCCCGGCGGCTTCCAGTTCGCGCGCGAGGGCGATGTTGCGCTCCTCGTCGAACCGGGCCTTCAGCTCCACCATGGCGGTGACGCTCTTGCCGGCCTCGGCCGCCTCCTTCAGCGCCTGGGCGATGGGGCTGTCGCGGGTCGTGCGGTACAGCGTCTGCTTGATCGCGACCACGTTCGGGTCCCGCGCCGCTTGGCGCAGGAACTGCACCACCACGTCGAAGCTCTCATAGGGGTGGTGGACGACGATGTCCTTGGCGCGGATCGCGGCGAAGCAATCCCCGCCATAGTCGAGGATGCGCTCCGGGAAGCGGGGCGTGTAGGGCGTGAAGAGCAGGTCCGGCCGGTCATCCACGATCAGCTGCCGCAGGTCCGCCACACCCAGCAGCCCGTCCACGGTGAAGACGGTGGCGCGGTCGGCGTCCAGTTCCTCCGCCACGAAATCCACCATGTCGGGCGGCATGCGCGCGTCCACGACGAGGCGGATGGCGCGGCCGCGGCGTCGGCGCTTCAGCGCCGTCTCGTAGGAGCGGACCAGGTCCTCGGCCTCCTCCTCGAACTCGACGTCGGTGTCGCGGATCAGGCGGAACATGCCGCGCTCGGCCACGATGAAGCCGGGGAAGAGGTGGTGCAGGTTGAGGCCGATCACGTCCTCGAGCGCGACGAAGCGGATGCCCGAACCCTCCCGTTCGGGCAAGCGGACGAAGCGCTCGACCTGCGGCGGCAGGGTCAGCAGCGCCCGCATCATCCCGCCATCCTCCTCCCGCACCAGCTTCAGCGCCATGCAGAGCGCGAGGTTGGCGATGAAGGGGAAGGGATGTGCCGGATCCACGGCGAGCGGCGTGAGCACGGGGAAGACGCGCTCGTTGAACACGGCGTCGAGCCAGGCGATGTCGGTCTCGTCCAGCTCGTCGGCCTCGAGCACCGAGAGGCCGGCGCCCCGCAGCAGCACGCGCAAGGTCCGCCACGCCTCCTGCTGCCCGAGGATGAGGTCGAGACCGCGCTGGTGGATGGCCTGGAGCTGCTGGATCGGCGAGAGCCCGTCCGGCGAGGGCTCGGTGATCCCCTCGCGCTCCTGCCCGACGAGGCCGGCGACGCGCACCGAGTAGAATTCGTCGAGGTTCGAGCCCGAGATGGCGACGAAGCGCAGGCGCTCCAGCAGCGGGTGCTGCGGGTTCGCCGCTTCCTCCAGCACGCGCGTGTTGAAGTCGAGCCAGGAGAGCTCGCGGTTGAAGAAGCGCGCGGGGCTTCCCATCAGCGCGGGCTCGGCGGGGAGGTCCAGGGCGGCGTTCGACATGGGGGCAGCCTACAGCAGCGGGCCGGGCACGGGCAGCGTGGCCGAGGCGGTTGTCTCCGAACCGTCATCCACGAGGCCGGACAGCGCCGCAAGGGCCGCCGCCCGCGTCAGCCGCCGCCCGGCGGCGAGCGAGGCCCGGTCGAGCCGCGCCGCGGCCTCCCGCAGGGCGGCGCCTTCGCGCGGCAGCCGCGCCAGCAGGAAGCCCTGCGTCGCGGGCTCCAGGGCGAGTTGCCGATCGGCGAGCAGCTTGGCGAAGAGCGCGGCCAGCAACGCGTCCCCCGGCGGTTGCAGCCCGGCCCAGGCCGTCGCCGCGAGGCGGGAGCGCAGGTCGGGCAGGCGCGCCGGCCAGCGCCCGGGTGGCGCGCGCCCGGCCAGCAGGAGGGGCAGGCCGGCCTCGGCGCAGG